>JAKBBE010000173.1 GCA_021826035.1 Pseudomonadota bacterium | reverse complement strand
GTGATCCGCCACACCACCCCCGGAATGGTTCACTCTCCAACTTGCGATCCGTGCGGGCACTGAGCCGATGGCGCCGTTCAGGTCCCCCCCTTCTGCGCAGCGTTCCTCAGGCGATGATGGGCTCCCCACTCCGCAAGGGCAAGCAGTGCAGGCCGCAACGTCTCCCCATAGGGCGAGAGACTGTATTCAGTGTGGGGCTGCGCACCAGGCAATACACATCGCTGAACGATCGCGTTAGCTTCGAGTTGCCGGAGTTGCTCAGTCAGAACCTTCTGGCTGGATCCGGGCACGCATCGTTTGAGTTCCTCGAAACGCAATACACCATCCTTTAGGGCGAACAGGATGAGGGGCTTCCATTTCCCGCCGATGACATCGACGGCAGTCTTGACTGGGCATTCATCGAGTCTCATCTGGACAAGCCTACACGACCATAGCCACAAAAAAGTACCTTCTTGGCGGTCAGCGATTTCCATGCCACGCTTATGGCATGCTCATTACGACAATTGGATCGGGTCATGTCGGCGGTACGCTGGCACGCTTATGGACAGCCGGTGGATACGAAGTACGGGTGGCCGACCGCCAGAATTGCGCCCAAGCGGTAGCAGACGCCGATGTGGTCGCATTGTGCGTGCCCTGGTCCGCTGCCGAAGTAGCTCTTGGTTCGTGCGGAGATCTTGCTGGCAAGATATTGATCGACTGCACGAACCCGCTTTCCGCGGGCCTTGACGGTCTTGTGCTGGGCACCACTACGTCCGCCGCGGAACAGATTCAGCGCTGGTACCCCAACGCACAGATCGTCAAGGCCTTCAATTCCATTGGAGCCGCCCTGCTTGGCAAGGGCGAGATTGACGGCCGCACGGCTGATGGATATTTTTGCAGCGACAGTGCAACCGCCAAACAAGTGGTCCGCCCGTTGGTCACTGCTGCGGGACTTCGACCCGTTGATGTCGGTCCGCTGCGAAATGCGCGCTACCTCGAAGCGATTGCGATGCTGTGGATTGACTTGGCCGTGAATCAGAAGCGCGGTGAGACCTTCGCATTCACGTTGGCAGGCTGGAGTGGAACACTGTCATGATTGTCGAATACATTCGCTACACGGTAGCCGATCAGTTCCGCGGCGAGGAACTTCACCGAGCGTATGTCACCGCCGCGAAGCAACTCGATGCGTCACCGGAATGTCTGGCCTATGAGTTGTCCCAATGCGAGGAGGATACGAAGTCCTGGACTCTGCGCATCGAGTGGCTTTCCACGGAGGCTCACTTGCAGACATTCCGCAAAGGTCCCCACTTCCCGGTCTTTCTGGAAGCCATTCGCGGATTCATGCCGGAGATCGCAGAAATGCGTCACTACCGGCTCACCGACGTTCACTCACGAAAGCCCGCCCTGCCGTAACGATCGGTTCGGGGGACCGGAAGGAACGCGGCTACCGAAATACGATAGCGGCGCGCACGATGAATGAAATCAGGTAGTTGCTTTTTCGAGCCAGCGCCTCGCCAAAAATCAGAGAACACGCGACTGGCAATCTAAAGCAAAATTAGATACTTGCAGTTCCTTTGCGTGCTGCAGATAAGCACGCTGGGAACCCCGTTCTTGCAAAGCGGGGCACCGGGATGTAGGTCCCGGTTGGGGGTGACCGGAATTTGCCGCGGGCGAACGTGGTGGGTATCACCCGAGGCTGGGTGTCCTGAGGGAGAGCGGACCGGGGTGGCGACCGTGGTGAGGGGCGTGCGCCTCAGGCGGCGCGGCGAAGCCGGGCACGATTTGGCGTGCAAAAAGCCAATTGTGGAACTCCAGGCACAGACTATCCAGCATCTCGCTTCCGTACCCATCGGCAACTTTTCCTCGCACGCGGTGTTCTCTATCGAAATGCCCCAAATGGGATGCCGGTGTCCCAGTCGGGTCGACAGACTCAGTGAGACGATGTGAGGATGCTATGTGGATTAGGCGACAGATGCAGGGCGTGGTTTTGGCGATGAGCTTGGGTTTTCTTTGCGGCGCTGCGCATGCCGCACCGCGCCAGATTTCACTGGCGACGGTCAAAGACATTATCGCGACGCGAGAGAGGATCGTCTCGCCGCGAGGGATCCAGCAACATCTTTATGTGCCCATCGGCGGGATAAGGCAATGGATCTCCATCCGCGGCCAGGACCTGCGCAACCCGATCCTTCTGATCCTGCATGGTGGGCCTGGCTCGCCGGAGATGCCGGCCGCATGGACATTCCAGCCCCCGTGGGAGGACTACTTCACCGTCGTCGAATGGGATCAGCGCGGCACCGGCAAGACGTACGAGGCGAATACACCGGCACAGATGGCACCGGGCATGAGCGCCGCAGGCATGGCTCACGATGCGGCGGACCTCGTTCGATACCTGCGCAAGCGATTCCATAAGAAGAAAATTTTCATCCTGGGTCATTCCTGGGGCACTGTGCTTGGCGTAATGCTGGCGCAGCGTCATCCCAATTGGTTCTACGCCTATATCGGTGTCGGCCAGATCGTGAATATGCGCCGCGGAGAAGAGGTCGGCTATGCGTGGACCCTACGTCAGGCACAGGAGCATCACAATGCCGAGGCGATTCGTGAGCTGAAGGCCATTGCACCGTATCCCGGTAGAGTACTGACCATTCGCAAGGTGTCGGTGCGCAGCAAGTGGGAAATGTACTACGGAGGCTTGGCATACGGTCGGCACAACTTTGAGTGGGATTATCGTACCTGGCGGCTCTCGCCAGACTACAACTCCAGGGACCTTAAGGCGATCCAATCCGGCAGTCGGTTCTCGCTGAAATACCTGCTTCAGCCGCTGCTAACGGCGAACTTCGATCATGTGACACGGTTTCGTTGTCCGGTCATCGAGTTCGTTGGTATGCATGACTATACCACTCCATCGAGTCTCGTCATCCAGTGGTTCAAGCGCCTGCACGCCCCTTCAAAGCGGCTGGTGGAGTTCTCCGGCTCCGCGCACATGATCTTTGAGGAGCGGCCGGGCCGATTCCTGGTTCACCTAGTCGATGATGCGCTGCCCTATGCGATCAAGGCGGGCGATGCGGCGCCGCCGGAGAAGGAAATCGTGTGCTTGCGGAAGACGTGCGTGACTGAGCGGAGGTAGTGCACACAGATTCGATCCGGGTTTTCCAGCGCGGTTAACGGACCGATGGCGAGAGGCAAAGCGCGGCAGGCTGGGCTTCTGGGCTACCGGGGTTGCGCCGACAGTTCGAAGCGTGGCGAGCGCCTAGACAATCGGACGAGGCGATTCCGCGGAGCCTGTGGCAGGGGGCTGCGCAGTTGCCGCGGCGGGACCGGGGAAGATTGCCCTGGCGCTGGACCTGGACAGTCATAAGCTCCAGCAAATGGGCCTGGGCCCGGGCCGCGGGTCGGAGCTCGAACCGAGGCACGTCGGGCGGTGTGTTCACGCGAACATTTACCCGTCCCCCCGGGCACAGTCGATGCTCACCGGATCGATGCGCTCGCGGGCATCGCGCGGTGGGCATTCTTCAAGCGCGTCGCGCTGCGCAGTACTCGCAGCGATCGGCCAATCGTCGAGGCGCTCATGGCCAGGATCTTTTGCCGGATAGGTTCAGCAATATGTAAATGGCCGTTGCGCTCCAAGGCCGGGACCAGGACCGGCAGCAGCGCTCGCAGGCGCTTCCCGCATACCCGGTCGGAGGCCTCCCAGAGCACGATCAACGCGGCTCCGCACCGCCTCGTCGACAGCGACGGTCGAATGCGGGTCTGCCGCGTCTTGGCGACAGGCTCGGCGTTCAGCGCTCGAATCGCTGACTTCTCATGGTAGCCAGTCACCGCAATGAACTCGTCGAGGATCTTGCGCTTCTCGGCGCCGGTGGCGACGCCACAGCGTCGGCGGACTGCGTTGGTGAGTTCGATGCGCGCCGTGTGCGTCATCTTCGTAGCCATGGCCCCCCCAGGTAATGGAGAGGGACATGGTACCGCTCAAGATCCCGGTGGCATTTTACGTGAGGCAACAACCCCAGCCGGTAACATTTTTAGTGACGCAATGCGAGGGAGCACAGTCCATCGCGCTGGGGAGTACTGGAAAGGGAGGGACCCGAACCCTCGACCCCGGCATTATGAGGCCTCGGGACGGCCATTCGCTGGATGCGGTACTGGCAACCTATGTGGAGTACGATGTCGATCGCGTTCCACATTCAACTTCACAGCCGTGAAAACGATTCAGATGACGATTGATGATCAGCTCCTCAAGCTGGTCGACAAGATGAGCCGCGAAAGGAGGACTACGCGCTCGGCCTTCATCCGGCACGCCCTTGAAGCCGAAATTCGTCAACAGCGCCTCCGCGACGAGGAGGCGCGTCACGCGCACGGCTATGCCCGCCATCCAGTGGTCCCTGGGGAGTTCGACGTCTGGCTGAGCGAACAGGACTGGGGCGCTCAGTGAACCGAGGCGACGTCTGCTGGTACACGTTCAGGACGCCCGATAAGAAGCGCCCCGTGCTGATTCTCACCCGCGATTCTGCAATCACGGTCCTGAACTCCGTCACCATTGCGCCAATCACTTCGACGATCCAAAGCGTCCCGACCGAAGCGGTGCTGACTGAAGAAGACGGACTTCCCCACACCTGTGCGGCGAACTTCGACAACCTTCAGACCGTACCCAAGGGACAGATTGGCGATCGTATTGCCCGATTGTCGCGTCACAAGATGAAACAGACGGCAGCTGCCGTCTCGTTTGCGCTTGCATTGAACGAAGATTGAATCTCCTCCAGGCCCGGCTCTGCCGACGCCAGCTCACGACCCGAAGCGGCCGCTGGGCGTATCACGCATTCAACGACCGGTGACGGATAAAATGCGGGCATTCAGGTCATAGGCCCTTCTCCCGTACAGCACACAGACAGCATGACGCGGAGAAGATGCGGCTGTTAGTCTTGCCCCAAATTGGCGGTGAAGCCGATCGGGCGGTGCTTTGGAGCCGGCACGGCCATCAATTCGCGTATAGCCGAGAGGATGGCTTTGATGGCCTCGTCGTGATGCTGATACTTTCGCTCGAGCTGATCGAGCTTGCGGGACAGAGCGGTGTTGGAGGCTAGCAGTTCGCGCATGCGTACGAAGGCTCGCATGATCTGCACATTGACGGCAATCGCGCGGCGGCTTCTCAGTACCGACGAGAGCATGGCTACGCCCTGTTCGGTGAAGGCGTACGGCGGATAACGACGGCCGCCGTGCCGGGAACTTGAGGTCACAGCTTGTGACCTCAAGATGGCCCACTCCGCGCTTGT
>JAKBBE010000172.1 GCA_021826035.1 Pseudomonadota bacterium | reverse complement strand
CAGCCGCTGCCCCGGCCGCCCCCTTAAGCCGCAGCAGAGATTGCATGGCCCAGTACATTTACACGATGAATCGGGTGTCGAAAGTGGTGCCGCCGAAGCGCGTCATCCTGCGCGACATCAGCCTCTCCTTCTTCCCCGGCGCCAAGATCGGCGTGCTCGGCCTGAACGGCTCGGGCAAATCGACGCTGCTGCGCATCATGGGTGGCATCGACACCGAAATCGACGGCGAGGCGCGGCCTCAGAACGGAATCCGCATCGGCTATCTGCCGCAGGAGCCGCAGCTCGATCCGGACAGGAACGTGCGCGCCACGGTGATGGAAGGGGTCGGGGAGACGCTCGGACTGATCGAGGCCTTCAATCAGCTGAGCGAGCGCTTCGCCGAGCCGATGAGCGACGAGCAGATGAACGATCTGCTCACCGAGCAGGCGCGGCTGCAGGATGCGATCGACGCGGCCGGCGGCTGGGAACTCGAGCGCAAGCTCGATATCGCCGCGGACGCGCTGCGTCTGCCGCCCTGGGAGACACCGATCGCCACGCTCTCCGGCGGCGAGAAGCGCCGCGTTGCGCTCTGCCGGCTGCTGCTGTCCGCCCCGGACATGCTGCTGCTCGATGAGCCGACCAACCATCTCGACGCCGAATCGATCGCGTGGCTCGAGCGGTATCTCGAGCAGTACCCGAGCACCGTCATCGCCGTCACTCACGACCGCTACTTCCTCGACAATGTCGCGGAGTGGATCCTCGAGCTCGACCGCGGCCACGGCATCCCCTGGCACGGCAACTACTCCTCGTGGCTCGAGCAGAAGGAGCAGCGGCTGCGCGTCGAGGAGCGCGAGCGCGAGGCACTGCGCAAGACGCTCGAGCACGAACTGGATTGGGTGCGCCAGAACCCCAAGGCGCGCCAGGCGAAGAGCAAGGCGCGCCTGCAGCGCTACGAGGAACTCGCCTCGAAGGAATTCCAGCAGCGCAACGAAACCAACGAGATCTACATCCCGCCCGGGGAGCGGCTCGGCGATCAGGTGATCGAGGCCGACGGCCTGCGCAAGGGCTTTGGCGATCGGCTGCTGATCGACAATCTGTCCTTCAGTCTGCCGCGCGGGGGCATCGTCGGCATCATCGGACCGAACGGCGCGGGCAAGACCACGCTGTTTCGCATGCTGACGGGCGCCGAGCAGCCCGACGGCGGCCAGATCCGCATCGGTCCGACGGTGAAGCTCGCGTACGTCGATCAGTCGCGCCAGTCGCTTAATGACCGCAAGAGCGTCTGGGAGGAGATCTCCGGCGGCCTCGACATGATCAAAGTCGGCAATTACGAGACCCCCTCGCGCAGCTACGTCGGACGCTTCAATTTCAAGGGCGCACAGCAGCAGCAGACCATCGGGGAGCTCTCCGGCGGGGAGCGCAACCGCGTGCACCTCGCCAAGGTACTCAGCGCCGGCGGCAACGTCCTGCTGCTCGATGAACCGACCAACGATCTGGACGTCGAGACGCTGCGTGCGCTCGAGGAAGCGCTGGTGAACTTCCCCGGCTGCGCGGTGGTGATCTCGCACGATCGCTGGTTTCTCGACCGCATCGCCACGCACATCCTGGCCTTCGAGGGCGACTCGCAGGTGGTGTGGTTCGAGGGCAATTACCAGGAGTACGTCGAGGACTTCAAACGACGCAAGGGCGATGCGGCCGCCCAGCCGCACCGGATCCGCTACAAGCCGTTGACCCGCTGACGTGCCAGCGCCCGCCGCAGCGAGCAGCGTTGGGCACCGCGGCGCACGCTGCGCCGCCTCGGGAGCCGGGAGGCGCTAGTGGCCGCGACACCGGCCGCACACTCGGGTGAGCGCGCATCGCGCATGCTCGAGGTGCTGCGCTGGGTCGGGCCACTCGCGGCACTGCTGGTGCTCGCGGCCGCCGGACTCGTGCTGCACCACGAGTTCGCGCGGCTGCGGCCGGCCGACATCCTCTCGCACCTGCGCAGCATCCCGCGCGCACACGTGCTGGCGGCGCTCGCGCTCACCGCCGCCAGCTACTGTCTGATCAGCGGCTACGACGTGCTGGCGCTGCGCTACGTGCGCAAGCGCCTGCACTACGGCCGCGTATTGTTTACCGCATTCATCGCGGCGGTGTTCGGACACAATCTCGGATTCTCCGCGCTCACCGGCGGTGCGGTGCGGATGCGCCTGTACGCGGCGACTGCGATCAGCGCGGTCGAGGTCGCCGCCATCACGGTCTTCTACAGCGTGTCGATCGCGCTCGGCCTGACCTGCATCGCGGGCCTCTCACTCACCTTCTCCGCGCGCTTCGCCGCCGCGGCGCTCGGCGTGCCGGTCCGCTGGACCGAACTGCTCGGCGTGGCGCTGCTGCTGGCCGTGTGCGCCTATCTGATCTGGGCCGGGCTCTCGCAGCGCGCCCTGGAGATCCGCGGCTGGGTGCTGCGTGCGCCCGGCTTCGCCCTCGGTGCCGGACAGACGCTGCTCAGCATGATCGATCTGAGCGTCGAGGGCTCGGTGCTGTGGTGGCTGCTGCCGCCGAACGCGCACATTGCGCTCGCGCCGTTCATGGGCAGCTACGTGATCGCCCTGTCGGCCGGCATCCTCAGTCACGTACCCGGTGGCATCGGGGTATTCGAGACCGTGATGCTGCTCGCGCTGCGCGGGGCGCCCACCGCCTCGGTGCTCGGCGCGCTGCTCGCATTTCGCGCGGTGTACTACCTCGCGCCGCTGCTGATCGGGGCGGCGCTGTTCGGCTGGCAGGAAGTCCACTCGCGCAGAGGCGATCTGGCGCGTGCGCGCGCCCACGCGGCGATCTACGTGACCCCGCTCGCACCGCAGATCGCCGGATCGCTGGTGTTCCTCGCCGGTGCGCTGCTCGTGGTCGCCTCGCTGTGGCCGCCGCTCGCGGTACGCATCCCGCTGCTCGGGCGCACGCTGCCCGAGACCGTGCCGGTGATGGCCGGGCTGGGTGCGAGCCTCGCGGGCGGGGCGCTCATGCTGCTCTCGCGCGCACTGTTTCGGCGCGTACGCTCGGCGTACACCCTCGCCTGGCGGCTGCTGGTGTTCACCATCGCGCTCTCGCCCGCGCAGGGTCTGTTCATCGAGCAGGCCCCGCTCCTGGCGCTGGTGCTGGTGGTGCTGTGGCTCGGGCGCGATGCGTTCTATCGCCCGAGCGGGATCATCGAGGAGCGGTTCACGCCGGCCTGGCTCTGGGCCGTCGGCGGCGTGCTGGTGCTGAGTGTGTGGATCGGGCTGCTGACGCAGCACGGCGCGGCGCATGCCGCAGCGGCCGCGCGGCTCGCGGCCGTGCTACCGGCAGCGCTGCTCGCGACCGGCTTCATCGCGGTCAACCTCCTGCGAGCGGCGCCGGCGGAGCCCGCCGAGGCGAGCGGCGCGGACCTCGCCCGAGCGCAACAGGTGATCGAGCACAGCGCGCAGAGTCTCGCCAATGCCGCCTTGAGCGGTGACAAGCGTCTGCTGTTCGCCGATGCGGCGTTCCTCGCCTACCAGGTCGCCGGGCGCAGCTGGATCGCGCTCGGAGATCCGGTCGGGGAGCGGGCCGGGGGCGAGGAGCTGCTGTGGCGCTTCTGTCAAATCGCCGACCGTCACGGTGGCGAGCCGGTGTTCTTCCAGGCCGGCAGCGCGTGGCTCGGGGCCTACGAGGACCTCGGCTTCGCCGCGCTGCCCATTGGCGCACAGGCGCGAGTGCGGCTCGAGCACCTCTCGCTCATCGGCGCACAGCGCGCCGACCTGCGCCACGCCGTGCAGTACGCGCATCGCGCGGGCCTGTCCTTCGAGGCCCATGGCGCGCCGGCACCGGCGCCGCTGCTGACCGAGCTGCGCAGCGTCGCGCAGGCCTGGCTGGCGCGCCACGCCACGGGCGAGCGGCGCTTTGCGGTCGGGCATTTCTCGGCACACTACCTGCAACGATTTCCCGTGGCGGTGATCCGCCGCGGCGGCGCGCCGATCGCCTTCGCCAACCTCTGGCCTGCCGGCGACCAAGAAGAAATCGCCGTCGACTTCATTCGGGTGCTGCCGCAGGCGCCGATCGGCACCACGAGCTACCTGCTCATCGAGACGCTGTTGTGGGCCCGCGCGCAGGGCTATCGCTGGGCCAACCTCGGGCTGGTGCCGCTCGCCGACCCGGAAGGCGCCGTGCTCGCTCCGGCCTGGCAGCAGGCCGAGCGGCTCGTGTTCACCCACGGGGAGCACTTCGAGCGCCTGGAGCAGATGCGTCCGTATTTCGAGCGTTTCGAGCCGCAGTGGGAGATGCGCTACCTGCTGGCGCGCAGTGACATCGGGCTGCCGCGCGTGCTGCGCGACCTGACCCACCTGATCGGCGGGGGGTAGGCGGCCGGACGGCACGCTCGCAGGGCCCGATACCGCCATCAGGGCAATCCCGCCGCCGTTGGGCTATGATCATGGGCCGGCTGTGGCGACCAGACCAAGAGCAGCGCGAGGCCACCGTGCCCCACATCGACCCGGAAAGCCACCTGATCTGCGAGCACGGCAAGCGCCTGGTGCTCACCTGCGCGCATTGCCAGGTGCTCGCGCACGCCAGCCCGATCGCGGTCCCGCGCTTCCAGGAGCTGCAGTCCTACCGCCCGGCGCAGATCGGCGTGGTCTTGCGCTGCGATGCGTGCCTGGCACCGATCTTCCTGCGCTTCACCGCCCGCGCCTATGCCCCGACGCGCATCGAGCTCGCGCCCCAGTTCGCCGAGGTCGAGCGTCCGCGCGAGCGCTTCGACTGCACCTACCTGCCGGAGGACGTCGAGCTGCTCTTCAAGGAAGCGCTGACGTGTTTCTCCGGCGGCGCCCACAATGCCTTCGCCTCGATGTGTCGGCGCACCGCTCAGGCGCTGTTCAGCGATCTCGGTGAGGCCGGCAAGCTCAAACTGTTCGATGCACTGAACGAAGTGCGCGACCTCACCGCGCTCGCTCCGGACACCTTCGCGAAGATCCGCAGCGTGTTGTTCGGCATCGCCTCGGACCCGCGGCCGGGCATCCCGTTGCTGCACAGCCATGAGGCTGGCGTGCTGCTGGAGGTCATGAAGGATCTGCTCTACCAGACCTACGTGCGGCGCGGGCGCCTCGAGCAGGCCATGCGGGTGCGCCGGTTCTTCTACGAGGAAGCGCACAACCCGCCGCGGGTCAGCTCGCTGCCGAACGCCGGCTGAGCGGCGCGCGGTCGGGCCCGCCGACAGATCATGTTCGACACCGCCGATACCATCGTTCTGTACGAAGAACTCGCCGTCGAGGACGTTCTGCC
>JAKBBE010000171.1 GCA_021826035.1 Pseudomonadota bacterium | reverse complement strand
CGAGCTGGCGCACCGGGGTGACCAGCAGCGTCAGCAGGATCATGTTGAGCGCCGTCTTGCCGCAGCGCAGCTCGAGGAATTTCACCTGATCGACCCCGGCGCTGAAGCCGAACCAGCCGAACAGCGCACAGGTCATCCACGCCAGCGGGATCAGGCAGGCGAGGAACACCAGCGGCTTGTAGAGGAAGCGGTAACGCCGCTCGACGGTCAATCCGAGGAACGGCCGGGGTAGGGTAGTGCGAAGGTCACTCATGGGCGCGTGCGGCTCGGTGCTCAGAAGTCCTGGTGCAGGTTCATGCCCCGGTAGAGGTAGGCGACCTCCTCGGCATACCCGTTGAACATCAGTGTCGCCTGCCGTTCGTGAAACAGGGACGCCCCGATGCGCCGCTCCGAGGACTGGCTCCAGCGCGGATGCGGTACCTGCGGGTTGACGTTGGCATAGAAGCCGTACTCGTTGGGTGCGGCGAGGCTCCAGGTGGTCTGGGGCTGCTGCTCGGTGAAGGCGATGCGCACGATGGACTTGATGCTCTTGAAGCCGTACTTCCACGGCACGATCAGTCGCAGCGGTGCGCCGTTCTGGTTCGGCAGCACCCGCCCGTACAGTCCGACCACCATGAAGGCGAGGGGATTCATCGCCTCATCGATGCGCAACCCCTCCAGGTAGGGCCATTTCAGGATCGGCACGCGCTGTCCGGGCATCTGGCTCGGGCGGTAGAGCGTCTCGAACGTGACGTACTTGGCGCGCGAAGTGGGCTTGAACTGCTTCAGCAGCTGCGCGAGCGGAAAGCCCACCCAGGGAATCACCATCGACCAGGCTTCGACGCAGCGGAAGCGGTAGATGCGCTCCTCGAGCGCGTAGGGATTGAGAAATTTCTCCAGCGGCAAGTCGCCGGTGACTTCGGCCTCACCGGCGACCGTGAGGTTCCACGGACGGGTCTGCAATTGTCCGGCGTAGCGCGCCGGATCGGTCTTGCTGGTGCCGAACTCGTAGAAGTTGTTGTAGTGGGTGATCTGCTCCCAGGTGTTCGGCGTCTCGTCCTGATCGGGCGCATGCACCAGCGCGGCGACGGAGTCGGCCGCGTTGTATCGGTACTGAAGGGGAGCGCCGGCGGCGGCCGGCACGACGGCGGCGGCGGCTCGACCGAGCGATGCGCCGGCGCCGGCGGCGAGCGCCGCGGAGAGGAACGCGCGCCGGTTGAAGTACGTCTCGGGCGGGGTGATTTCCGACGGCGCGATACGCGGGATGCGGGTTGTCATGTCGAGAGTCCTTCAGGCGGTACAGAACACCGGATCGAGTGCGCGGGGAGCGGGGGCGTGTCTCGGCTCACCAGCGCGCGATGCGCGGCATCATCAGCCGCGCTGCGAGCGTGACCAGGCCGCAGGCGATCCCGTACCACACCACGATGTACAGCGGATCGTTGAACGGGCAGGCGAACACGAACACGAACGCGCCCCAGGCGGCCGCGGCCAAACCGCTGAGCAGCGGCGTGCGGCGCAGATCGGTCGGTGCGCCGCGGCGGCACAGCAGCGCCAGTGCCGCGAGCGGCGGCAACGACAGCAGCACGATTTTCGAGGCGCACTGGATGCCGCTTCGCCAGGCGAGGCGGTGCAGGAGGCTGGCGGTTCCCGCCGGCAGACCGTTCATGACCAGGCCGTAGAGCAGACACAGAGCGACGATCAGCGCGAGCCAGCGCAGCCCTTCCTTCGCCGAGTAGGCCGGGTCGAGCGAGCGCACGGCCAGAAAGCCGCTCATCACCGAGATCACCCCGAGACTGACCAGCCGCCAGCCCATGGTCGGCTGGGCGGCGATGCGCTGCAGGTCGAGGTGGGCAATGCCGAGGGCGAACAGCAGCGTCAGTTCGACCGCCGCAATCAGCGCCAACATCAGCAGGTCGGCCCAGAGGCGCCGCGGTCGCACCGGGGCGAGGTCCTCGGTCAGCTCATCGATCAGGGAGTCAAGCTTCATGGCTCTCCTCCCGCGCCAGTTCGCCCAATTTCCGCAGTCCTCTGTGGATGTTCACTTTGACCAGCGCGACGGTCTGATCGAGCCGCTCGGCCGTCTCCTTGATGCTCAGGCCCTCGAGCTTCACCAGGCGGATGGCATTGGCCTGTGCCGGCTTGATCCGCTCGAGCAGTCGCTCGAGCACGCTCGCGCTCTGCACCGCCTCGCCGTGATCGCGTACGGCAATGTCCTCCGGCAGCTCTTCCGTGCGGGCGTCCTTCATGGCGCGCAGCCGGTCGATCCATTTGTAACGGGCGATCGCCGCGAGCCACGGGCCGAAGGGCTTCGCCGGATCGTACGTGTGCCGCTTGGTGTGCACGGCCAGCAGCACCTCCTGGGTCGCATCGTCGACCAGGGAGGCGGGCAGCCGCCGGGCGTAATAGGTCCGCAGCCAGCCTCCGGCCTCGACCAGCAGGCGCCGATAGGCCGCCGCATCGCCCGCTTGGGCGGCCAGCATCAGGCCGCGCCAGTGATCGTCCGCCAAACGACGCTCTCCTCAGCGGGCCGATCGGGCCCGGGTGCAGTACGAGGGGCTGAAATCCCACGGCAGGTTCCGACTCGAGTGTAACTCACGCGCGACGCGCGGACGGCTGCGCCCAGGGCCGTGCAATACCGCCGGGTGCCACAGGGCAGGGCCGGTCTCGTACCGCGCAGATGAGCATTCAGCACCCATTGAACTCCTCCAGAGGAGCGCACCAGCCGCAGGACTCACGGTCCTGTCCCCCTATATACGGTCGAGCGGGGGGAAAGGTTTCAATATCGCGTTGGGACGGGGCTCGAGGCACGGCCGCGGACGGGGCGCGCCGGCGAAGCGACTGCCGTCATCACCCTTGAACTTCTACGACGTCGGTCGTACGCTGCCTCGATACGACAAAAGTCGTAAAGAGGGTGAGATGCGGCAGGACCGGGATACACAGGATGAGAGCGAGCGCTGCGCAGGCCGCGAAGGCGCGGCGAGGGCACCGTCGGGGCGGGCTTCGTATGGCGGGAGCCGCCGCGGTGCTCGTGCGGCGCGCTCCCGGCCTGCGGCGGTCGGTCGGGCCGAGGGTCGTGAGCATTCGCACCGGCGCGCCATCCTCGGCGCCTCGTGGTGGCGGCGTGCGCTGATCGTTTCGATCGCGTCGTCGCTGCCGGCAGGGGGCGCACTGGCCTCCAGCGGGTCGCCGCCGCCGCGCACCGCAGTATTGTCGCTGGCGAGTGCGGTGGCGAGCGCTCTGCGCGTGGCGCCGCAGATCGAGCAGGCCGCCGATCTGCACCGAGCGGCGCAGTACGGGGCGCGCGCGGGCCGCGCGGCGTTGCTGCCCCGGCTGTCGCTGGTCGGCGGACGGTACTGGAATCAAACACGCAACGGCCAGGCGCTGTATGCCAATGCGAACGGCCCGCGCGAGACGGCCGGCCTGGTCGAACTGTCCGTCCCGCTGTATTCCCCGCAACTGCTGGCCCTGGATCGGCTCGCCCGGGATCGCGCTGCGCTGGCGGCCGACGAACAGGCCCTGACCCGGCTCACCGTCGCGGCACAGGTCGCCGGCGCCTGGTATCAGCTGGCGTTGCTCGGGGCCCGCGTGCGGATCTGGACCAGCACGGTGCATTCGGTGGGCGTGCTCTATCGCGGCACGCACCAGGAATACGACGTCGGTGCCGCCGCCGTGCTCGATCTCGCCCAGACGCGCCTGCTGCTGCACAATGCACAAAGCGGACTTGAGCAGGCGCAGGCGCAGCGCAGTGCCGCCCGACGCGCACTCAATATGCTGCTCGGTCGGGCCGCGTCGGCGCCCTTGGCGCTGCCGCACCTGCTCCCGCCGGAGCGACCCTTGCCGATGCCCTCGCAGTGGATCGCGCGCGCCGGAGAGTCGCAGCCGATGCTGCAGGTATCCCGCCGGCAGATCGCCCTCGGGCGTGCCCAGGCGCGCAGCCTGCGCGCCGCGCGGCTGCCGTCCCTCATGGCCAACGTCGGCTACGGGGTCGATGCGCCCGCGACGCCCACGTCGCGCGATCTGGGCTGGCAGGTCTTTCTCGGCTTCAGTATGCCGCTGTTCGATTTTGGCGCGCAGCGCGATCGGATCGCGGACGCCGACAATCAGGTGGCCGCGCTTCGCGCCGCCCGGCGCACGGTGCTGTTGCAGATTCGGATGACGATCGCGCGCGACTATGGCAGCGCGCAGGCCGCGGACCGTGCGTACCACGAGGCGCTCAAACAGCGACGCGATGCCCGTTCCGTCTATGAGATGACGCGCGACGGCTACAAGGCCGGAACCCTCAATGCCTTGGATCTTGCCCAGGCCGAGAGCAGCTGGCTGCAGGCGAGACTGCAGGTGGCCACGACGCTGGCGCTGCTGCACCTGGCGCATACGCAACTGCGGCTCGATGCCGGCACCTATCCCGGAGAACGATCAGCGAGATGAAACCGATGCGTACCCCCCCTGTGCACAGGCCCGTGTCGGGGATGCCCTTCCTGGCGGCCGTTCTGATCGGGTTGTCCGGCACCGCGTGGGCCGCGGTGCCGGTGCAGACCGCACCGGTGCAGCGCTCCTCGTGGCTCAGTCCGGTTCACGTCATCGCGCGCGTGCGCAGCGTCAATCACGTGACGTTGAGCGCGCCGCTGAGCGGACGGGTGCGCGAGCCCGCCCGACCGGTCGGTGAGGTGCGTGCCGGAGCGTTGCTGGCGCGCGTGACGCCCCCGGGGCTGCAAGCGAGTCTGCAGGCGGCTCGGACTCAGTTGCGTCTGGCGCAGCTGAACGTGCAGCGCAATCACACTTTGTATCACGACGGCGTCGTCTCGCTGCAGGTGCTGCAGGGCAGTCGGGCCACCGAGACGCAGATGCAGGCGCAGGTGCAGGCACTGGAAGGCCAGCTCGCCAATCAGGCGCTGCGTGCGCCGTTCGCCGGCATCGTCAATTATCAGGTCCCCACCGGCGCGGTGGTCAGTGCAGGGACGGCCATCGTGACGCTGGACGGGCGCGGCACGCCGTGGATCGAGGCGCTGGTCGCCCCGCGCAGTGCCATGCGGTTGACGCGCGGGCAGCCGGTGCGGATCCGTCTCGCCGGTTGGTCGGGCACCGGACGGGTGCGCAGCATCGGCCACAGCGCCCGTCAGTCCGGGCTGGTCGCGCTCTACGTGACGCCGCCACCGAGCGCACCGCTGCTGCCCGGGGAGTGGGTGCACCTGCGCCTCGAGCAGCCGCCGCAGTCCGCGTTCGTCGTGCCCGTGGCCGCCGTGGTCATGCAAGGGGCGAGCGCGGTGGTGTATTGCGACCAGGCGGGGC
>JAKBBE010000170.1 GCA_021826035.1 Pseudomonadota bacterium | reverse complement strand
GGTCGCCTGTGCGGAATACCACATCACGGGTTGTAATTATGGGCAGCCCATTCCCACGTTCCCGGTGGTCGGCGGTTCGAGCATCAGCGTGAATGGCCAGACTTTTCAATTTCAGAGCTACGACACTGCTCCGGATGAATCGACCAATTTCGTCAGGTTGGAGCCGTCTCTCGGGTTGAATTACGAGCTGGTTCGCAATCTGAATCTATTCGCGAACTACTCGGTGACTCGTCATAATCCGAATTCTGGAAATTTGGATCGATACCCGGTCAATCTCGCGACTCTGAAGCCGGCTCGCTCCGAGCAGTACGACGTCGGTCTGCGCTACGCGGCGTTGCATCTCGGCTCACTGCGCAATGTCTATGCGTCAGTGGACTTTTTCCACAACCTGCTGAGCAATGAGACCTTGACGTATGGTGTGGCCGGTCTGGCCAATAGCCCTAACTTCACGTATTTTGGGTACGGGTCGGCGACCTATAAGGGTGTCGACGTTTCGATGCGTGCGAACTTCACACGCCACTGGAGTGGGTTCGGCAATTTCGGCTACCTGAGCAGTCAGTGGAATGAGTATCAGTCGGCGACCAGCCCGTCCGGGCCGCAGCCGACCGGCTACGGACTGCCGGTGGCGAATTCGCCGAAGGATACGATCAACGCGGGTGTGACGTATCGCTTCAGGCTGCCGATTGCAAAAGTGAAGGCGACGCTCTGGGATCAGTACATTGGTGCGCGCTACCTGTTTAACAAGAACACCGGATTGCCGTCGACATTGACGAATCCGGCCTACAACCTGGTGAATCTGTCGCTGACTGCGCGGACTAAATGGTTCAATCGGCTGCCGGGCGTGGAGGGCAGCACGATTTCGCTGCAAATGCTCAATATCACGAATAAGGAATACAACTCGACGGAGTACGTGAGCTCGGGCGGATATTTCCAGACCTCTGGGCTGGCGACGCCTGTCGCGGGGTACGTGATTGCCAACCCGGGCGCGCCACGTCTGGTGTACGCGTCGCTGACGATGAACTTCTGAAGTATCACTGACGGCAAAGTCCGCCGCCGCCCGCTGCGGGCGGCGGCGGCGATTGAGGCGCGCAGGGACGCGTGCCACCCTTGAGAGTACCCCCGTGACCCGAGTTGACCGAGCGCGCATCCGCGGACTGGGGGAGTCAGGTACGTGCACCCCCGCGCTCTTGTGCTTCCAGCTGCCGCGCGACCGAGTGGAGGGTGCGTCGAGGTGCGGGCGAATCAGTTTTGTCGCTGGGATCGACTCGTAGTCCTCTTCGCGGGGGCTGTGCCCGGCCCGAGGCAAGAATGAGCGCGGCGCCCTCGCGGGCCAGGTGCGTGCACTCGCGGTCCCTGAGCATTGGATCGTAAGGCGCGTCGGTCAGCGCAGAGCCCGGTGTCGACGCCTCTTCTCGGCGGTAACCGTTCGGTCCGCTCTTTCACATCAGACCGAATTCCTCCGGCCGCGGACTCTGATGGCCGCGCAGCACGCCGTTGCGGCCCATCCGCGTCTCATCATGAGGGCGCCGAAAGGGGGCGAGACCTCTGGGGCTGCGTTCCGCCGCGGACCGAATTCGCCTGCACTGCGCGGCGCCGTCGGGCGCGAGGTCCGGCACAGCCGGTACCCGGTGGCGCGCACAGAGGTGGCGGACTGAATCGGACCGCATCCGGATATGTAAAACGACGCGACAGATCATCTGTTCGATTGCCGGGCTGTGACCTTCGTCTCCGTCTCGTCCGTCGGCGTCGTATATCTAGGGTGCTAGGTAATACAAATGCGTGACGACCCAGTACCGATTCGAGATGCACCGTGCACTGCAGCCCATGCCGGCCGTGCGGGCGTGCGTCGCGGCTCGTTGGCCCGCTGCGGCGGGAGCTCATGATGTTCGCGGCCGTCGGCGGCGGCGTGGTGGCGTTGGCGTTTGCCGCCTTTACGCTCATCCGGCACGGCCGCCCAGTCCCAGTCGCGGGCCTGCCGTTTAGCGGCCATGAACTCTTCGCCTCCACACCGGAGGCGTTGCTGGTGGTTGACCGGCAAGGGCGAATCGTCCAGGCCAATCCGCTCGCCGCAGCGCTGTTCGGCTGGACGGAGGCCGCGCTGGTCGGGGAGTCGGCGGAGCGCCTCGTGCCTGGCTTCAGTGAGGAATGCGAGGCCACCCGCCGGGAGGCCCGAGGGCGCACCGGTCCATCGGGATGCGGCCGGGTGCTGCTCGGGGCGCGTCGCGACGGCAGCGAGTTCCCGCTCGAACTCAGCTTGAGCTCGCTGTCCTCCGAGACACTGATTGCCGCGGTGCGCGATCACACGGAGGTGCGCGCGCAGCTCGAGCAAAACCTGTTCCTGAATCGCATGTACTCGACTCTGGCCGAGACTAACCAGCTGATTGCACGCTGCGCGAGCGAGGCGGAGCTGTTCGATCGGGTCTGTCAGATCGCGGTGCGTTACGGTGAGCTCCGCTTGGCGTGGATCGGACAGTCCGATCCGGCTTCCGGGCGCATCCAGCCGCTGGCACGCTGCAGCGCGTCGCGCCAATTCGAGCGCTATCTGAACGAATTGTCCGTGCATGTCAGCGCCAGCCGGCCCGAGGGTCGCGGCCCGGTCGGCGTCGCATGGCGCGAGGGGCATGCCGTGTTCGTGCAGGACTTTCGGCAGGACCCGCGCATGGCGCCGTGGCGCACCGAAGGCGCTCCGGTGCTGTGGGGTTCGTGCGCCGCGCTGCCGCTGCGCCGTGGCGGTGCGGTGTATGCGCTGCTCGTGCTCTACGATACGCAGCCGGAGGCGTTCACCGACAAGATCCGCGATCTTCTCGAGCGCATGGTCGTTGACATCGAGTACGCGCTCGATCGGATCGAGCTGCGCGCCGAGCGTGAGCGCGCCGCCGAGGAGCTGCACATCGCGGCGCTGGCGTTCGAGTCGAGCGGTGCGATGCTGGTGACTGATGCGGCCGGACGGATCATACGGGTCAACGAGGCGCTGCGGCGGATGAGCGGCTACGGCCTCGAGGAGCTGCTCGGCCAGGAGCTGTCGGTGCTGTGCGTCGCCTCGCGGCCGCCACTTGCGGAGCTGCTCGCGCAGGTCCGCGAGTCCGCCCGCTGGCAGGGGGAGGTCTGGGGTCGACGCAAGAACGGCGAGGAGTATCCGGTGTGGCTGTCGCTCACCGGGGTGCGCGGCGAGGGCGGACGCTGGACACACTACATCGGTGCGCTGGCCGATCTGTCCGACCAGAAGGACACCGAGCAGCGCATCTCGCGCCTGCTGAACTTCGATGCGCTCACCGGGCTGCCGAACCGGCGCTTCATGCTCGATCGGCTGCGCTCGGCCGTGCAATGGGCCGAGCATGCCGGTGGGTACGGTGCGGCGTTGCTGATCGGACTGGACAAGTTCCAGGCCGTCAACGACATGCTCGGGCACCAGGCGGGCGACGTCCTGCTGCAGCAGACCGCGGAGCGGTTGTGCGCGGCAGTTCCGGGGGAAGATCTGGTCGGGCGCGTGGGCGGGGATGAGTTCCTGATGGTGCTGGAGGATCTCGGCGCCGATGGCGCGAGTGCCGATGCGGCCGCGGGTCGCACCGCGGAGGATCTGCTCGCGACGATCCTGCAGCCGCATCTGATCGGCGGGCAGATGGTGTCGTGCTCGGCGAGCATTGGCATCGCGCCTTGGGGCGGGGAGTCCGGGGCCGGGTTCAACGAACTGCTCAAGCGTGCCGACGTGGCGCTCCATGCGGCCAAGGACGCCGGGCGCAATGCGGTGCGGCTGTTTTCCCCGGGGATGCAGCTCGCGCTCGAGCGGCGCTCGCGGCTCGAGTCGCGGCTGCGCCACGAGTTCAGTACCGATCAACTCGAGCTGTATTTTCAGCGCCGCGTCGATGTGCACGGCACGACCCTCGGCGCCGAGGCGCTGCTGCGCTGGAATGATCCGCAGCGCGGTGTCGTCTCGCCGCTCGAACTGGTGCCGCTCGCCGAGGAAATCGGCCTGATTCATGAGATTGGCCGCTGGGCGCTCGGGCGCGCCTGCCGGCAGCTGCGCGAGTGGTCGCGCCCGGGCCGCCCGGCGCGCCGGCTCAAATTGGCGGTGAACATCAGCCCCAAGCAGCTTGCCGCCGAGCACTTTGTCGCTGAGGTCAGCGACATCATCGCCCGCACCGGTATCGATCCGAGCCTGCTCGAGCTCGAAATCACCGAGGGGCTGCCGATCCAGGACATGGATGACGTGATTCCGAAGATGCAGGCCTTGCGCCGGCTCGGCGTGAGCTTCGCGATCGACGATTTCGGGATCGGTTATTCCTCGTTGTCCTATCTGCGCCAGCTGCCGATCAGTATTCTGAAAATCGACCGCAGCTTCGTCACCGGCATGGCCCATCCGGGCGGGGAGACGCTCGTGCACACCATCGTGCAGATGGCGCGCAGTCTGACTCTGGATGTGATCGCCGAGGGCGTCGAAACGCAGTGGCAGTGGGACACCCTGATCCGCCAGGGTTGCGACCAGTACCAGGGCTACCTGTTCGGGCGGCCGGTGCCGATCGAGGCGTTCGACCGGGACCTGGTGGCGATCACCGCCGCCTGACCGGCGCGATGTGACGGCGGTCACGGCGTGGCCGCTCCGTGGCACCCCGCCCTGCAGTCTGAACGCGATCTGGTCGATAACTCCCCGGCTGAGAGCTTAGTTAGGCTGCCACCCATGCTGCAGGAGATCGCCTCGTCCGCGCCCGAATGCGACCCCGCCGAGGGGGCCTTCTACGCCTATGTCGGCTGGGCTCGCAGCATTCTCGGGGAGCTGCAGGGCATGTGCCTGCTCGATGGCACCCTCGGTGTGCTGGAGGCCTGGGGTTCGCTGCCGGGCGAGCCCTGCGCCGCACGGATGCGCGAGTTGGGGTGGCTGTCGGGCGGCCCGCTCGAGCCCCTCCGCGACGTCACCGCCGGAGTGCTCCAGGTGCGGCTGCCGTTGGTTTCGGCCGAGGGCGAGCTGCTGGGCGTGGTGGGGCTGGCGAGCCCCTGCGCGAGTCTGGAGGAGGCGCCTGATCTGGCCGCCGCGCTGCAGCCGCTGCTGGGGTGCCTATGTCGTCAGCTTAAGGAGGACCGGGCGCGCCACACGGCGATGCAGCTGCTCACCGAGCGCACGGCGGATCTGCAGTGGTTGCTCGAGTTGCCCGGCCCGGCACAGCAGGCACCCGGGGGGCGCTCGTGCCTGCACGCATTGCTTGCGGCGGCCACCGCCCGCATGCGCTGCGCGCTCGGCGTTCTGTATCTGCCGGAAAACCACTTCTCCCTGCTGCAGCCGGGCGCGGTCGTCCCCG
>JAKBBE010000169.1 GCA_021826035.1 Pseudomonadota bacterium | reverse complement strand
CCTACGGTCGGTTGGGGACTGATGCTCGGCTCGCTCGCCATCCTCGGGGTGCCCCCGTTCGGGGTGTTCACCAGCGAGTTTCTGATTCTGACGACGGCGATGCGCGAGCAGCCCTGGGCGACGCCGATTCTGCTGGCGGCGCTCGCCGTCGCGTTCGCCGCCATTCTCTCCAAGGTGCAGCCCATGGTGTTCGGTGAGACCACGGTGCGCCGCCTGGCGCATCCCCCGGCGCTGCTGCCGGTCTTTGCGCACCTCGCGATCGTGCTGCTGCTCGGGGTGTACATCCCGCCGTACCTCGCCGAGTGGTACCGCGCGGCGGCGCACCTGATCGGGGGGCCGTAGGGATGCTCGGCAGGCACCGGCGCGCCGGAGTCGTTCGATGCCCATGATGCGCTGGTGGCAGCGAGCGCGGCCCGTCGCGGGCGCCCCCGGGGTGCGCCGCGTGAGCGTGGGGCGAGAGGAGTGGATGCAGGTGGCCCGCGATGTCGCGGCGACGGGCGGCGTTCTGCATGCGCTGTGGGTGAGCGGGACGCCCGCCGAGGGGGCACAGGTGTACGGGGTGTACCTGAGCGATCCGGGCGCACTCGCCGTCGAACTGGCCCTGTCGGCCGGGGATGCGCGCCCGTACCCGGGGCTGCAGGAGCTCTTTCCGGCGGCCTCCCGGCTGCAGCGGGCCGCATTCGATCTCACCGGGGTCCGCTCGAGTGATCCGGATCGCAGAGCCTGGCTCGTGCACGCCGAGCCGTATCCGTTCACGCGGGTCGAGGGCGAGGGCGTTCACGAGATCGCGGTCGGGCCGGTGCACGCCGGCACCATCGAGCCGGGGCACTTCCGCTTCTCGGTGGTCGGGGAGAAGGTGCTGCGGCTCGAGACGCATCTGGGGTACGTGCACCGGGGCCTCGAGCAGCGGTTCACGGAGCTGCCGATCCTCGCCGGCCACCGATTGGCCGCGCGCGTCTCGGGCGACTCGGCGGTGGCGTTCAGCTGGGCCTACTGCCAGGCGCTGGAGGGTCTCGCCGGCGGCACGATCCCGCCGCGGGCGGCCTGGCTGCGGGCCGTCTGTCTGGAGCTCGAGCGTCTGGCGAACCACCTCGGGGATCTCGGCGCACTGGGCAATGACGCCGGGTTTGCCTTCGGGCTCACGCAGTTCTCGCGTCTGAAGGAGGATGTGCTGCGGGCGACGGCAGCGGCATTCGGCCGGCGCTATCTGTTCGATGTGATCGTCCCGGGCGGCCTCGCCGTCGATGTGTCGAGCGACTCGGCGCGGGCGTTGGCGGATGCGATTCGCAGTGCCTGCGCAGAGAGCGCCGAATTGCGCACCGTCTACGACGAGCATGAGGGTGTGCGTGCGCGCTTCACCGGCACCGGCCGCCTCGAGCCGCAGCTCGCCACGCAGCTCGGGGTGCTCGGACTCGTGGGGCGCGCCAGCGGCCAGGCGCGCGATGCGCGTGTCGATCTGCCGTGTCTGCCCTACACGAAGCTGCCGGTGAGCAGGATCGTGCTGCGCGAGGGGGATGTCGCGGCGCGCGTGGCGGTGCGCTTCGAGGAGGTACAGGAATGCGCCCGACTGTTGGCGCAACTGCTGGAGAAGTTGCCGGACGGGGAGTGCTCGGCAGTGCTCGAGGAGCCGGCCGACGGTGCCTTCGGCATCGGGCTGATCGAAGGGTGGCGCGGCCCGGTGCTGGTGGCGCTGCAGGCCGGGCCGGCCGGCACGGTGCGCTTCTGTCACCCACACGATCCCTCGTGGCAGAACTGGCCGGCGCTCGAATACGCCATTCTCGGCAACATCGTGCCGGATTTCCCCTTGATCAACAAATCGTTCAACCTCTCCTACAGCGGCGTCGACCTGTAGTCATGCTGAAGAGCCTGCGCAAAATCCTCTCCGTCGGACTGATCTCGCAGGCGCCGCCGGCACCGGATGAACTGCTGCGCACCGGGCAGGCGCTCGATGCGCGGATCGCCGCGGTGTTGGGCCGAGCGCTGTGCATCCGCCACGTGGATGCCGGCTCGTGCAACGGCTGCGAACTCGAGATCCAGGCGCTCGGCAACCCGTACTACAACCTGGAGGGCTGCAATGTCCGCTTCGTCGCCAGTCCCCGTCATGCGGATCTGCTGCTGGTCAGCGGTCCGGTGGCGAAGAACATGGCCGAGCCGCTGCGGCGAGTCTATGCGGCGACGCCGGATCCGAAGCGGGTCGTGGCACTCGGGGACTGTGGCTGCACCGGCGGGGTGCTCGGACAGTGTCCGGGTGCACTCGGCCGGGTCGCGAACGTCATCCCGGTGCACGTGGCCGTGCCGGGGTGTCCGCCGAGTCCGGTGCGCATCCTGCAGGGCATCCTGACGGCGATCGAGCACTGAGCGCCGCTCGACGCGGGCATCCGCCGCGCGGCGAGCCGCTGGGCCGGTTCGCCCGCGCAGGGCATCCGGTTCCGGGAGGATGGGGCGCACACCGTGCGGTCGGTGCTCGCGCGCCCGGTCACGCTTGCGGACGCCGTGCGCGGGGGCGCTTTACAGCGCAACGGGCTTCGGGTAGCTTCAGGAGCATCATGACCCCGATGAAAACGCGCACGATTACCCTGAAAAAGCCCTGCGGTGGGGCTCTGGGGGAGTGCGTGCGCTAGAGGCGCCGGGACGTCCCGAAGACACCAGAGGCCCCGCCGGAAAGACCGACGGGGCCTTTTTTTTCACAGCCTGAAAATCGGAGTTCGCACATGCCATCTGGTCGTTCGGCCGGCGCCTTGCCGGTGGTTGCAATCGTCGGGGCCACGGGGGCCGTCGGGGTCGAATTGCTGCGCTGCCTCGAGCAGCGCAATTTCCCTCTGGCGCGGCTGCGCCTGCTCGCCTCGGCCCGCTCGGCCGGTAAGACGATGGCGTTTCGCGGCGAGCCGCTGCCGGTCGAGGAGCTGACGCCGGAGAGCTTCCGCGGCGTCGACATCGCGCTGTTTTCCGCCGGTGGCAGCATCTCCAAGCGTTTCGCCCCGCTCGCCGTCGCGCAGGGGACGGTGGTCGTGGACAACTCCTCGGCCTTCCGGCGCGACCCGGCGGTTCCGCTGGTCGTGCCGGAGATCAATCCCGAGGCGCTCAAGGCGCACCGCGGCCTGATCGCCAACCCGAACTGCTCGACGATCATCGCCATCACCCCGCTGTGGGCGGTGCACCGTCGCAATCCCATCCGGCGGATGATCCTGGCGACCTACCAGGCGGCCTCCGGGGGCGGTGCGGCGGCGATGGCCGAGCTGCTCGACTCGACTCGCGCCTACCTCGAGGGGCGCCCGTACGCCCCGCAGGCGCTGCCGCATCCGTATGCGTTCAACCTGTTCAGCCACAACTCCTCGGTCGATCCGCAGACCGGCTACAACGAGGAGGAGCTCAAGGCCATGTACGAGACGCGCAAGATCTACGGCGATGAGTCGATCCGCGTCAGTGCCACCTGCGTGCGCGTCCCGGTGCTGCGGGCGCATTCGATCGCGGTGAATTTCGAGTGCGAGCGGCCGATCACCCCGGCCGAAGTGCGCGAGCTGCTCGCCGCTGCGCCCGGTGTGAAGCTCGTGGAGGATCCGGCCCGCAACCACTTCCCGATGCCCATCGAAGCCTCTGGCCTCGATCCGATCCTGGTCGGACGCATTCGTGCGGATCTGTCCGACCCGAGCGGGCATTCGGTTGCGCTGTTCGCGGTGGGCGATCAGCTGCTCAAGGGCGCGGCGCTGAATGCCGTGCAGATTGCCGAGCTGCTCTGAGGGTCGGTCGCGCCGCCTCGCGCGGCGCCTCAGAGCAGATCGCGCAGCCGGTAGTAGAGCATGCCGAGGGCGAGCAGCGGGCGGCGCGCGAACGCCCCGCCCGGGAAGGCCCGATGCGGGATGCGGGCGAACACGTCGAAGCGTTCGGCCTCGCCGGCGAGCGCCTCGGCGATGAGCTGACCGGCGATGCTCGCGAGCGCGATGCCATGCCCGGAGAAGCCCTGCAGAAAGTACGTCTGCGGGGCGAGACGGCCGAAGTGCGGCGCGCGGTTGGCGGTGAGATCGAGCAGCCCGCCCCAGGCGTAATCGATCCGCGCGGCGGCGAGCTGCGGGAAGACTCTGAGCATGCGGGCGCGGTTGGCGGCGCGCGCGGCGAATTGCCCGCCGCCGCTGTAACTGATCGCACCGCCGAAGAGCAGGCGGTGATCGGCGCTGCAGCGGAAGTAATCGAGCGCCCAGTTCATGTCGCTGACCGCCGCGCCGTTGGCGATCAGCGCACGGGCGCGCGCCGCCCCGAGCGGCTCGGTCGCGAGCAAATGGGTGGCGACCGGGAGGATGGCCGGGGCGATCTCGGGGGCGAGCGCCCCGAGGTACGCGTTGCCGCACAGCACGATGCGCGGGGCGCGGATTTCCCCGCCCGGGGTGCGCACCGTGCCCGGCGTGATCGCCGTGGCGCGGGTCTGCTCGAACAGCCGCGCGCCGGCATGCTCGGCCGCCGCGGCGAGGCCGCGCGTGTAGGCGAGCGGATGCAGGTGTCCCCCGTTGGCATCGAACATCGCGCTGACGTAGCGCGAGGTGGCGAGGGTCTGGCGCACTTCCTCGCGTGGCAGGTAGCGCACGCTCGAGTAGCCGAAGCGGGTGTGCAGCGCCTCGATCTGCGTGCGCAGCTCCCGATCGTGACGGGGCTTGACCGCCGTGAGCAGGTGCCCGTCCACCCAGTCGCACGCGATGCGGTGCCGCTCAATCCGTGTGCGCGTCAGGCGCACAGCGTCGCTGGCGACGTCCCAGACCGCGCGCGCGCCCTCGGCGCCGAGCAGGTGCTCGAGCGGTTCCTGGCCGCAGGCCACGCCGTGGAGGACCTGCCCGCCGCTGCGCCCCGAGGCCCCCCAGCCGACGTGCTGCTGCTCGAGCAGAACCGTGGCGTAGCCCCGTTCGGCCAGGTGCAAGGCGGCCGAACAGCCGGCGATCCCGCCGCCGATCACGCAGACGTCCGCGCTCAGCGCGCCCTCCAGCGGCGGGCGCGGGGGCCGGGCCGTGACGGAGGCAGCATAGTACGAATCGGCTTCGGCGGCGGACATGGCGATGCTCCTATAATAACCGTGAATACCATGGCATCGGCCCGCCCCCTCATTGGCCTTCCCGCTGACCGCCGCACGCTCGGCGTGCAGCCCTTTCACGTGGCGGCCGAAAAGTACGCCCGGGCGCTGCTCGAGGCCGCCGATGCACTGCCGCTGATCATTCCGTCTCTGGGCGGCGAGCTGCGCTCGGTCGAACTGCTCGAGCGCCTCGACGGGCTGCTGTTCACCGGCAGTCCCTCGAACGTCGAGCCGCACCATTACGCCGGCCCGCCGAGCGTGCCCGGCACGCTGCACGACCCGGCCCGGGATGCCACCACGCTGCCGCTGATCCGCGCCGCGGTCG
>JAKBBE010000168.1 GCA_021826035.1 Pseudomonadota bacterium | reverse complement strand
TGGCATCTTGATCAGGACACCAAGATGCGGATCGAATCGATCCTTGAACGATGTGCGCCGGAGCCGGTTTCTCCGGACTTTATGGCACCTCCGACGCAATCACCGACGACCGATCGAAAGTTGTCGCAGAACCACGGCGCTTAGCGCATGTGATGGGCATTGCAGCGCGGGCTTCGAGCCCGTCAGCCGAGTGCTCAATCGGCGCCGCCCCTCGCAATAACGCAACTCTTTGATTTAATGGCGTCCCCAAGGGGATTCGAACCCCTGTTACCGCCGTGAAAGGGCGATGTCCTGGGCCTCTAGACGATGGGGACCCGGCCGCGACCTCAAAGCACCGTACGCAGTCCTTGCGGGTCCTGTGGTGCGGGGGGGCGAAGATTACACGGGTGCGGGACGAGGAACAATCCCGGCATGAATCCACCGCCCCGGGCGACGCCCAGCCGGTCCTCCCCTGCGCGCGCCGGACACCCCATCAGTCCTCAAGTGATCAGAGTGGATGCACGATTCGTCGTCGGGCCCATTCCACTCGTGGCTGTGAGCACCACGCCCGCCCCGGCAGCGGCCGCCCAAAGCGGCACGTCCAATCCGCAGCGCTGCGCCAGGTTGATCAGCAAATCTCAACTCCTGAGCCAGGCAGCTCACAGCACACGCTCCCAGCGATTGCGGTAGCCGAGCAGCTGCACGAGCACTGTGAGCCGTGAACGCGCCAGCGCCGTCGGAACCGGCGCATAGGTGCCGCCGTCGCAAGCGTGGCGACAATGCGCTGCGGGAGCCACCCTGACTCCTGCGCGCACGAATCACCCATCGTTCCTGCTCAAAGCTCTCTCGTCGGCCCAACGGGACCCGAACGACAACGCGATGCATGGCCGTATCTCTTGAACCGCGGCGATTCCGGCGACGGATTTGATAGCGCACCTCAGAGCCCCGCGCACAGCACGCTGACCCTAGCGTTCGTGCACCCGCCTACGATCGCGGACCGATCCCCTGAGGATCAAATCCGGCGCCGCACGGCATCTGCAGCCATCCTCACGAGAGCGAAAGGCCGGCGTAACTCTCCGCAACAGCCGTTGAGGCGGCATGCGATTCCGCAAGATATTCGAGTTCCGCCAATTGCAATTTTCGCGCCATCTCGTCGTCCGACAATCTGTGCATGAGCATCGTGAACCACCACGAGAAGCGGGTCGCCTTCCACACCCGCGCAAGTGCCCGCCCGGAGTATTCCTCCAGCAATGTCTCGCGGCGGCTTCGGTAATACTCCGTCAGTGCCTCCGCCAACACCCCAACATCCGCCGCGGCAAGGTTCAACCCCTTTGCTCCCGTCGGCGGGACGATGTGTGCTGCATCCCCGGCGAGGAACAGTCGTCCAAAACGCATCGGCTCAGCGACGAAGCTGCGCAACGGGGCAATGCTCTTCTCGATTGAGGGGCCTGTGACCAGCCGCCTTGAAAAGGCGACTGGCAGACGTGCTACGAGTTCCTCCCAGAATCTTTCGTCCGACCACTGCGTAGGTTGGTCCTGCAGCGGGCACTGCAGGTAGTAGCGACTGCGCGTGCGCGAACGCATGCTGCACAGTGCGAACCCGCGCTCGTGGCTCACGTAGACCAGCTCGTCGTGGAGCGGGGGAACATCGGCAAGAACCCCGAGCCAGCCGAACGGATAGATTCGCTCGTACTCGGCGATCCGGTCACGGGGGACCGATGCTCTACAGACGCCGTGATAGCCATCGCATCCGACGATGAAATCGCATTCGACGGTGCGGGAAAGGTCTCCAAGGGAATAGGTCACCGTAGGACGATGCGTGTCGAAGGCGCTGATGCGGACCTCCTCCGCCTCCCATACCGTGTTTTCAGCCGCCGCGTCGTTCAGGTCCTTCTGGATTTCCGTCTGTCCGTAAACGAGCACATGACGACCTACCAGACCCGACAGGTCGATCCGGTGAGTCCGCCCGTCGCGGACCATCAGGAAGCCATCGTGCACCAGTCCTTCGCGCATCATGCGTTCACCGACCCCGGCTTCCTGAAGCAGCTGGACAGTCGTCCATTCCAGCAACCCCGCCCGGATGCGGCGTTCGACGTGATCGCGCGTATGCCGTTCGAGCACAAGAGTGTCGACGCCGGACCGTCTCAACAGTCGCGAAAGCAGCAGTCCGGCCGGGCCGGCGCCGATGATTACCACCTGCGTTTTTGTCATGTCCCCCTCGAACGTGCGGCGGTTCGGCAAGGGTGGACAAGATGCCTGAGCGCCGGAATGGACGCGCACTGCCGAAACTTGTACTTTTTCACCATGCGCAGGCGCCAACCAACCGCGAGTGGCCGAGGAGTCAATCCGCCGATTCCGGTTCCAGCATTTTTTCTCTATGGAGAGCCGCTGCGCCCGCCGGATGAGCGCATGGTGCACATCGAGACGATTGCGGCACGAAGTCGCATACACAACTGGATCATCGCCGCCCACCGGCACCGCGACCTCCATCAGGTCTTGTTTATCCGCCATGGTCGAGTCGAGGCTCGAATCGACGGGCGCACTGCGCAGCTGCGCGCACCATCCGCGATCGTCGTACCGCCTGGCGCCGTTCATTCCTTCCGCTTTCAACCCGAGACGGCCGGTGTCGTCGTCTCGTTCGCACCGCGACTCGCCGGCGAGTTGCGCGATCCGGGGGTCGGGCTGCCCCCATTCCTCGAGCGATGCGCCGCCGTCACTTTGCCGCGCTCTGCGCTCGGCATGACCGACCTTGCATCGCTCAGCGAGATGCTGTTACGCGAGTTCGACCGCTCGGCGCCGGGTCGACGGCTCGCACTCTCGGGCCTGCTCACGGCGCTGCTCGCGAATCTGCAGCGGCTCCTGCCCGACCCGTCGCCGCGCCGCGCGGGCGTCAATGCCCGGGACCGGGAGCTTGTGGCGCGGTTTCGCGAGCAGGTTGAGCGGCAGTTCCGCAAACACACCGGCATCGGCGAGTACGCCGCCCTGCTGCAGACTTCCGAGACGCGCCTCCTGCGCGCCTGTCTGGCTGTAACGGGAGAGCCCCCGCTCGAGCTGGTCCATCTGCGTCTGCTCGTCGAAGCCGAGCGCCACCTGCTTTACACCTCGATGTCGATCGCTCAAATTGCGTACCACCTCGGCTTCGAGGACCCGGCCTATTTCAGTCGCTTTTTTTCGCGTCGGAGCGGCACCTCGCCACGTGCGTACCGGCGTCGGGACGTTCTGACCATTCACGAGCTCGGCCGCGCGCGACCAACCGGCGATAGCGAAGAAGAGTCACGCGTCGATGCAATGGGTGAGCATGCCGCGGACTCTGATGAAAGCGCTGCGATCGGATTCCGGAATGCACGCAAGTAAATCCGCCTCGCGCTCGTGGTCCCTAGCAAGCGGCCGAGCTCGCTCTGTGTCGCACCAGGCACCGGAACTGGCTGCGACCACCAGCAGTACGGCGGCCTCCGCCGGTCGCAAGTCGAGTCCGACAGGCCGGGCCGCGAATCGCTCCATGAAGGCCGCCGAAATACACCGCAGAACGTGGTCGGGAAGATTGTCCAATGGGCCGCTAATCACTTACTGAGTTTCACTGGATTCATCCTGCCGTGCTTGCTCGATCGGACGAGAGTCCTCTACCGTATAGCGGTCTGCACCGCATAGACGGGGGAAGCCATGCGATTTGAACGAATCAGCCCGCTCACCGGCCGGGTCGCCAGCACCGCTGTCGCGATGAGTCCAGCTGATGCCGCTGTGATCGCAACGCGGGCCGAGTCCGGATTCCCGGCGTGGGCCGCGATGGGACCAAATGCCCGCCGTGCGATACTCAGCAAGGCAGCCGATGCGCTCGAGCAGCGGCGCGATGCGTTCATCCAGGCAATGACCGCCGAGGTAGGCGCCACTGCCGGCTGGGCGGAATTCAATTTGATGCTGGCGACCAGCATGACCCGCGAGGCCGCCTCGCTGACCACGCAGATCAGCGGCCAGGTCATCCCGTCGGACAAGCCGGGCTGCCTCGCGATGTCCATCCGGGAGCCCGTTGGCGTTGTGCTCGGCATCGCCCCGTGGAATGCGCCCATCATCCTCGGCGTGCGGGCCATCGCCACTGCGCTTGCCTGCGGCAATGCAGTGATCCTCAAGGCATCAGAGCTGTGCCCCCGCACGCACGAGCTCATCGTCGAGGCGTTCGTGAGCGCAGGGTTCCCCGAGGGGGTCGTCGCCCTGGTCACCAACGACCCGAAGGACGCCGGTGAAGTGGTCGGCTCGCTGATCGACCACCCCGCCGTGCGTCGCGTCAACTTCACGGGATCGACCGCAGTGGGTCGCATTATTGCCAAGCGGTGCGCGGAGAACCTCAAGCCCTGCCTGCTGGAATTGGGCGGCAAGGCTCCGCTGCTGGTGCTGGAGGATGCGAATCTCGACGAGGCTGTGAAGGCGGCGGCATTCGGCGCGTTCATGAACCAGGGCCAGATCTGCATGTCGACCGAGCGGATCATCCCGGTCGCTGCGATCGCCGAGGAATTTACGCGTCGATTCGCCGCGAAGGCGGGCACGATGCGCGCCGGCGATCCGCGTGAGGCCAACACGCCGCTCGGCGCAGTGGTGGACCGTCGCACGGTCGAACACGTCAACGCTCTCATCGACGATGCGGTCGGGGCCGGAGCCCGCGTGCTCGTCGGCGGCAACGCGCAGGGGGTGATCATGCCGGCGACCGTGATCGACGGTGTGACCCCCGAGATGAGGCTCTACAGCGAGGAGAGCTTCGGGCCGATTGTCGCGATCATTCGTGCGGCCGACGAAGCGGACGCGATCCGGCTGGCGAATGACAGTGACTACGGGCTTTCGGCGGCCGTCTTCACCGGCGACGCGGCGCGCGGGCTGCGCGTTGCTCGCCAGATCCGCTCCGGGATGTGCCATATCAACGGCCCAACGGTGCACGACGAGGCGCAGATGCCCTTCGGCGGCGTCGGCGCGTCGGGATATGGACGCTTCGGCGGCGCGGCCGGCATCGACCAGTTCACGGAGCTGCGCTGGATCACCGTGGAGACGCTTCCGGGACGCTTTCCTATCTGACGCCGGCTGACCGCCTCGGGAATGCCGGCCGAGCTGCTCAACGACGTTGCGACGATTCTCCCCGGCCAAGCCACCAGTCCGTGATCGCAACGCTCGATCGGCTCAAATGCGCTCCGCTGCTGCGCGGGTACCGCCGCGCCACGCCACCCGACCTCGCGGCGCTGGCTGCGCTCATCGCGCGGAACGGGCAGATAGTGTCGAGCGAGCCGGCGATCCGCGAGATCGATTTGAACCCGGTCATTGCCTATCCGGCCGGGCGGGGCGTCCTCGCCCTCGATGCACTCATGGTGGTCCAGCGCTGCGAGGCGTAGATCCGGCGCTCGGCGACCCTTGAGTGCGCCCGCCAGGGTCCGGATCAGGCGCCCTGCCCCAACGGAACTCCGCTG
>JAKBBE010000167.1 GCA_021826035.1 Pseudomonadota bacterium | reverse complement strand
CGCCCGGCGACCAGAGCGCCGGCACGTTCGGCGGCTCCCATCCCGCCCCCGCCGCATTGGTGAAGGTCTGCGTCGCGGTGTACGTCGAGCTGCTGTAGGTCACCACCTCGCCGCTCGTGTACGTGGTGTTCGTGTCGGTCCAGGCCACACAGGATTGTGCGTGCGCCGCCTGCAACGGCAGCAAGGCCAGGACTCCCACGGTCAACGTGATCCCCATCGCGCTGCGCACGGCAAGCCGCGTGCGGATGGTCGCTTGGTTCACAGTCATCGCGATACCTCTTGAAGGGAATGCCGGACTCGCCGGCGGTTGCGTCAACACATCGGCCGAACCGGCGGCTCGGGCCCGCGCCCGCCCCGCCGCGCGCGAATCCGCCGTGCCGGATCGAACGATCCGAGCACGGTCTCTGCGCGCGATCACCGTGACGTCATCCGGGCCGACCCACCGCCTTGCACCGCGCTCCTGCGACGCCCAGGCAGACTCCGGCCGACCCATCCCCCCGTCGATATCGTTATGTCATGTCAGTGTTGTCATTGACCTGAGCGACAAGATGCGCGGCAGGCTAGAACCAATGCCGGCGCATTGCAATAAGACCAATTTTTTTCACCCGCGTGCCACGCGCGGAACGTCCTGCCGCGCACGGCACGCGGGGCCGCGGATTGCGCTTTCTCCCTCGCTGGGGCGGCACCTTGCACCGATCGGCGCCGATTACCATAATGGCGAATCGACGCCGGGCGCGGCGGTGCGCACCGCCCGTGGGCACACATTTCGGGAGAGCGTACGTGGATCTGAAAGCGTTGCGTGAGCACATCGGCGCCGCCTGGCGCGGTTCCATCGTCGAGCGACTCGCCGCCTACGTGCGCATCCCGAACCAGTCGCCGCTGTTCGACCCGGAGTGGGAGAAGCACGGCCACATGGAGGCCGCGATACAGCTGATGGCCGAGTGGTGCCGGACGCAGGCCATTCCCGGCATGAAGATCGAGATCAAGCGCCTGCCGGGCCGCACCCCGGTGCTGCTCGTGGACGTGCCGGGCGAGTTACCCGGGTGCGTGCTGCTCTACGGCCACCTCGACAAACAGCCGGAGTTCACCGGCTGGCATCCCGGGCTCGGCCCCTGGGAGCCGGTCCTGCGCGACGGCAAGCTGTACGGGCGGGGCGCTGCGGATGACGGCTATGCGCTCTTCAGCTCACTCGCCGCCATTGCCGCCCTGAAGGCCCAGGGCGTCGCGCTCGCGCGCTGCGTCGTCCTGATCGAGGCCTCGGAGGAAAGCGGCAGTGTCGATCTGCCGGCGCACCTGGCGGTGCTCGGAGATGCTCTCGGGGAACCCTCGCTCGTGGTGTGCCTCGATGCCGAGTGCGGCAACTACGAGCAGCTCTGGTGCACCACCTCACTGCGCGGCAATCTGGTCGGGGAGTTGACCGTGCGGGTGCTCGAGGAAGGCGTGCATTCGGGCATGGCGAGCGGCATCGCGCCGAATCCCTTCCGCATCATCGAGCAGCTGCTGGCGCGGCTCGAGAACCCGCTCGACGGATCGCTCAAACTCGCCGAACTCTCCGTGAGCATCCCGGAGGACCGCGTGGCGCAACTGCGCACCGCCGCGGCGGTGCTCGGGGACTCCGTGGCCGGCAAGCTGCCCTGGGCCCCGGGTGTGCGCGCCGTGAGCGACGATCCGGTCGAATTGCTGATCAACAGCAGCTGGAAGAGCACGCTCTCGGTGACCGGTGCCGACGGCCTGCCCCCGACGCTGTCGGCCGGCAACGTACTCCTGCCGGCCTTGACGCTGAAGCTCTCGCTGCGCCTGCCGCCGACCTGCGAGCCGCTGCGCGCCGCGCGTGCAGTCAAGGACGTGCTGGAGCACGAACCGCCGTACGGCGCACAGGTGCGCTTCACACCGGGCACGCCGACCTCCGGCTGGAACGCACCGTCGTTCGCACCCTGGCTCGAGAAATCGATCGATGCCGCCTCGCAGCAGATCTACGGCCGCGGTGCGGTTCACATCGGATGCGGCGGCACCATCCCCTTCATGGCCATGCTCGGGGAGCGCTTCCCGAGCACCCAGTTCTTCATCACCGGGGTGCTCGGTCCGCACGCCAATGCGCACGGACCGAATGAGTTCCTGCACGTGGATTATGCGGAGAAGCTCACCGCCTGCGTCTCGATCGTGCTCGCCGAGCACGCGCAGGCCCGGCGCCGCTGAGCGCGACCGCCGCCGCCTCAGCGCATGTGCGGGATGGTGCTCGGGCGCACCGCGGCGCGCAGTCGCTCCCAGGCTTCGCGGTAGTGTGTGGCCATCGCCTCGGCGACATCCGCCTCGAACGGCGGAAACGCCGCGCCGAGCTCATCGAGCATGACGGTCCACTTCGGCAGACCTTTCGGGAATCGGCCTTCGCGGGTGAACACCACCCGACCCTCGATCGGCACTTCCCCGACGATCGCCTTCACCGCGGCGATGCGGTCATACAGCCCGCTTTGCGGATTGACGAAGGTGAAGCGTTGCGGCCCGTCCATCACGGTCCATTCGGCCATCTGATCGCCGCCGAAGATGTTGCCTTGTACCTGACGGACGTCGATGACGAGGATGCCGTGCACGCTGAGCAGCAAGAAGTCGACGTGGTAGCTGCCGCCCATCCCATCGGGGACGGCCATGTCGATCAAATGCTCCAGGCCCGCCGCGGCGACGGCCGACTGCAGTGCGCGGCGCGCCCGGCGGCGCCGATACCAGCGCACCACCCAGACCACCGCGATGATCAGCGCCGCGGTGAGCCCGAGCAGCACCCACGGCACCCAGGGCTGATGCAGTGTCGATCCCATCGGTTCCATGCTAGATCGACTCGCCCGCCAAGGCCGAGCGCAGCGAGGCCAGATCGGCGTCGATTTCCTCGAACACGCTCGGACGGGCGAACAGCTCGGCGAGGGCCGGCGGCAGTGGCACGTCCCGTCCGATCAACGGTGCGATGATTTCGCGGAATTTCGCCGGATGGGCCGTGCCCACCAGCACCCAGCGTCCGGCGCGCCGGCGCGCCTCGGGCAGCCGCGCATAGGCCTCGGCCGCCACGGCCGTGTGCGGACACCAGATCCGCCCGAGGCGGCGGTAGTCCGCGGCGATGCGCGCGCGGATCGCCTCGTCATCGACCGAGCAGGCGCTCACCGCGCCGCGCAGCGCCTGAAGCTGCGGGTACAGCGACCGCAGGCGCTCCATGTTGCTCGGATTGCCGACATCCATCGCCGAGGCCAGCGTCGCGACGCTCGGGCGCGGTTGCCAGTGTCCGTCGGTGAGAAAATCCGGCACCGTCCGGTTGGCGTTGTGCGCCAGGACCACCTCGCCGATCGGCAGACCGAGCCGCCGCGCCCAGATGCACGCCACCGCATTCCCGAGGTTGCCGCTCGGAATGACGTAGGAGACCGGCTCCCCGCCCGGCCCGGCGAGCGCGAGGCTGCTCGCCGCGTAATACACTGCCTGCGGCAGCAGGCGCCCGAGGTTGATGCTGTTGGCCGAAGACAGCGCGCGCGCGGCGCGCAACGGCTCGTCGAGAAACGCCTGCTTCACCAGGCGCTGGCAGTCATCGAATGTTCCGCGCACCGCGAAGGAGCGCACGTTGCCACCCCAGCACGTCAGCTGCTGCTGCTGCGTCGGGGACACCAGACCGCGCGGAAAGAGCACGACGACTTCGACGCCCGGCCGGCCGTGAAACGCCGCGGCAACCGCCCCGCCGGTGTCCCCGGAGGTCGCCACGAGGATGGTCAGCGGCCGCTCCGCCCCGGCACGCAGACGCGTCAGGCACGCCGCCAAAAAGCGCGCACCGAAGTCCTTGAACGCCGCCGTCGGCCCATGAAACAGCTCGAGCACCCCGAGCTGATCGCCCTCGATCGGCACCACGGGGGCCGGAAAGTTGAACGCCTCGGTGCAGATCTGCCCCAGTTCGGTCCCGAGCGCATCGGCGGCCGCGAACGGTCCGATCAACCGCCCGGCGAGGTCCGCCAGCCCGTGCGCCGTGCGCAGCGCCGCGGCATCGATCTCGGGCCACGTTTCAGGCACATACAGGCCACCATCCGGGGCCAGGCCCTGTTCGAGCGCTGCGCCGAATCCGGCGGTCAGTCGCAGATCGCGGGTACTGTGAAACCGCATACTCCCCATCGCCTCGTCCGATCCGTCAACCGCTCGCCACCACACGCGCACCCTCGCGGTGCAGATCGACGATCCATTCATCGACCTGCGCACCGGTGGCCACGAGCGGGGCTCGCATCGCCGCGAGCACGGCCTGTGCCTGCGTCTCGAGTGCCCAGGCAAACAGCGTCGGCCCGGCGCCGGAGATCGAGCATCCGAGCGCGCCGGCCGCCAGCGCCGCGGCGCGTACGGCCGCAAAGCCCGGGATCAGCGCCTGGCGCTGCGGCTCGATGACGACATCCTCGAACGACGCGCGGATCATGTCCAGATCATCTGTGTAGCAGCCGGAGATGAACCCGGCGAGGTTCGCCGTCTGCCAGACGAAATCCGCCAGCGGCACGTCGCGCTTGAGGATGGCGCGAGCCTGACGCGTGGCGAGAAACATATGCGGATGGATCAGTACCGCGCACACGCCCGGGGGCACCGGGATGCGCTTGACCCGCGGGTGATCGATGCCGACGGTGAGCACCAGACCGCCGAAGAGCGACGGCGAGATGTTGTCCACGTGCAGCGATCCACTGGCCACCGCCTCGCCCTGCATGGCGAACTTCAGCAGCTCGATCGGCTCGTACGGTTGCTCGAGCAGCGCGTTGGCCGCGACCACCGCGCCGACCGCCGAGGCGGCCGAGCCGCCGAGGCCGGAGCCGAGCGGGATACCCTTCTCGATGCGCATCTCGAACCCGAAACTCGGTGCCAGCGTCGCATGCAGTGCCTGCAGCGCACGGCCGGCGGTATTCTGCGCCGGGTCGGTCGGCAACTCCCCGGCGATCCCACTCACCGCGCTGATCGTGACCCCGGGCCGTTCGCTGCGGCTCACGGTGACGCGATCCCCGAGCGCATCGACGGCGAACCCAAGAATGTCGAAACCGATCGCGACGTTGCCGACCGATGCCGGCGCGAACGCCGTGGCCCACTGCGCCGCACTCACAGCTGCGCTCCGAGGTATGCCGAAAGACGCAGCAGGTCGGCGAACACCCCGCCGGCGGTCACCTCGGGACCGGCGCCCGGACCCTGCACGATGAGCGGATTGTCGCAGTAGCGGCGCGTGGCGAAGCGCACCACGTTGTCGGTAAGTGCGATGTTGGCGAAGGCATGATTGGCCTCGAACTCGACCAGCCCCACGCTCGCCTGACCGTCGGAACCGAGGCGTCCGACGTAGCGCAGCACGCGGCCTTTGTCCCTGGCGGCCTCGAACCGCTCGCGCATCGCCGCATCCGAGCGCGGCAGGCGCGTCATGAATTCCTCGATCGAGCCGCGCTCGAGCCCCGCCGGGACCAGCGACTCGACCCGCACGTCGGACAGCTCGAGCTCCAGGCCCATTTCCCGTCCGAGAA
>JAKBBE010000029.1 GCA_021826035.1 Pseudomonadota bacterium | reverse complement strand
GCCCCAGAAAGATCTGCGTCGCCTCCACCACCTCCTCGCGCAGCCCGTTGTACAGGTCGTCGTGCACCTGCTCGGTCAGCTCCTGATCGTTCAGGTCCCGAAGATTGAAATCGCTGTCGTCTGTCATGCTGGCCCCCAGTAGGCACTATCTGTTGAGAGGGTAATGAACCGGTGTCAATGGGCTAGTGGAATTCCGACGGCGACGTGCCCAAAGGCGACATCGGGCCTGTCATCGTACGTCATCGTGACGAGCTCCGCGGCGCAGGCACGCCACGTGAGGTCCTGGACTCTGCATCCGGCGCTGCGGCGATCTGCGTCGCTGCGCCCTGCGGTCCGGCGGCAATGAAAGTACCCTTCAGGTCGGCCGGAACGGGCTCGCTGCGCCGCTTGCGCCACAGGTCGAAAATCGTCAGGCCGAGGGTCAGGGCGGCGAGCGTGCCGAAATATGCCGGCGGACCGAACTGCCCGATGAGCGCGCCGAGGAGCACTGGGCTCACCGCCGCGCCGAGGCCGTTCAGGCGCAGCAGCGCGCCACTGGCGGCGACCATCTGCTGCGGCTCGATCTGGTCGTTCACGTGCGACACGCTGAGGGAGTAGAGGGTGAAGGCCATCGAGGAGAATAGGGCCGTGAGGGGGAAGAAGATCAGCCGCGGCATCCGCAGGAAAACGACCAGGAGCACGGCGCTGCCGCTGGCGACGCTCGAAACCCATGCCATGATGGTGCGACGGTCGACGCGGTCTGAGAGCCGGCCGATCGGGTACTGTCCGATGACTGCGGCCAGAATGCTGATCCCCATGAAGGTCGCGACGCCGGTCGTGGCTAGACCGCTGCGCTGCGCGTAGACCGGACCCATCGAATAGACGCTCGAGGTGACCATGCCGGCCACCGTTACCCCGACGACCCCGAGCGGGGAGTCGCGGTAGAGCTCGCGGTAGCTGACCTTACGCGGTAGCGCTATTTCCGGCGCGCGATGCGCGGCCAGCACGATCGGCACCATCGCGAGGGAAATCATCACCGCGGCGAGCATGAACGGGGTGGTGGTGCGCGGATCGGCCGGGATGAGTAAGAACTGAGCGCCGCCGAGGCCGATGTACAGCACGACCATGTAGATCGCGAGCAGCGTGCCGCGCGTGGCGCGGCTCGAGCGGTCGTTCAGCCAGCTCTCGGCGACCACGTAGATCGCTGCGAAGCACAGGCCGGAGATCCCGCGCAGCAGCGCCCAGCTGATCGCTTGGACGAAGATGCCCTGCAGCAGGATCGTCGCCGAGGCGATCGCGGCCATGGCGGCGAAGACGCGGATGTGTCCGACCCTGCGCACCAGGTACGGCGCAGCGCTCGTGCCGGCCAGGTAGCCCAGGTAGTAGCAGGACATCACGATGCCGGTCACGGCGGGCGTGAAGCCCTCGAGCGTCGCCCGCAGGCTGACTTCCGTGCTCTGCAGTCCTGCGCCCAGCATGAGAATGCCCATGCCGAGCAGCAGCTGCCAGCTCGATGCAACGACCGCGGTCGAATTCGACCGGACCGTGCTGCTTTCGGATGTAGGTCCCATCGTGGATGCTCAGCGCCGATCTGTGCGGTACGAGGCGGTTGGACAGGGCGTGGAGTGCATCGCCGAGGCGGGCCGGTTAAGAGTGCCGGTGGGAAGGAGGGGGTTGATCGACAGCAACGCCATGCTACCGCGCGGCGGCCGACCCGCAAAGACGGCTCGTATCCGATGTCGCGATAGCGCCATGAGTTTTATGAATTGCCCCCCTGGACACGATCGAGTGGGCCACCTGTATATTGAGCTTTCCATCTCCGAGCTGACGGTCATTCATGAGGCAGAATCGACGCCATCCCGGCCAGAGCGCCGCCCGGGTGCCCGCCGCGCGTGCTGCGGCCTATCGGCAACTGCGCAATCCCTTCGAACCCCAGGCCGTCTTTTCTGCCGACGCGGTCGCTGCCATGCACGAGCAGGCGCTCCGGGTGAATGAGACGCTCGGCATCAAGGTGCTATTGCCCGAGGCGCGCGCATTGTATCGGCAGGCTGGCGCACAGGTCGATGACGAGACTCAGCTGGTGCGCATCGGCCGGGAGATCATCGAGGCGGCGCTCGCCGGCTGCCCGCGCAGCATTCAGGGCTTTGGTGCCGATCCGAGCCGCTCGGTGCAGTTCTCCCCCGGCTCGCTGGTGTTCATCGGTGGATCGAGCTGCCCCAACGCTGCGGACCTGGAGCGCGGCCGGCGTCCCGGCTCGCTCGCCGACCTGACGGATCTGACCAAGATCTCGCAGCACTTCGACGTACTGCACGTGCTCGGCAACCACGTCGAGCCGCAGGATGTCCCGGTGCACGTGCGCCACTACGCGACCACGCGCCTGCAGCTGACGCTCTCGGACAAGATGCCGCAACTGTCGGCGCGCGGCACGGCGCAGACCGAGGACGGATTCGCGATGATCCGCCTGGCGCGCGGGCTGTCGGAGCACGACTTCCGCAGCGGCGTGCACGTGTACACCATCATCAACAGCAATTCCCCGCGGACGCTCGACATTTCGATGGCGCAGGGGATCATCGACTTCGCCCGCAACGGGCAGCTGACGATCATCACGCCGTTCTGTCTGGCCGGTGCGATGGCTCCGATCACCATCGCCGGAGCGCTCACGTTGCAGCATGCCGAAGCGCTGGCCGGAATCACGCTCGCGCAGCTGGCCCATCCCGGCGCGCCGGTGCTCTACGGGAGCTTTCTCTCGAACGTTGACATGAAGTCCGGTTCGCCAGCATTCGGTACCCCGGCGCATCTGCAGGCGACGCTCGGTGCCGGTCAGCTGGCACGTCACATCGGGCTGCCGTGGCGCGCGGGGGCGGGTACGGCGGCCAACGTGGTCGACGCGCAGGCTGCCTGGGAAACGCAATTCTCCCTCTGGGCGAGCGTGCTCGCGGGCGCCACCGTGTGCGTGCACGCGGCCGGCTGGCTCGAGGGCGGCCTGACCAATTCCTATGAGAAGTGCATCGCGGACGTCGAGATGCTGCAGATGTTTGCCGAGCTGTGCGCACCCCCGGACGCAAGCGCCGATGCCATCGGCTACGAGGCCATCGCCGAGGTGGCCCCGGGCGGACACTTCTTTGCAGCCGCGCACACCATGGCGCGCTACCGCACGGCGTTCTACGAGCCGCTCATCGCCGATGTGGCGAACTTCGGCACCTGGAGCGAGAACGGCTCGCTGAGCGCGACCGAGCGGGCCTGTGCGAAATGGCGGCAGGTGCTCGCGGAATTCACCCCGCCCCCGGCGGCGGTGGACTGCGCCGAGCGGATTGATGAGTTCATCGCCCGGCGCACCGAGCAGGGCGGCGCTCCCCCGGTGACCTGAGGCAACGCGGCGCCTCATGCGTGCCCGGGCACGCTCGCCGCGCGGCGCTCATCTTCGGGCAGGAAGCGCGCAGCGCGGAAGAAGTGCCAGGTGGCCCACAGACCGGTCGGCACCAGACAGAGCATTGCCAGACGCAGCGAGTGCGCGTCCGGGTGATGATGCGGCGCGAACCAGTCGCTCAGCATGCCGACCGCTTCGGGCGCGATGACCAGGTTGGCCACGTTGGCGACGAACAACGTCGTGGCGCAGTACACGGCACGCATGCGCGGCTGGGCCAGATTGTTCAGGATCCCAAAGCTGGCGCCGATGTAGACGTAGAGGGCCGGCACGTACAGCCACAGCAGCCAGCGGAACACGGTCAGGGAGTGCGTCGAGTACATGAATCCCGTGACCAGTGTCGCCACGGCGACGTAGCCGCCGAGCAGACGCACGATGCGGCGCGAGTCTGCCAGATGCGGCCGCGAGAGCAGCCAGGTGCTGCCGACCATCGCCACACTGCCACCGATCAGATGCACCGGTCCGAGGATTGCGCCGGCCTGTCCGACGTTAAGGCCGTAGGCGCGCATCAGAAAGGTGGGCGTCCACCACATCAGTCCCCAGCCCCACAGCGCCACCACCGCGCCGGCGGCCATCACGTGCACCGCGGAGCGCTGCCGCCACAGAAAGCGCAGGGTCTCGTGGATCGGCGGGGCAGGAGCGTCGAGGTGCGTCGCGTCCAACCGACCGCGGCGCGGCTCGCGGATGGTGAAGAAGATCAGCGCGCCGGCGATGAGCCCCGGGATCCCGAGCACGAGGAACATCGCCCGCCAGCCCAGGTGATACGCGAGCGCACCGGCGATCTGCGAGCCGAGCCAGGCGCCGATCGGAGCGCCGAGGGCGAAGACCTGCAAGGCCATCGGGCGGCGGGCCGCAGGGAAGTAATCCGACAGCAGCGAATTGCTGCCCGGCGTGCCGCCGGCCTCTCCGACGCCGACCCCGATGCGGGCCGCGAGCAGCTGGCCGTAGCTGCGCGCCAGTCCGGTCGCGGTCGTGAGCACCGACCAGGCAATGAGCGAGATACTGATGATGTTGCGGCGGCTGTAGCGGTCGATCAGCCAGGACAGTGGAAAGCCGAAGGCGACGTAAAACAGCGCCAGCGACACCCCGGTGAGGAACGCGACATTGGCGTCAGAGAGATGCAGCGAGTGGCGGATCGGCTCGAGTACGGTGGAGATGGAGTAGCGATCGGTGATGCTCAGCGTGTAGACCAGGCACATCATGATCGCCACGTACCAACGCTGCACCAGCGAATACCCGGCGCTCGCCGCGTCTGCGCCGGGCACATTGATCAGCGGCTCGTTGCTGGCGTCGGGACTGCTCTCGCTCACGCTCTACCTGCTGGCCTGGGCTGTCACGCGCCGGTGCGCGCGTCTTCGAGAATCAAATCGGCGGCCTTTTCGGCCAGCATCATGACCGGCGCATTGGTGTTGGCCGAGGTCACGTTCGGGAACACCGACGCATCGACCACACGCAATCCCCCCGCCCCGTGCACCCGCAGCCGGGCATCGACCACGGAGCGTCGCGGATCCGGCCCCATCGCGCAAGTGCCACATGCGTGAAACACCGACCCGCCTCGAGCGCGGAAGTCTGCCAGTACCTGCGCATCGGTGCTGACAGCCGGACCCGGAGATCGTTCCGCTTCAATCACGCGCGCGAGTGGCGAGGCGCCCGCGAGTGCGCGCAGCACGCGTGCGCCCTCGTAGACATCGGCGATGTCCTCGGGGGTCGCGATGCTGTTCGGTTGGATCGCCGGCCGCTCCCGGGCCTCTGCGCTGCGGATGTGAATGCTGCCGCGGCTGGTCGGCCGGCAGGTGTTGAACGACATCAGAAAGCCCGGGAACGGATCGGGGCTCATCAGCCGATGGCTTTCCCCGGTGCCGGTGCTGTAGCTGGCCGGATTGAAGTAAATGTGCAGATTGGGTCGGGCGAGCTCGGCGCGACTGCGCAGGAAGGCGCCGGCCTGGTTCACGCTCATCGCGAGCGGACCGTCGCGCCGCAGCGCATAGCGCAGCGTCGCTTTGATTTTTCCGCTCAGCGGACCGAGCTCGTCGTTCAGGGTCGGGACCTTGGAGCGGTAGAAATAAGAAACGCACACGTGGTCCTGCAGCGACTCGCCGACCGCGCTGGCGCCGAGCACGACCGGAATGCCCAGGGCGCCGAGCCGCTGCGGATCGCCGACACCAGAAAGTTCGAGCAGTTGCGGCGAGCCGATCGCTCCGGCGGAGAGGATCACTTCGCGGCGCGCGCTGACGCGCTGCAGCGCCCCGCCGCGCAGGAATTCAACGCCCGTGGCACGGGTGGCGGCGAAGTTTACTCGTAGTACGTGTGCGTGCAGGACCACGCTGAGGTTTGCGCGGCCGCGCACCGGGCGAAGATAGGCGCGCGCGCTCGACTCGCGTACTCCGTTGCGGATATTGACTTGCCAGAGCCCTGCGCCTTCCGGCTGCGCACCGTTGAAGTCTGCGGTGCGCGGGATGCCGATCTCCCCGCAGGCGGCGATGAATGCCGAGCAGAGCGGATGGACCTCGCTGACCGGTGCGTGTACGTGCACCGGACCGCCCGTGCCGTGGTACGCCGAGGCACCGAGCGCATGATCCTCGAGCTTCCTGAAATACGGCAGCACATCCGGCCAGCCCCAGCCCGGGTTCCCGGCGGCGCGCCAGTCGTCGTAATCGCCGGGCTGCCCGCGCGCGAACACCATCGCGTTGATCGCGCTCGAGCCGCCGAGGACCTTGCCGCGCGGCCAATGGGCCGTGCGGCCGTCGAGGCCCGGGTCGGGTTCGGCCTGATACATCCAATTGAACCGCGGATCCCGGAAGGTGAGGGCGTAGCCGACTGGTACGCTGATCCACGGGCTGGCGTCCGAGCGGCCGGCCTCGATCAGCAGCACGCTGTGGTGGCCTCCCTCGCTCAATCGCCGGGCGAGCACGCAGCCGGCCGAGCCTGCTCCGACGATGACGTAGTCGTATTCGTTCATGTCTGTCCGGCCGCGCAGCGCCCGTATCGCGCCCCCCAATAGGGCAGGATACGAAGCCCCGTCGCCAGCCGTTATGATTTTTTTTGCTGCCGCCAGCAAAATTTTCGACCGGCCTTATGGACCGAAATGCTTGAATTCGTCTGTCGCAATGGCGCAACATGGTGTCGCGCTCTCACAAGTCGTGCGCGCTCAAATGCGCAACGATGGGTGGGTCGGGTCGAATCCATCTGCCGGGCGCGGTTCCTGTGGGGTCAGGGCCGTCGCGGGGGGCAGCAAATTCTAGAATTTTCGCCTGCAGAGGTATCTCAATGAAATTCAATCACAACGTCTCACGGACCGTTGCCGCGATTCTCAGCGCGTCGGCAGCCCATGCGGTACTCGCCGCCGCCCCGGCGGTGAGTACCACGAGTGCTTCGGCAGCAGGTCAAGTGCAGCTGGGGCAGGTTGTTGTCACGGCGCAACGTGTGGCGCAGAACATCCAGGACGTGCCGATCACCATGGAGGCGATGACCGGTAAGACACTCCAGCACCTGGATGTGCATACGTTCGATGACTACGTGAAGTACCTGCCTAATGTCACCACCGGCACCATGGGGCCCGGCCAGGGCGTGGTGTTCATGCGCGGATTGTCGACAGGAGTGCTCGGCACCCAGGGCCAGGGCTCAGTCGGCGGCTTTCCGAACGTCGCGGTCTACCTCGACAACCAGTCGGCGATGCTGCCGGGACGCAACCTGGACATCTACGCCGTCGACCTGCAGCGCATCGAGATTCTCGAGGGCCCGCAGGGTACGCTATTCGGCGCCGGTGCGCAGGCCGGTGTGGTGCGCTACATCACCAACAAGCCGCAGCTCGACCGCCTGGAGGTGAACGTCAACGCCGGTTACGGCATCACCGCGCACGGCGATCCGAATACCAATGCCAACGCGACGTTCAACCTGCCGCTGATCAAGCACAAGCTGGCTGCTCGCATCGTGGTGTTTACCGATAACCGCGGCGGCTACATCAACAACCTGCCGGCCACCTTCTCGCGTGGACCGACCGATCTCGGACTGGTCGATTCCAATGGCGGCGTGGTGCCCACCAACAGCGCGTCGATCAACAACTATCAGATCGCCGGCAATCACATTAACCCGGTGACCTACCAGGGCATCCGTGGCGAGCTCTTCTACAAGATCAACGACAACTGGAACGTGCTGCTCAGCCAGATGTTCCAGAACATGAACGCCCAGGGCGTGTTCTACGAAATGCCCAACGGCAGCCAGGGCGCGGGCCTCACGTCGGCCGGCGTGCCGGTCGGTGGTCAGCCGCTGCCGGCGTACTCGGTCAACCTGTTCAACCCCTCCTACGACAAGGACAAGTTCGAGAACACCGAGCTCGACGTGCACGGCAAGATCGGGGACATGAACCTGGTCTACTCGGGCGCGTATCTCGATCGCAGCGTCGAGCAGGTGCAGGATTACACGAACTACGCGCGCGGCCGCTACGGTTACTACTACCAGTGCACGGGCGTGTCTTACAGCTCGACGAGCGGTAACGCCAATGCGACCTGCTACTCGCCGAGTTCCATCTGGAGCGACACGGAGCGCAACACGCATTTGTCGCAGGAGTTGCGCGTCAGCACCCCGGAGGACTGGCGGTTGCGCGGTGTGGCGGGCCTGTTCTATGAAGATTACAAGGTCTACGACAACACCGAGTGGCTGTACAAGAGCGTGCCGGACTGCTCGCCGACCGGTGCGACGAGCAACTGCTTCCTTCCGGTCCAACCCTGGCCGGGCGCGCCGGCTAACCAGACCGGCGTGCGCAATTCGAGCGTGGGCTTCTTTGATGACTTCCAGCGCACGTTCATTCAGAAGGCGGCGTACATTTCGGCCAGCTTCGACATCATTCCCCACAAGCTGACGATTACCGGTGGTGTGCGTTACTTCGACATGTACAACCATGAGGTGGGAGGCGATGTCGGAAGCTTCGGCTGCAAGCAGTTCACGACGACCACATACTTCGGGCCGTGTCTCACGCCTTACGGCACGAACTTCAGCAACCCGAAGCAGGAACCGGTGAACTCGTTCGTCGAGACCGGCAAGCGGGGCCGTGCCAACCTGACCTGGCATATCACGCCGAATGTCATGGTGTACTACACGTACTCGCAGGGATTCCGGCCGGGCGGCTTCAACCGCGGCAGCTCGAAGCATCTGCCGGATGCCCAGGGTAATCCGCAATACGCCACGCCGCTGACTTATCAGTCCGACAACCTCACAAACAATGAGCTTGGTTACAAGACGCTGTGGTGGGGTGATCGGCTGGAGATCGACGGGTCGGTGTACCAGGAGAACTGGAGCAACGTGCAGGTCGGCTTCTTCTGCCCGCAGTGCGGCCTCGGCAACCTGACTTTCGGGACCAACGGGCCGGATTACCGGGTGCGCGGCACGGAGATTCAGATTGCGGCGCGTCCGATCGCCGGGCTGACGCTGAACGGCTCGGCTTCCTGGAACAGCGGCGAGCTGGTCAACTCCCCGGCGCTGATCGACAACATCCAGGGCAGCCCCAACTTCGGCAAGCCGATCACCACCTACTACGTCGGTGGCGTGGCGACGCCGCTGGCCGATGTGTACGGCGCACCGGGCTCGCCGCTCGCCAATTCGCCGCCCTTCCAGGCGAACCTGCGGGCCCGCTACGATTGGCGGATCGGCGCCTACACGCCATACGTGGAGGCGGGCTTCCAGCATCGCGCGCACTCGCAGTCGGCTTCCGGCCACGTGGAGGCGTATAACCAGCCGGGCTGGACGACCTATGATGCGCAAGCCGGCATCTCCAAGGGCGACTGGACGGTGTCGCTGATCGGCACAAACCTGACCGACGTGAACAAGAGCCTGTTCACCTCGAGCCGTCAGTTCATCCTCACGGAGGTGCCGATGCGGCCGCGTACGATCGAGTTGACCTTCAGCTACGAGTTCTCCAAGCACGAGAACTAAACGCTGATTTCGGGCAGTCCATGAAGGGCGCCGCGTCATGCGCGGCGCCCTTCATTCTTTGGTTGCGATCGAGACGGTCCCGCCGGCGAGGATCGCCGCGGCGCACGATTCGGCTGCGCGGGGGCGACAAATTGGCTACCCGCATCGAAAAAAGGCATGCTATTTGCCTGCGCGGCGGCCATGCGTCCGGCTAGTATTTCAACACTTCCGTCGCCGTGAATCGGTTCGCGGACCGAGCGGCCGGGGAGGGACGGGAAAGCCATGAAACGACCGATCGATCGACGCTGGCTGCCGTTGAACGCGCTGCGCGCCTTCGAGGGCGTCGCCAAGCACGGTAGCTTCACAGCCGCAGCCCATGCGCTGCTGATTTCGCAAAGTGCGCTCTCGCGCCACGTCATTGCGCTCGAGCGTCTGATCGGGGTGCAGCTTTTTGAGCGCCGACCCCATGCCCTTACGCTCACCAAGGCCGGCCAGCACCTGTTGCCGGCGGTGGCGAAGTCGTTTGACCGGCTGGAATATGCCATCGACGACATCCGCAACGAGGGGGCCCCGGCGCAGCGCAGCCTGCGCGTGCAGATGCCGCCGAGCTTCGCGGTGCAGCTGGCCGTGCCGATCCTGCGGGATTTCCGCGGCACCAGCACCGAGGTGGACATTGATCTGGTCAGCCCCTCGGCGGTTGGGCCGCCGCTCGGTGACGTCGATGTGGCGGTGGTTTACTCGCGTCCGTCGGTGACCGATCTGGTCGCAGACCTGCTCTGGCCGGTGCGGCTGCGCATCCTGTGTCATCCGCAGATTGCCGAGCGACACCAGGGTAAAGGGCTGGTCGAGTTCATTGAGGACAACGAGATCGTGCACGTACGCATTGACGGGGCGCCGCGGCACGAGGCCTGGGCGCAGTTCGCGCGGCACAACGGTCTCGGGGCGCTCAACGTCGAGCGAGGACTGGTCTTCGATACGGCGGTGCTTGCGGCGCAGTACGCCTTGAGTGGGCAGGGCATCTCGCTCGTCGATCCGCGGTTGTTCGCGGAGGAGATGCGCACCGGCAGACTCGTGAGCCCCTTTGCCGAGGAGCTCGACAACGGTTATGGCTACTACCTCGTGACGCATCCTGAGGGTCTGTCCGACACGGCCATCGCGCTGTTCCGCTCATGGCTGATCGAGCGATTTGGCCAAGAGCGGGTTGCGCAGCCGAATCTGCAGCTGGCGGTCTCGAAAGACGGTGAGTGGGACAAATTGGAGGTTTCCGGTCCATGAGGAGCAGCGCGAGAGTCGTGGTGATCGGTGGCGGGGTCGTCGGGGCGAGTGTGCTGTACCACCTCACCAAGGCGGGCTGGCGCGACGTGCTGCTGATCGAACGCGACGAGCTCACGTGCGGCTCGACCTGGCACGCCGCCGGGGGGATGCACACGGTCAACGGCGATCCGAACGTCGCTCGCCTGCAGCAGTACACCATCAATCTGTATCGCGAGCTGGAACGCATCTCCGGCCAGTCCTGCGGCGTGCACCTGACCGGCGGCATCATGCTGGCAGGCACGCGCGAGCGACTGGACTGGCTGAAGATGGCGCAGGCCCGCGGCCGCTACCTAGGCATGGATCTGCAGCTGCTCAGCGTGGACGAGGCGGCCGAGCGCTTCCCGCTGCTCGATAAGCGCCATTTCCTCGGCGCGCTGTACGACCCGGTCGAAGGGCACGTCGATCCATATGGGGTCACGCATGCCTACGCGAAGTCCGCCCAGATTGCCGGTGCCGAGGTCGTGCGGCACACGCGTGTGGTCGATCTGAAGGCTCGCGTCGACGGCAGCTGGGACGTCATCACGGATCAGGGCAACGTGCATGCGGAACACGTGGTCAATGCCGGCGGCCTGTGGGCGCGCGAGGTCGGTCGCATGGTCGGGCTCGAGCTACCGATTCTCGCCATGGAGCACCAGTATCTGATCACCGAGGAGGTGCCGCAGATCGCCGGCCTGCCGGAGCAACTGCACTGCATCGATTTCGAAGGGGAGATCTATCTGCGCGAGGAGCGGCGCGGCATGCTGCTCGGCACGTACGAGCGGGCCGGCGTGCCCTGGTCGGCGCGGAGCACTCCCTGGGACTTCGCGCAGAGCCTGCTGCCGAATGACTTGGAGCGCATCGCCCCGAGTCTGCAGGTGGCCTTCGAGCATTTCCCGGCGCTCGCCGAGGTCGGCATCCGCAAAGTGGTCAATGGTCCGTTCACCTTTGCGCCCGACGGCAATCCGCTGATCGGTCCGGTCCGCGGACTCACGAATTTCTGGGTCGCCTGCGGGGTCATGGCGGGGTTCAGTCAGGGCGGGGGCGTCGGCCTCGCGTTGGCGCAGTGGATGGTCGATGGCGATCCGGGCTCGGACGTCTGGGCGATGGACGTGGCGCGCTACGGAGACTGGGCGACGCTCGCCTACACCAATGCCAAGGTTCGCGAGAACTATTCGCGCCGCTTCCGGATCCGCTTTCCGAACGAGGAGTTGCCGGCGGCGCGGCCCCTGCGCACGACGGCGATCTACGAACGGCTGGCCGCAGCCCACGCCGTGTTCGGTGAGTACTGCGGCCTCGAGCATCCGCTGTGGTTCGCGCCGGGCGCGGCCGAGACGGACGAGCCAGTCACTTTCCGCCGTTCCATTGCTCATGAGCACGTGGCGCGCGAGTGTCGCGCCGTAGCCGAGTCGGTCGGGCTGATCGAGACGTCCAACTACGGCAAGATCGAGGTCAGCGGACCGGGTGCGGCCGAGTGGCTCGGACGCGTGATGGCGAGCCGGGTACCGCCGGTCGGTCGCATCGCACTCGCGCCGATGCTGAACGAGCGCGGCCGACTGATCGGTGATTTCACACTGTGTCGCATGGCTCCCGACCGGGTGCTGCTGGTGTGCACTTATGCGGCCGAGCGTTACTACCTGCGCTGGTTCGAGCGGCACCTGCCGGCCCCGGGGGTCAGCGTGCGGCCCTGCACGATGGAATATCCGGGTCTGGCGATCGCCGGCCCCGCCTCGCGCGCAGTGCTGCAGAGCCTGGTGAGCGAGGATCTGTCCAACGCGGCCTTCCCGTTCCTGTCATTCCGCCGCCTCGATGTCGGGATGATTCCGGCGCTCGTTGGGCGGATCTCGTTCACCGGAGAGCTCGGTTACGAGATCTGGGTCAGCCCCGAATATCAACGCGCGCTGTACGACCTGTTGCTCGAGGCCGGTGCGTCACACGGCATCCGCCGGTTCGGGGCGCGCGCGCTCAACTCCATGCGCATCGAGAAGAGCTACGGCAACTGGTCGCGCGAGTTCCGGCCCATCTACGGCGCGCACGAGGCCGGTCTCGGCCGCTTCGTCGACTTCAGCAAGGACGAGTTCGTCGGACGGGCTGCCGCGCTCGCCGAGCGCGAACAGGGCGGCGAGCGCTATCTGACGACCTTCGCGCTCCAGACGGCCGACTGCGACGCGGCCGGCGATGAGCCGATCTGGCACCAGGACCGGGTCGTCGGCTGGGTGACTTCCGGTGCCTACGGCCACCGCGTGGGTCGTTCGCTCGCCCTGGGCTACGTCGAGGCGGCGGTGCGTGAGGCCGACGCCAGTTTCACGATCGAGATTCTCGGCGAGCGCCGTGCGGCCGAGCGGCTTGCGGTGCCCCCATACGACCCGAGCGGCGCGCGAGTGCGTGCCTAGAGGAGAGCGGATGCGACTGCGCGACATTCAGACCTTCGTGGTCGACAATCCCCCGCCGCATTTCGGCGGCCAGTATTTCATCTTCTGTGTGCTGACCACGTCGGATGGCGTGCGCGGTGTCGGCGAGGCCTACGGTGTGCCGTACGATCCGCATCTGGTCGCCCGTATGATCGAGGACGTGTTCGCCCGCTATCTCGAGGGCGAAGAGCCGCACGATATCGAGAGTATCTGGCGCCGGGTCTATTCGGCGGGCTTCACGCAGCGCCCCGATCCCTCGCTGGTCGGGGTGCTGAGCGCGCTTGAGATGGCCTGTTGGGACATCGTCGGCAAAGCCGCCGGCCAGCCGGTTTACAAGCTGCTCGGCGGTCGGGTGCACGAGCGGCTGCGCACCTACACGTACATCTACCCCAAGCCCACGGACCGGACCGACGTGTACATGGATCCGGATCTGTCGGCCGAACGTGCCGCCGAGTACGTGGCCCAGGGGTTTACGGCGGTGAAGTTCGATCCGTTCGGACCGTACAGCGCGTTTGATGGTAGGCAACCCTCGCTCGAGGCGTTGGACCGGGTAGAGCGCTTCATGAAGCAATTGCGCGGGGCGGTCGGTTCGCGCGCCGATCTGCTGCTCGGCACGCATGGACAGATGACCGCCGCTGGGGCGTTGCGCCTGGCGCGGCGGATCGAGCCCTACGATCCACTGTGGTTCGAGGAGCCGGTGCCGCCGGATGCCCCCGAGGAGATGGCCAAGGTCGCGCGCGGAACACGCATCCCGATCGCGACCGGCGAGCGCCTGACCACCAAGTACGAGTTTGCGCGGCTGCTCGAAACCGGCGCCGCAGCGATTCTGCAGTTGAACCTCGGCAGGGCCGGGGGCATTCTCGAGGGCAAGAAGATTGCGGCGCTCGCTGAGGCGCGTCACGTGCAGATCGCCCCGCACCTCTATTGCGGGCCGGTGGTCGGTGCAGCGAACATCCATCTGGCCGCCTGCAGCCCGAACTTCCTGATCCTCGAGGGCATCCAGCGGTGGGACGGCTTCCATGCCGAGATCCTGCGTCGACCGATCCGCTGGGAGGCGGGCTTCGTCATCCCGCCGAGCGAACCGGGGTTGGGTGTGGAGCTGAACGAGGAGGTGGCGCGAGCGCATCCGTATACCGGCAAGGCGCTGCACCTGGAGATGGCCGCAAAGCCCGTGCTCTAGGGCCGCATCGTCATCTCCGGGGCGCTGAGTGGCCCGGGTGTCGCGGAAATGCCACGCATCAGTCGGCTCGGTTCAACCGTTCCGGGCCGGCCCGTCGGTAGGATCGAGCTGCGCCTCACCGTCCCGTAGGCGCGCAGGCCGACTGATCGGGGGTACGCAGTTAATGGACACACTAGGCTTACCGCGCGGCGTGCGCATCGAGGCGACGCTCGAGCCGCGCTTCAATGAGATCCTGACGCATGAGGCGCTGAGCTTTCTCGCTGATCTGCATCGGCGCTTCGAGCCTCGACGGCGCGAACTGCTCGCGGCGCGGACGGCGCGCCAGACGCGCATCGACGCCGGCGAGACACCGGATTTCCTGCCCGAGACACGTGCCATTCGCGAGGCAGACTGGCGCATCGCGCCGCTGCCGGCCGCCCTGGAGCGCCGGCGGACCGAGATCACCGGACCGGTCGAGCGCAAGATGATGATCAATGCGCTCAATTCGGGTGCAGACTCGTACATGGCGGACTTCGAGGACTCCAGTACCCCGAGCTGGCACAACCAGGTGCAGGGTCAGGTCAACTTGCGCGATGCGGTCCGGCGCGTGATCACCTTCGAGAGCGGCGCGAAGCATTACCGGCTGAACGAGACGGTCGCGACACTGCAAATTCGGCCGCGTGGCTGGCATCTCCTCGAGCGCCATGTGACCGTCGATGGACAACCCGTCAGCGGCTCGCTGTTCGATTTCGCGCTGGCGTTCTTTCACAATGCGAGCGAGCAACTTGCTCGTGGGGCTGGCCCGTACTTCTACCTGCCAAAGCTTGAGAGCCATCGGGAAGCTCGCCTGTGGAACGAGGTCTTTCTTGCGGCCCAGAACGCACTCGGGCTTGCCCCCGGCACCATCAAGGCGACGGTGTTGATTGAGACGGTACTGGCTGCGTTCGAGATGGATGAGATCCTGTTCGAGCTGCGCGAGCACTCTGCGGGACTCAACGCCGGGCGCTGGGACTACATCTTTAGCGCCATAAAAAAATTCAGCAAGCGCCGCGACTTCTGCCTGGCCGACCGCGGTCGGGTGACGATGGAGGCGCCGTTCATGCGCGCCTACGCGCTCGAGCTCGTCAGAGCGTGCCACCGGCGGGCGGCACCGGCGATCGGCGGGATGAGCGCATTGATCCCCATCAAATCCGACCCGCAGGCCAACGAGCGTGCGCTCGCCGGAGTGCGTCATGACAAGGCACGCGATGCGCGTGACGGATTCGATGGAGGTTGGGTCGCCCATCCGGGGCTGGTGCCGCTCGCGCTTGAGGAGTTCGTCAAGGTGCTCGGCGAGCGCCCGCACCAGCGCGAGCGTATTCCGGAGGGACGCAGTTGCGCGGCGGAATTGCTCGACTTCCAGCCCGAGCAGCCGATCACGGAGGCCGGGCTGCGCAACGATATCAACGTGGCGATCCATTACATCGGCAGCTGGCTGTCCGGTACCGGCTGTGTGCCAATACACAATCTGATGGAGGACGCCGCCACTGCGGAGATCGCGCGCGCACAGGTCTGGCAGTGGGTGCAAAGCCCCAAGGGTGTGCTCGACGACGGGCGCAAGATCGATGCGGCGCTCGTTCGCTCCCTGGTTCCCGAGGAGCTGCGGCGCGTCGAGTCGGCGGTAGGCGAAGCCACAGCCGGGGGTACGTACGCGCGGGCAGCGGAAGTCTTCGAACGGCTGAGTCTCGCACCGCAGTTCACGGAATTTCTGACGCTGCCGTTGTACGATGCGCTTGCGGACGCCGCGGCCGCCTGAATGCGGCTGCTGCGATCGGTGGTCCTAATCTGAGAGACGAATTGCTGCCGTATGCACAAGAAGATCCCGGAGCCCGCCCGAACTGTCGATGTCATCCACGAGACCGAGGTGCTGGTGGTGGGCAGCGGCCCCGGAGGGCTTGCGGCCGCGCTCGCCGCCGCCCGCGCGGGTGCGCGCACAGCGCTCATTGATCGCTACGGCTGTTTCGGTGGCAACATCACCCAGGTCGGGGTCGAGGGCTTCGCCTGGTACCGCCACGAGCGCACGGTCGACAGCGAAGGCATCGGCATCGAGTTCGAGCAGCGCGCCAAGGCGATGGGGGCCGCGACACCCGAGCCCCAATCGGACAGCCACGCGCTCGATGCCGAAATGTTCAAGTATGTCGCGGACGTGCTGGTGGGGGAGGCGGGCGTTACGCCTTTCCTGCACCGTCTGTGCGTGGCGCCGATCGTCGAGAGCGGTCTCATCCGCGGCGTGGTCACCGAGAGTAAATCGGGACGCGAGGCACTGCTGGCCGAGCGGGTGATTGATGCGACCGGGGACGCGGATGTGGCTGCGCGAGCGGGCGCCCCGGTGCGCAAGGCGCCGCGCGAGCAGCTCATGGCAGCCTCGGTGATGTTCTCCATGGCTGGTGTGAACAAGAAGAGATTCCTCGAGCAGGTCAAAGCCGACCCCCAGCGCTACCGAGACTGGCGCGGCAACGGAGAGTGGAACATCCAGACCTCGGGCAAGGAAGACGACATGTTCTCGCCGTTTTTGCGCAAGCCCTTCAAGCGCGCGGTCGAGGCAGGCGTGATCCCGGCAGGGCTCAGCACCATCGCCGGCACCTGGGGCAGCGTCACGGACCAGGGCGACCTTACGTACCTGAATATCATCCAGCTGCCGAACGTCGATGGTACCGACGCCAATGATCTGACCGCCGCGGAGATCGAGGGGCGCCGCCAGGCGATTTATGCGATCGAGGCGCTCAAGCGCTTCATGCCCGGGTGCGAGCAGGCGAAGTTGCGCAATTTCGGAATGACCCTCGGGGTCCGCGACACGCGTAAGATCGACGCAATGTACAACCTCACCGAGACAGATGTGCGCTGCGAAGGGCGCTTCGACGACGCCATCGGCATCTTTCCGGAGTTCATCGACGGCTACGGGATGCTCATCATTCCGACCACCGGCCGGTATTTCCATGTCCCGTATCGCGCGCTCGTCCCAAAGGACGTGGGCCACCTGCTCGTAGCCGGACGCGCGATCGGTGGTGACCGCATTTCGCACGCGGCGGTGCGCAACATGATGTGCTGTGCGGTGAGCGGTCAGGGCGCCGGGGTCGCTGCGGCGGTTTCGCTGCGCCGGGGCGAACCTTGCAATTCGGTCGACATCAATGCGGTGCAGCAGGAGTTGCGTCGCCAGGGCGCCCGTATCCGGTGAGCGCCGCGTCGAGCACTGCCGCCGAGAGCCACCGTGTCGCCTCCGACGCCGGGCGCTGGTGGGTGCTCGTGCTGCTCAGCTTGGCGATCGCCGGCTGCTATTACGAGTATGACGCGATCGCGCCGATCGCCGACCTGTTGCGTCTCGAGCGCGGGTTCACCCAGGGACAAATCGGCATGCTGAACGCGGTGTTCAGCCTCCCGAACATCTTTCTCGCGCTGCTCGGCGGCGTCCTCATCGACCGGCTTGGGCCGGCGCGGGTGGCAGTGGCAACCGCGGGACTGTGCCTGCTGGGGGCGGTGCTGACGGCGGTCGGTACGCCCTACGGAGTGATGGTGACGGGCCGGCTGATCTTCGGGGTAGCCGAGGAGGCGCTGTTCATCGCCTTGCTCGCTGGGCTGGCGCAATGGTTCTCCGCAGGCGCCGCCGCGCTTGCGATGAGTCTGTTCTTCAGCGTCGCACGTATCGGGTCATACGCGGCCGATACCTCCCCGGACTGGGGGGCCGGACTTTACGGCCACGGTTGGCAGAGGCCGTTGTCCGTCGCTGCAGCCGTCACCGCGGTGAGTTTTGTTGCAGCGCTGGTCTACGGCCTGATCGACCGGCAGGCGCGGATCCGAGGGCGTCTGCCCGCCGCGCGCCCATCCGAGCCGTTCTACTGGTCGGATCTAGTGAGCTTCGATCTGTCTTACTGGTACATCCTGACCCTCAATGTCCTGTTCGCGGCGGTCTTCTTTCCGTTCCGCAGCACCTTTGCGATCGAGTACTTCCAGGACGCCAAGGGTCTGACGCTGCAACAGGCGGGGTTGGCGAACAGCTGGGTGTTCCTGGCGGCGATCTTCGCCACGCCGCTGTTCGGTTACCTCGCCGATCGGCTGGGGCGCCGTTCGTTGATGATGCTGATCGGGACACTGCTGATGCCGCTGGTTTTCCTGATTCTCGGCACCACGGATTGGAGCCTGTGGATCTCGACGGCGTTGATGGGGGTGAGCTTCTCCGTGGTGCCCGCGGTGATCTGGCCCTCGACGGCGATGCTGGTCGAGCCTCGCCGGCTCGGTACTGCGTTCGGCTTGATCAATCTGCTGCAGAATCTGCTCTTGGCGTTGTCCAATCTGACGGCCGGATGGCTCGCCGAACGCGCGCACGCGAGCGCGGCGAATCCGCAGGGCTATGACCCGATGATCTGGTACTTCGGCCTCCTCAGTCTCGTGGCCCTGGTGTCGGTGGCCTTGCTCTGGCGACGCGAGCGCGGACCTCACGGTCACGGGCTCGAGTCCATCCGCAGCATGACGGGCGGGGGTGACTCGAAGCTCCAGCCCGGCCACGATGTGACTTGACGGGGCTGTTTCGGGTCTGCAATATTCGACCAATTGAATGAGTATTTAAAGCGGGAAACGGCCGCAATAAGAACTCATAAGATATTGATTTTACAAGTATAAATTTTTTGGGCTCTCGGGACTCCGTCGATCGCATTGGATGTTCGGGAGTGTGGCTATTGAATAAGCAATCAAATCATCTGCGTGACGAAATGCGTAACGCGCCGGCTCAGGACTCCTCCGAGGATCCACGTCGCAGCCAGCTGATTGACGTCACGATCGACAGCTTGGCAGAAGTAGGTTACGTCGGAACGACCCTGGCTCAGATTGCACGGCGCGCCGGAGTCTCTCCGGGGCTGGTGGCGCATTACTTCGGTGAAAAAGATGCTCTGTTCGAGGCCACGTTCCGCACGCTGGCCCGGCGAACGGCTCGACGCACCCTGGCGCGCCTGCTGCTTGCGGGGACCGCACGCGGTCGCGTGCAGGCGGTCATCGATGCCAACCTGGGACCGGAGGAGTTCGACCTACGCACGGGCCGTGCGTGGCTGGCGTTCTGGGGCCAGGTTCCCCATGTCCCGGCGCTCGAACGGGTCCAGCGCGCTTACCAGCGCCGGATGCTGTCCAATCTGCGCCACGACCTCGCCCAGTTGCTTCCGGCGCAGGAGGCCTTCGGCCTTGCCGGAATGATTGCTGCAATGATCGACGGAGTCTGGTTGCGTGCTGCGCTGTCACGCTGGCAGGAGGCCGACAGCGAGAGCGCCCGGGCCATGCTGACCGGGCTGCTCGATAGCCGCCTGCATGCCTCGAGCGGGGCCGGCGAGGTGGCAGCGGGCGAGACCGTTGCTCCCGTGCGCGCACGGTCCGTGGGCGCGACCCGCTTCACCACCGTCAATCCCGCCACAGGGCAAGTGCTGGCGGAGCTGCGTGTCGACGGACCGGCAGAGGTCGCGGCAGCCGTGGCGCGCGCGCTGCCGGCGCAGCGGCGCTGGGCTGCCATGACAGGTGCGGAGCGCGGGCGAATTCTGCGTCGGGCGGCCGATCTGCTTCGCGCGCGAAACGATGAGCTCGCGGAGCTGGAGACGCGCGATACCGGCAAACCGATTCAGGAAACGCGCGTCGTCGACGTCATCTCGGGCGCGGAATGCTTTGAGTACTATGCCGGAATCGCCGCGCAGCTGTCCGGTGAGCATGTGCAGCTCGGCGAGCAGGCCTTCGGTTATACGCGGCGCGAGCCGCTCGGTGTCGTTGCGGGCATCGGCGCATGGAATTACCCGCTGCAGATCGCCTGCTGGAAGAGCGCACCGGCACTCGCCTGCGGCAACGCGATGATCTTCAAGCCCGCGGAACTGACGCCGCTCACCGCCTTGCGCCTGCGCGACATCCTGGCTGAGGCGGGTATTCCGGAGGGCGTGTTCCAGGTGGTGCAAGGCTTCGCGGATACGGGCCGGCTGCTCACCGCGCATCCGGACATCCGCAAGGTTTCCCTGACCGGCGAAGTCGGCACCGGCAAAGCGGTCATGGCCGATGCGGCGGCGACGCTGAAGCAGGTCACCCTCGAACTTGGTGGCAAGTCTCCGCTGATCGTGTTCCAGGATGCGCAGCTCGACAACGCGGTCTCAGGTGCGCTTCTCGGCAATTTCTACTCTGCCGGCGAGGTGTGCTCAAACGGGACGCGCGTCTTCGTGCATCGCTCGGTGATGGACGCGTTTCTCGAGCGGCTCGTGGCGCGCGTACGCCCGATGCGCGTCGGCAATCCGCTCGATCCGCAGACGCAGGTGGGCGCTTTGATCTCTCAGGAGCACATGAACAAGGTGCTCGGCTACATTGCACGCGGCAAGGCTGAAGGAGCGCGACTGCTGGTCGGCGGACAGCGCCTGACCGGAGGTGATCTCGCCAACGGCGCGTTCGTCGAGCCGACCGTCTTTGTCGGCTGCCGCGATGACATGGCGATCGTGCGGGAGGAAATTTTCGGGCCGGTCATGGCAGTGCTCGAGTTCGACGACGAGGACGAAGTCGTTGCGCGCGCCAACGCAACGCCGTTCGGACTCTCGGCGGGCGTATTTACGAATGATCTGCAGCGCGCGCACCGCGTGATCGGGCGCCTCGAGGCGGGCACCTGCTGGATCAATCACTACAACATCACACCGATCGAGTTGCCGTTCGGCGGGGTGAAGCTCTCGGGGCTGGGTCGCGAGAACGGCAAGGCGGCGGTCGAGCATTACACGCAGATCAAGAGCGTCTACGTCGCCCTCGGTAACGTCGAGGCTCCGTACTGACTGGAGAGTTGCGCGGCAGCTGCAGGTACTGAAGGATACTCGTGCAAGCACAACGGCTGGCAGCGCTGGTGAGCGAACCCCGGAGGGCAACCTGTGCCGTGCATCGGCGGATTCGCGTCAATCGATCCGTCGACGATGAGTTGAGCTTGGCGTTTCCAAATTTTCCCACATCACGTTTTCGCTTGTAGGATCAGCATGATGAGCGAAGAGAGTTTTGACTATGTGATCGTCGGAGCCGGATCGGCCGGCTGCGTCTTGGCCGACAGGCTGAGCGAGAGCGGTGCGGATTCGGTTCTGCTGCTGGAGTTCGGCGGCTCTGACCGATCGGTGTACATCCAGATGCCGGCGGCATTGTCCATCCCGATGAACATGCCAAAATACAATTGGTTCTTCTACAGCGAACCGGAGCCCCACCTCGGCGGGCGGAAGATGCATACCCCACGTGGCAAGGTGCTCGGAGGATCGTCCTCGATCAACGGCCTGGTCTATGTGCGCGGCAATCCACTTGATTTTGAGCGCTGGCAGTCCGAGGGTGCGGCCGGATGGTCGTATCGCGAGGTACTGCCATATTTTAAGCGAGCCGAGCACTACGCGGGCGGTGCGGATCACTATCGCGGCGGGGACGGCAAGCTGTGCACCCGCCGTGGACTGTTGACCAATCCGCTGCACGACGCTTGGCTCGAGGCCGGTCGCCAAGCCGGCTATCCCGTTACTGCCGATATGAACGGCTTTCAGCAGGAAGGACTCGGCCGGATGGATATGACGGTTTGCGGCGGGCGACGTGCCAGTGCTGCAAATGTGTATCTGCGACCGGCAATGGGTCGACGCAATCTGGCGGTACGTACGCAGGCGCTCGCCAGCCGGATCGTATTCGAGGGACGACGGGCGGTCGGTGTGGCATACCTGCGCGGCGGGGGGGAGCACATCGTTCGTGCGCGCCGCGAAATCATCGTGAGCTGCGGACCGATCAATTCTCCGCACCTTCTGCAGTTGTCGGGTGTCGGGCCGGCGGACGATCTGGTCAAGCTCGGAATCCCCGTCGTGCACGACTTGCCGGGGGTTGGACAGAACCTTCAGGATCACCTGGAATTTTACTTCCAGATGGCCTGCAAACAGCCGATCACGCTGTACACGTACCTGCGCTGGTGGCGCAAGGCGATGGTGGGCGCGCAGTGGCTTCTCACCAAGCGCGGCCTGGGTGTGAGCAACCAGTTCGAGACCGGCGGGTTCATTCGCAGCCGTGCCGGCGTACGCTATCCGAATATTCAATATCACTTTCTACCGATGGCAGTGAGCTACGACGGTACGTCGCTCGCCAATGAACACGGTTTTCAGGCACATGTCGGACCGATGCGCTCGCAGAGCCGCGGTCGGGTCTGGCTGACCTCGGCCGACCCGCGCGAGCAGCCCAAGGTGCTCTTTAACTACATGTCGAAGCCCGAGGACTGGGAGGAAATGCGCGCCTGCGTGCGCCTGACGCGGGAGATCTTTGCGCAGCCGGCGTTTGCACCGTACCGCGGCCGGGAGATCCAGCCGAGCGATGTGGTGCAGTCGGACGCGCAGATTGATGAGTTCGTTCGTCGGCACGTTGAGAGCGCCTACCACCCGTCGTGCACGTGCAAAATGGGTGATCCGAACGACGCCACCTCCGTGGTTGATCCACAGACGCGAGTCATCGGTCTCGAGGGGCTGCGGGTCGTGGATTCGTCGATTATGCCGACGATCACCACCGGCAATCTGAATGCACCGACGATCATGCTCGCGGAGAAGGCTGCCGATCACATTCGCGGACGTACTGCCCTGGTGGCGGACGAGGCGTCTTACTACGTGGCCGAGAACTGGCAAACCGCGCAGCGCTAGCCATGCTGTGACAGAGGGCGGCTCTGGGGAAGCGGGGGGCGCTGCGACCTGCCTTCGAGGTGGAGCGTCCAATTGGGTCCGGGCAGCGCAGCGCCTAAAAAAAGCGGCGCGCGCGGTGTCGCTCAAACTTTGGGGGTGCGGCGTGGCACGCGGCGGGATGCGTGGCTTACGAACGAGGGGCTAATCGGCTCGGTCCGGGTGCGGGACGGGGGGCGGTCTGCAGTTCACGCGCAGCGATCGAGGCGGCGAACGGAAGCGGCACCGATCGAGCAAATGCGTCAGGATTAAAGCATAGAGCCAGAGGGGGCACACATGTCACGATACGTCGGCGCCATCGATCAGGGTACGACGAGCAGTCGCTTCATCGTATTTGATCAAAAGGGAAATATCGTCGCTCTGGCGCAGAAGGAACATCGACAGATCTATCCCCAACCCGGCTGGGTCGAACATGACCCGATGGAAATCATCGGCAATACGCGGGAAGTCGTTGCCGCGGCTCTTGCGAAGTCCAACCTTCGGGCGTCGGATCTTGCCGCGGTTGGAATCACCAACCAGCGCGAGACGACGGTTCTGTGGGACAAGAATACCGGCAACCCGTTGTGCAACGCGCTCGTCTGGATGGACACGCGTACCGCTGCGCTGGTGTCGAATCTAGCGCGCGACGGCGGTCAGGACCGATTTCGATCGAAAACCGGACTGCCGCTGGCGACCTATTTCTCGGGGCTGAAGCTGCGTTGGATACTGGACAACGTCCCTGGGGCACGCGAGAAGGCCCGGTCAGGGCGGGCGCTGTTCGGCACCATCGACAGCTGGCTCGCGTGGAATCTTACCGGAGGCAGCAGCGGTGGCGAGCACATCATTGATGTGACCAATGCCAGCCGCACACAGTTGATGAATCTGGCGACCTGCGAGTGGGACAATGATCTCTTGGCGGCGTTCGATATTCCCCGAGCGTGTCTGCCCCGTATCGTGTCGTCCGCTCAGGTGTATGGAAAGCTCGCGGATGGGCCGCTCAGGGGCGTGACGATTTCTGGCATTCTTGGTGATCAGCAGGCCGCCCTAGTCGGGCAAACCTGCTTCTCGCCTGGGGAGGCGAAGAATACCTACGGCACGGGGTGCTTTCTGCTGCTGAATACGGGCTTGGAGCCGGTGCAATCGAAGGCCGGCCTGCTCACTACCTTGGCCTATCGATTCGGCAACGAAGCGCCGCGCTACGCATTGGAAGGGGCCATCGCGATCACCGGAGCGCTCGTGCAGTGGCTGCGGGATAACATGAAGATGTTCGACTCGGCCCCCGAGATCGAAGCGCTGGCTCAGACGGTCGAGGACAACGGAGATGTCTATTTCGTGCCGGCGTTTTCCGGACTCTATGCGCCGTACTGGCGAGATGATGCCCGCGGCGTGATTGCGGGACTGACCCGTTACGCGAACCGGGGGCACATCGCGCGGGCTGCGCTCGAATCGACTGCATACCAGGTTCGCGACGTCGTGGAAGCCATGCAGTCGGACAGCGGCATTGCGTTGTCCAGCCTGAAGACCGATGGCGGCATGGTGGCCAATGAGCTGCTCATGCAGTTCCAGGCGGACATCCTGAATGCCCCGGTCGTACGGCCGAAGGTGACGGAGACGACCGCTCTCGGGGCCGCCTACGCGGCCGGGCTTGCGGTTGGGATGTGGCGGGGTGTCGAGGAGTTGCGCGAGCACTGGGCCATTGACCGCAGCTGGACACCGAAGATGGCTGCCGAGCAACGCGCCAACTATTACAAGTCCTGGAAGAAGGCGGTCACCCGTTCGTTCGGCTGGGTGGAATGATCCGCCCCGGGCGATCGCAGGGCGAAGCATCCGATACAAAACGACGGAGACCGGCTGCATGGCTGTAAAAATGGGGGTCAAAACGGGGTGGCGCGCGCGGAGCATCTGGAGCGAGCTGCTCGCTGAGTTCTTCGGCACCGTCGTGCTTCTCGCGTTCGGCGCAGGAGTGGTGGCCGTGGCGGTCGTCGGCCTGACGCAATCCGGTCGCACAACGACCATATTCGCCGGGGCCGGCGGGTGGTTGCTGATCACCTGGGGTTGGGCGATGGCGGTGGCGATGGCCGTGTACGTTGCCGGCGGGGTTACCGGCGCACACCTGAATCCGGCGGTGACATTCGCATTTGCGGTGCGAGGCGATTTTCCCTGGAAGAAGGTTTTGCCGTATTGGGTCGCGCAGATTGCCGGGGCATTCGGCGGTGCCGCAGTTGCGTACGCCGACTATTATCCGGCGATCAATATGTGGAACGCTGCGCATGCCGTGGTATCGCGTGCGCAGCCCGGGGGCATGACGACCTTCAGCATTTTTGCGACCTTCCCGGCGCGCTACTACGGAGCGAGCATGTTCGGGCCGCTCATGGATCAGGTGATTGCGACGTGCTTCCTGCTTCTGTTTGTGCAGGCAATCATCGATGCGCGCAACCTGGCGGTGAAGAGCAATCTCGCACCGTTCATGGTTGGCATGGCGGTCGCGGCGATCGGGATGTCCTTTGGGACCGGTTCAGGCTACGCGATCAATCCGGCGCGTGATTTCGGACCGAGACTATTCTGCTGGCTGATGGGCTGGGGCTCTAACGCGTTTCCGGGACCCCACGGGTACTGGTGGGTTCCCATCCTCGGTCCGCTGATAGGGGCGAGCCTTGCCGTCGGTTTGTACAAGCTGTTCATTGGCGACACCCTGGCCGCCAGGGTGTCGTTGGCCGGCGGCGCGACCAGTGACGCGCAGGACTGAACAGGGTCGTCGAAAGCTCGCAGCGCGCGATGTGCCTGCCGAAGGCGCGGTGACATCGCTTCGGTCTGGTTCTTGGTTGTGTGGTAACTCCCAATGAGCCAGATCGAGGCCGCGACTTCGAAATGTACAAAAGGCTCTTCGTGAAATCGTGTGGGTAAGTTCTGCTCAATTTTTGATCAGAGCTCCGGAAGCATGCAGGTCAGGACCTTCAGCTTGAGGTACTCCTCGTCGTGCAGACCGTAGGCTCGCCTCTGGCTGACACGGATCTTGTTGTTCAGTCCCTCGACGAACCCGAGAGCGACCTTGTTGCGTGGATCGCAGTAGGCGGCGATACCGGCCCAGTGCCGATCGATCATCTCGGCGAACTTCTCGTAGGACTTGAGGCGTTGCCATTTCAGCTGCGCCCTCTGGTTCTCGAGGAACTTCCGTGCCCACGCCTCGCTGCGATAGTCCCACATCTGCCCGAAAGAGTCCTTCAGCAGATATGCGGTGTTGAGCCGTCTGTTGGCTGCGAGCAGCCGCTTGAGGTTCTTGCGCGCCGGACCCTCGAGGTTGTGGGGATGGGCGAGCAAAGCGTACGTCTGGCCCTTGATGAAGGCGCACCCTGCGGGCCTTCTTTTCCCCGAGAAACCGCTAGAACTCGTCCATGCTCTGCTCGGAGCGATCCGCCCCGCCGAACCAGATCGGCCTGCTGATGCAGGTCGCTGACCACGATGCGATAGACGTGGCCCTTGCGGATGGAGATCTCCTCGATCCCCAGCGCCTGGGGACTGGGCTGGAGGGCGCGCTCGAGCTGCGCTCGCATGTAGCGCATCTCCAGGCGCTTGACCGCCTGCCAATCGAGATTCATCTCCTTGGCGACGTCCTTGATCGTCCCGGGGCGGCAGCGGCGCCCGATATAGCGGGCAAAGCGCTCGGTGTGCAGCGCGTTCTCCAGCAGGAACTCCAGCCGCTCGCGCTTCACCTTGCCGCACTGTCGGCAGTCGACCCGCCGATCAATATCCAGCCGCCGGCTCCCTCCGCCACGATCATGAACGGCAATCCGCGATCGTGAACACCGCGCCACGCGCGGCGCCAAAGTGTTCACGATCCCGTGGAACGCTGTTCACGTTGCCGCGGAATCGTGTTCACCATCCCGTGGAAACCCTGTTCACGATCGCGTGGAATACGCACTCGGGGCAGATGGCCGCTTGGCTCGGTTTGGTACCGAAGCAAGAGTCCAGCGGCGGCAAGACCGTGCTGCTGGGCATCAGCAAACGAGGCGATATCTATCTGCGCACGCTGCTGATCCACGGGGCCCGCGCAGTGCTGTGGGTAGCTCAGCGCCGCAAGGCCCCTATGGACCGATGGGTCCAGGGGCTGCTCGAGCGACGTAATGCGAATGTCGCAGCGGTAGCGATGGCGAACAAGACCGCGCGCATCGCCTGAGCGCTGTTGGCGAAAGCTCGCCAGTACGACCCGCAGCGCGTGTCCGTGCCTGTGACCGCGTAACGCGAATCGGGAATCGACTCCGCGAGACCCAATCGGAAACGGCAGACTGAACCTCAGATTGCTCAGCCGATCAAGCGAGTGACGGCGAAACCGATCAGACCGCAGCCGGCAAAGCCCACGTGGGACGAGGCACTGTAAGTGCGCGTAAGCGATCGAGGTGCCGGCTGGCGAAACCCATCAGGGACATTGAGCGATGCTCACACCAAAAGTCCGGATGTACG
>JAKBBE010000166.1 GCA_021826035.1 Pseudomonadota bacterium | reverse complement strand
CCACTGGGGGCAGGGCAGTGCCTTCACGGTGGGGTACACCGCCGACATCTCGGACAGCCCGTATACGCAGCTGAAGAGCCCCGATGCGCTCATCGCTCCGTACGGATCGAGCGGTTCGCTCTTCTACAACGACTCGCGTCGTACGCGCTATGCGGCAATCTTCGCCGAGAATCTCTATCGCGTCGGGCGGTTTCACGTGGTCACCTCGGCGCGCCTCGAGCACGAGCAGTTGAGCACCCGCGAGACGGCCGCGCCGCACCCGAATCTGGTCAACGCGACGGATCGGCACACCGTGCCGTTGTTCGGGATCGGCATCGGCAATGACTTCGGCCGCGGCAACGAGACGTACCTGAACGTCGCGCAGGGGTATCGGCCGGTGCGCACCTGGATATCGCCAGTCCGTTCAGCGAGTTCTCCGCCGGCAACGACCCGGCGACGACGCACGATCTGACGTACGAGGCCGGGGTGCACGGCTGGCCCGTCATCGGGTTCTGCTACGACGCCAGCGTGTTTCAGATCAACGCCACGAACCAGATCGAATCCGAGCAAGTGACGCCGACCGAGACCCTCAACGTCAACAGCGGCGATCTGCGCAGTCGCGGTGTCGAAATCGCGAGCGCGTACGATCTGCTGCGCCTGTGGCCGGCCGCGCCGCGCGCACGGCATCTCACGCTGTTCGCCAACCTCAGCATCCTCAACGCCGAGTTCACCTCGAGTCGCATTCCCGGGCAGACCGGCAAGGTTCCAGCCTACGCATCGCACGACGTGCTCAAGGGCAGGGTGACGCTCCGTGGCGTGCACGGAGTGAAGCTGAGCCTCTTGGTCGATGCTGTCGGGGCGCAATACTTCCAGAGCCGCGATACGGCGATCGGCACCACGGCAGCCCTCTTCCCCGGCCGACACCATCGCCGATCTCACCGGTCAATATGCCTGGGGTCCGCACGGGCGAGTCGAGGGCGGGGTTACGAACCTCGGTAACCACCGGTACTACTCGCGCGTGTTTCTCTTCGGCGGTCCGATCGAACCGGCATCGACGCGCCAGTACTACCTCGGCGTCGCCCACCACCTGTAGGCCGAAGTGTGCAACTGCTATCATGCGCAGCGCATCCCCGCCGCGTGGGAGTCTCGGGAGGCCTGCGATGATCACCGGCAGCTCGGTCCGCAAAAGCGCTCATCCGATTGACCGTCAGTTCCTCGACCGCTGGTCGCCACGGGCGATGAGCGGTGAGCCGCTGTCGCGCGAGGAGCTACTCAGCCTGTTCGAGGCGGCACGCTGGGCGCCGTCGTCGGGGAACCAGCAGCCCTGGCGCATGCTGTTCGCCCGGCGCGATACGCCCGAGTGGGCCACGTTCTTCGGGCTGCTGGCCGGCGGTAATCAGGCCTGGTGTGAGCGGGCCGCGGCGCTCGTCGTGTTCGTGTCCAGAACGCTCAACAGCTACACCGGTCGCACGTCGGTGACGCACTCGTACGATACGGGTGCGGCGTGGGGATATTTCGCGCTGCAGGGGTACCTGAACGGCTACGTGGTGCACGGCATGGAGGGGTTCGATTATGAGCGGGCACAACGCGCGCTCGGGATTCCGGAGGAGTTCCGGGTCGAGGCCATGGCAGCGGTGGGGCGAGCGGCGCCATCGGACGTGCTGAGTGTGCAGCTTCAGACTCGCGAGACTCCGAGTGATCGTCGCGTGCTCGAGCAGACCGTGTGCGAGGGGGCCTGGGCACTGCCCGGGTAGTTCGCCGCAAAGCGGCCCGGCTGCGCGGAAGATCTTCTGCGCGCCGGGCGACCCAAATCGTAGGGTGCAGTGACGGCTCGCCTCAGGGGTCGTGGACGCGCCGATGGGGCATTAATTTGCTAGGATCAACACTGCCGCGAGAGTCCTGAGGAGAGGTGGCAGAGCGGTTGATTGCACCGGTCTTGAAAACCGGCGTCCCTTCACGGGGACCGTGGGTTCGAATCCCACCCTCTCCGCCAGTTCTGTGTTTCCGGGTGTCGCGCGCTGAAGTGAAATCTAATAAAAACAATTACTTTGGAACGTCTTGCGACACTGTGCGACATCCCGCGCTATTGGTGAAAGCCTCATCGTGACGGTATGGTCGGCGGTGACGGTAGCGCCCTGTGACGGTATGCGGGATCTGCCGATCGGACTCCCGCAACGGCCCCCGCAGGAGCCCCCGCCAGTGCCTGCCGAGATGCTCACCGAGCGCGCGATCCGCGCGCTCAAATCCGGCCCAAAGCCCTAGAAGCGTTTCGACGGCCGGGGCCTGTACCTCGAGGTCACGTCCCCCGGCAGCAAGCTCTGGCGGCTGCAATACCGCGCGGTGCGCTTAAGTGACGGGAAGCGGGTCCAGCAGGTGCTGGCCCTGGGCCGCTATGGGTGTGAATGGTGGTCAGGAACCGCCTGATTCTGGGGTTGAGGCGCGGTTCTGATGTGACCGTGTGAGTCTCGGGGGACTCGGCGAGCCTCCCTCGTCTTGTTCCGACTGCGACGTTCTGCGTCGTTCTTCTGGGCGTCGCCGCGGGAGCGGCGGCGCAGTCTGACCGGCCGTCCGGCCGGACAGAGATCTACTCGTCAAGTCATGGCCGGTGACGCGCCGTGACCGGCCTGGAAGCCGCCGGCGCCGAGCACCATACCAACATGCGGGGTGCCGCTGCGCAGCTCCTGGCGAACCACAATGCGCCCTATGCGTGTAGCGGCTTTGGCACGAGTGTCAGGCCGAGCGCATGCATGACTTTCAGCACCGTTCCGAAAGTCGGGTTGCCGTCCTTCGAGAGCGCTTTGTACAGGCCATCACGGGTAATCCCGGTTTCCTTCGCGAGCTGAACCATGCCATGAGCGCGGGCGATATCGCCGAGCGCTGCGGCGAGCAGCGCCGGATCACCGGGCGCTTCCTCGAGGCAGGCTCGAAGGTACGCGACCATGTCCGCCTCGGACTTCAGGTAATCGGCGGCATCCCATCGGGAAAAAGTCTCTTTCGTGCGGCGCTTGGCTGCCATGGTGATTTACCTCTTCCAGTCCTTCGCGATTGCGATTGCCAGCTTGATATCCGCATTCTGAGTCCGCTTGTCGCCCCCCGCAGCAGAGCAGCACCAATGCGTTGCCACGCTGCGCGTAGTACACGCGGTAACCGGGGCCGTAGTCGACCCGCATCTCGGAGATGCCCGAACCGGCTGCTTTCACGTCACCGGGATTGCCGAGCGAGAGCCGCCGAATACGGGCAATGACGCGCGCCTGTGCTTCGCGGTCCCGCAGGCTGTCGAACACTTCTCAAACGTTGCGGGCTTCAGAACCTCGCGCACAGGAGAAATGTATACCATACTATACAGCCGTGCAAGGGTATCTGCGTCGGTAGCACTCCATCGCCTGCCGGGCGCACCCTGCGCGCGCCGCTCATGGAGGTGACGGCGTGAGGTCCCTATGTGACGCGATGCTCGATCCCGCGCTGTTCGGCCGGACGGTCGGGGGGCCGACCTTTGCGAACCTGGCCGACGACGCCCCCGAGGTCCTGCAACCGAAGAGGGAGCGCTGGTGCCAGGAGTACGAGGCCATCACCGGGGAGCGCGTGGTGGCGTGCGTCATCCACGGGGACGAGGGGCACGTCGCCAGTGACGGCATCGCGCGGAGAAATGTGCATGCGCACGTCGTGGTGGATCGAACCGACAGACGGGGGCGCGTGGTGAACTCGATCCCGGACCGCAAGGGCGGCACTCGGCGTACGACGATCACGGATCGCAAAGCGCAGGGTCGGCGGGTGCTGGATATGACCGCGCGCATCACGGACCTCGCTCGGGGAAAGGACGTGCGCGAGACGAAGCGGCGGCACATCGATCATCACAGCTATCGCGCGCCAGGGCCGGTTACGGGATGTGGACCACGAGCGAGATCTCGCACATCGCGCTGTGCGTGCGGAACAGGAATGCGACGCAGCAGCGGCTGACGCGAATCGCAACGGCTCGCTGTACACCCAGGTGCTTCGAGAGCGCGAGTGCGCGTGGACCGAGCGCGATGCCGCAAGGGCGGTTCACGCGGAGGCGCTCGCCGTGCTGCGCGAGAAGGGTGCGCAGCACGGCATGACGATTTATCAGCAGATAAAGGCCGCGTTCGATGCGCTCAACGCACGGCAGGAGGTCGAGTGGCGGCGCCGGACTCGTAGGCCAGGGATCGAAGGCTGCGCGCGCGATGATGACGGGCGGGAGCACGCGGCAAAGGCGCGGCTGACACGCGAGCGCGAAGAGGCGGCACGGATGACGGTTTGGAAGGACTCGCAGGGCCGCGAGGTGCTGCACGTCACGCGCTCGCGCGTCGAGGTTCTGGGTCACAGCGGGGACGTGGAGCATGTCGCGCTGCGCATTGCCGCCCAGAAGTTCGGCGGCGCCGTGTCAATCACGGGCAGCGCCGAGTTCCGCGAGCGCCTGGCGCGGCTGGCGACCCGCGAGGGCATTCGGGCGGCTGATCCCGATCTCGCCAGGATCGTCGAGGACGAGCGTCAGCGCATGATGCAGCCGAAGCGACCCCCGCGCTCAGATCCGACGGTGGCATGGCTTGCGGCGTGGTGGAATCCGAAGTCACAGGGCGCACGGCTTGCGGCTCTCGACGCCGCAGAGGAGGTTGGGTGCGCACGCACCCTGACTGGCGCTTGGCATGCGATGCGGGACGCGGCAGAGCACAAGGCAGGCGCCGACCCCGCCGTGCGCGAGCGCCTGGAACGAGGGGAAGGTCAGTCCTGCAGCCAAAACCCTGAACCCGAACCCGAGCAGGACGACCAGCAGGAATTGGGGCGGTGATTCTCTCCCCATGCGGTTCTGAGGTGAATACCGGTAGCTGACCCGTTGCTGCCGGTCAAGGCCGCAATATGGTTCGACAGCACCAAAGCGAGCCCGCCATTTGGATGACTTGCCTATCAGCAGCCCGCGTGCCGCGTTCGCTGGCGTCACGGAGGCGGGCGTTGGATCGCGTTTGCTCAGGCCGGGGTCTATCACCGAAGCTGGCCACCAGGGCGTTCCTCGGGCCCTACAGGCGGATTCTGTTCAACATCACCATTGACGCCCGCATGGACAACCTCCGGCTTCGCCTGGAGCGGTACGTGTCAGTGAAATTGTATCCGACGCACATACGTATTCATTTGCGGGATTCCGTCAGTTGTGCTTGACTTCCATGCGCTCGTTCTCGTTACCTACTAATCAACCAAAAGTAACTGGCGTTGGGGGAGTAGAAATGGACACGAAGTCCGGACGCAGATTTCCGTTGACCACCATATACGTCATGGCTGTCGCGGCGCTCGTATTGAATTTTCATGCGCGATATTCGCTCGGACAAAACCAGCAGCTGCAGGACCCACATTCGCCCGCATACGGACATCCCTATAGACACGGAGTGGTGCCGACGCTGGAAGCCTGTTTCTGCCCGCCGCCAGGTGCGGGCGATGAATGCAGCGAAAATGACCCGCTGTACGCAACGGACTAAGCGATTCGCCTGAGTGGCGCTGCTGCGGATTACAGGACAAGGAAAAGTGGACGGAGATCA
>JAKBBE010000003.1 GCA_021826035.1 Pseudomonadota bacterium | reverse complement strand
GCTGGTCGAGAATCTCGAACAGGCTCTGCGCGGCCGCCACGCCCTGCTGGATCGGGCCGGACTGGCTGACCACCTCGCGCACCGGCTGGGCGAGCATCGACAGCGCGGTGAAGAAGGCGACCAGATCCCCCGGGCTCATCTTCCCGAGCACGGTGTCGCGGATCGCCAGTGCCAGCACGAACGCACCGCCCACCGCGCTCACCAGCTGCACCGTCGGGTTGGCAAGCCCGCTGGTGAGGATGGCCTTCATGTTGGAGATGCGGTTGTGCTCGTTGACCCGCTCGAACTGCGTCGCCAGATGCTCCTGGGCGCCGTAGACCTTCACCAGGCGCGGGGACTCGAAGCTCTCCTTGGCGAGGCGCATCACGTCTTCCATGGAATGCTGGATGCGCTGGCCATAGCGGCGGAAATGGCGGTTGATCACCGAAACCAGCCACGCCACGAGCGGCCCCATGATGAGCGAGAGCAGCGTCAGGCGCAGATTGATCCAGACCATCCACGCGAGCAGAAAAATGATGATCAGCCCGGCGCGCACCAGGATGACGATGGAGTTGGTCGAGGCCTGCCCGACCTGCTCGCAGTTGTACGTCAGGCGCGAGAGCATGGTCCCGACGGCCTGCCGATCGTAGAAAGCCACCGGCAGATCGAGCACCCGCTCGAAAACCTGCCCGCGCAAGCGCTTCACGACCCGCCGCCCGACGTAACCCATGAAATACGTCTGCACGAGGTTGCCGACGCCACGCACGGCGAACAACACGACGAGTGCGGCCGGTAGCCACACGATCATGCGCTTGTCCGGCTCGCGCAGCAGGTTGCCCAGACGCTTGGAGAGCTCCACCAGGCCGCTCGAGCTCCCCGCGTAGATCGCCCCGCCCACAATGCCGAGGATGAAAGCGCCGAGGTTCGGACGCAGATACCCGAGGAGGCGGCGGTAGACGCGCGCCGCGTCGCGATCCTCGCCCTCTTCGGGAACGCTCACGAGCCGCTCCCGAGATGCGCCTTGATCGTCGCGATGTCGAGTTTGACGAAGCCGAGCTGCCCGAGCACGTCCATGGCGGTCACCACCGACTGCTGCGTGGCGCGCGCATCGGCGCGGATCAGCACCGCCTGGCTGCGGGTCGCGGTCGGCTGAGCGGCGAGCGCCGTGCGCAGCGTGTCCGGACTGTTGTTGAGCAGCTCTCGGCCGTTGACGAGGTAATCGCCGTTTTCGGTCACCGTCACGATGAGCGCGTGCGGGCGGCCGCTCGCGGCCGGCACCGCCGCGGCGCGCGGCAGCACCACGTTCAGCCGCCCTTCCTGGGTGAAGTGACTGGAGAGCATGAAGAACACCACCAAGAGCAGCACCACGTCGATCAGCGACACGATGTTGATCTCCGGCTCCTCGTGGCGCCGCGGTTTGAGATTCATGGGCGGATCAAACGCCGCCCGAGGCGGCATCGCCAGCCGCTTCGAGCGCATCGGCCATGCGCAGGGCGTGTTTCTCCATCTCCACGACGATGCCCTCGACCTTGCCGCGCAGGTAGCGGTAGGAGATGAGTGAGGGAATGGCCACGCACAGCCCCGCAGCCGTGCACACCAGCGCCTCGGCGATGCCGCCGGAGAGCGCGCGCGGATCGCCCATGCTGCTGTGCTGGATGGCATCGAACGCGCGGATGATGCCGGTCACGGTCCCGAGCAGGCCGAGCAGTGGGGAAATCCCGGCGATGGTGCCGAGCGTGTTGAGAAAACGCTCAAGCTCGTGCACGACGTGCCGGCCGGCGTCCTCGAGCCGCTCCATCAGCATCTCGTGCGAGCGATGGCGGTTGGAGAGGCCGACGGCGAGCAGGCGCCCGAGTGGCGAGTGCTGCTCGAGCGCGGCGATCACCTTGTCAGTGACCTGTCCGGTCTCGATCAGCTGCCAGACCTTCTGCGGCAGCTCGCGCGGCAATACGCGCCGCTCCTGCAGCGTCCAGAGCCGCTCGAGCACGATCGCCGCAGCGACGATCGAGCAGAAGATGATCGGCCACATCAGCGGACCACCCGCCTGCACGATTTCCCACATCAAACGACCCCATTGAATCCGTGAATGAGCATCATACCGGAGTGCGCCCGGCGCCGGAACGCGCCGCGCGGCCCGCCGCCGCGACGCCGTGGTACAGTGGCGAACTCATGCCGCGCCGATTTTTGAAGAAGATCCTGCCCAAGCCCCACACCATCGAGGGGCATAAACTGCTGCGCGTGTTCGGCGACCGGTTGATGGATCCGCGGCTCTGGGCGGTCCACCGCCGCTCGGTCACCGGCGCATTCGGCGTCGGGCTGGCGATCAGCTTCGTGCCCCTCCCGGTGCACTCGCTGCTCGCAGGGCTCATCGCCCTCACCTGGCGGCTGAACGTCCCGGCGGTCTACGGCACGATTTTCCTGGTGAACAATCCGCTCACCATGGTGCCGATCTACTACCTCGCCTACCGCGTCGGTGCGCTGCTGCTCGATACGCCCCCGGGTCACTTCGCCTTTCAGCTGAGCTGGCAGTGGCTGCAGTACGGACTCGGCCCGCTGTGGCGGCCGTTCCTGCTCGGGTGCCTGGTGTGTTCGGTGGTCGCCGGACTCGCCGGCTGGTGCGCCGTGGAGTTCCTCTGGCGCTGGGAAGTCATGCGCCGCTATCGGGCGCGGCACTGGGCGACCGCGCCGTGAGCGGCGGCTGTGCGAGCAGCTGTCCGCCCTGCAGCTCGTAGACACCGTCCATGCGCGCCGCGAGGCGCGGATCATGGGTGACCACGACCAGGCTCGTGCCCCGTTCCCGGTTCAGCTCGAGCATCAGCTCGAAGACCGCGTGCGCATTGGCGCCGTCGAGATTGCCGGTGGGCTCATCGGCCAGCACGATCTTCGGCTGCGTCACGAGCGCGCGTGCCACGGCCGCGCGCTGGCGCTCGCCGCCGGAGAGCTGATGCGGTCGGTGCGTCAGTCGGCCGCCGAGCCCGACTCGCTCGAGCAGCTCGCGCGCCTGACGGCGCGCCTCGGCCACCGGCTCGCGCCGCACCAGCAGCGGCATCGCCACGTTCTCGAGCGCGGAGAACTCCGGCAGCAGGTGATGGAACTGGTACACGAAGCCGAGCGTGCGGTTGCGCAGCATGGCGCGCTCGCGCTCGCTGAGCGCGTGCAGGTCCCGGCCCTCGATCAGCACCTGTCCCTCGCTCGGGCGATCCAGCCCACCGAGGATCTGCAGCAGCGTGGTCTTGCCCGAACCCGACGCACCGATGATGGCGAGGCGCTGCCCGGCGCGCACTTCGATCGCCACGCCGGTGAGCACCTCGAGGGTCGTTGAGCCCTCCACGAAACTGCGCCGCACCGCACGGGCTTCGAGCACCGCCTCACTCATGACGCAGCGCCTCGGCCGGCGCGGTGCGCGCGGCGCGCCATGCCGGATAGATCGTCGCGAGCGCACACAGCAGGAACGCCACGGCGCACACGCGCATCACGTCGAGTCCCTCGACGTACGCGGGAAGCTCGCTCATGTAATACACCTTCGGATTGAGAAACTGAGTGTGCAGCAGCCGCTCGAGCAGCCCGACCAGGCTCTGCAGATGATGGGCGATGAGGACCCCGAGCGCAGCGCCGAGCAGCGTGCCGGCCGCTCCGATCAACAGACCCTGGATGGCGAAGATCGCCAGGATGTTGCGCGGCTCGGCACCGAGCGTGCGCAGAATCGCGATGTCCGACTGCTTCTCCTTCACGATCATCACCAAGGTCGCAACGATGTTGAAGGCCGCCACGCCGACGATCATCGAGAGGATGATGAACATCATCGATTTGGTGATCTGGATGGAGCGAAAGAAGTTCGCCAGGTGATCGGTCCAGTCGCTGACGTAGTAACCATTGCCACCGAGGGAGTAGGCGATGCGGCGCACCGTGGTCGGCGCCTGCCAGGGATCGGAGAGCTTCATGCGCAGCCCCGTCACGCGACCGGGGCCCACGGCGAACAGACGCGCCGCATCGGTGAGATTCACCAGCGCGAGCTCCCGGTCGTACTGATACATCCCGGAGTGGAATAGCCCGGCGACCCGAAAGCGTCGCATGCGCGGCATCAGCCCGGCGGGCGTGGCGATGCCCTCCGGGGCAATCAGCACCACCGACTGGCCCACCTGCACGTGCAGCGCGCGCGCCAGATCGACCCCGAGAATCACCCGATAGCCGCCCGCGCGCAGATCCGCGAGGTCCCCGTGCTCCAGGTGCCGCGCCAGTGCGGTCACGTGCGTCTCCTGCGCCGGCTCGATGCCGCGCACCGACGCCCCGGCGATGTACTGCCCATGCGTCAGCAGCGCCTGCTGCTGCACGTACGGCGAGACGGCCTGCACGTCAGGCTCGCTGCGCACGCGCTGCTCCACCGAGCGCCAGTCCCCGATCGAGCCGCGCAGCCCCATGAGCGTCGCATCCGCGGTCACATCGAGGATGCGGCTGCGCAGCTCGCGCTGGAAGCCGTTCATCACCGAGAGCACCACGATCAGCGTGGCGACGCCGAGGGCGAGCCCGCAGACCGACATGACGGCCACGAACGACACGAAGCCGCGCCGGTGGGTCGAGCGCAGGTGGCGAGTGCCGATCAACCATTCATAGCGGTCGAACATCAGCGCCTCACTCGTAGCGCAGCGCTTCGGCCGGCGCGACCCGCGCGGCGCGCACGGCCGGATAGACCGTGGCGGCCGCCGTCAGCGCCAGTGCCGCGAGGCCGATCACGGTCACATTGCTCCAGCTGACCACCGAGGGGATGGTGGTGATGTAGTAGACGCTGGAGTTGAAGATCTGAAAGCCGAACGTGTGCTCGAGGAAGCTCGCCACCGCGTTGACGTGAAACGCCAGGGTGAGTCCGAGCCCGACGCCGAGCCCGACACCGAGCCACCCGATGGTCAGTCCCTGAATGAGAAAAATGGCCAGCACCCGCCCCGGGGAGGCCCCGAGGGTGCGCAGAATCGCAATATCGGTGCGCTTGTCGGTCACCACCATCACCAGCATGGCGACGATGTTGAAGGCCGCCACCGCCACGATCAGCAGCAGAATGAGCGACATCATCGTCTTCTCGATGCGGATGGCGCGAAAGTACGCCGCGTTGTCCTCGGTCCAGTCGATCACCGAGAAGCCCTGCGGCAGTCGCGCGCGCAGCCGGGCGGTGATCGCCGGCGCATCGAGCGCATTGCGGTAGCGCACTCTGAGCCCCTGGTCGAGGCCACCGCCCGGTAGCAACCCGCGTACGTCCTCGATGTTGCCGTACACCAGCGTCGCGTCGCTGTCGGCGAGGCCCACCGAGAACACCCCGGCGACGGTGAAGCGGTGCAGCGTCGGGATCGGCAGTCCCCCGGCGCTCACGCCCGGGATCAGCAGCGTGATGCGGTCGCCGGGCCCGAGGCCCAACTCCTCGGCGATCACTTCCCCGAGAATCACCCGATCGGCGCCCGGTTTCAGCGCCGCGAGCGAGCCGGCCGTGCTGACCCGCGCCAGGCGCGTCACGTGCGGCTCGGCCGCCGGATCGACGCCCCGCAGCAGCACCGGCAGCATCTGTGGCGTGCGTACCGCGAGCGCCTGGGACTGCACGAACGGCGCCACCCCGGTGACCCCGGGCACGCCGCGCAGCTCTCGCGCGAGGTGCTCCCAGAGCGCCGGCGGCGGCGGCGCGGTGCTGTGCACCGACGGGCTCACCACCACGCGCGCATCGGCGTCGAGGGCGAGCAGGCGGGTGCGCAGGTCGCCCTCGAAACCGTTCATCACCGAGAGCACCACGATCAGCGCGGCGACGCCGACGCACACACCGGCGAGGGAGGTCCAGGTGATGAAGGAGACGAAGAACTTGTGCGAGCGGGCGCGCACGTAGCGCAGACCGACGAACAGTGACAGCGGGTGGAACATCTGTGGATTTAACCATGAAGCGCCACACGGCGTGAGCGCTCGCGCCCCCCGGCCGAGCGGGCCGCGGCGGGACCGGCGTGCGCGGCCGCTGCTGATTGGATCACAGTTTTGCGCCGCCGACCCACCCGCACCCTTGGCGTGCGCGGCCCGGGGTGTATAGTCCGGCGCCGGAGGACTTGCGATGCGTGCTCGAGTTCTATTGGCACTGCTGGCGGCCTGCGCGCTCAGCGCCACGGCCGCCGCCGAAACCGTGGTCATCAATGGCCAGGTGCACGTTGCGCCCACTGCCATCCCCCACCCCCACCGCAGCCAGACCATGCACCAGGTCGAGCAGCGCTTCGGCAGCCCCGAGAAGCGCTATCCGGCCGTCGGCCGGCCGCCGATCACCCGCTGGGACTACCGCAACTTCAGCGTCTTCTTCGAATTCAACCGCGTCGTGCACGCCGTCGTGCACGCTCCCGCGGCCGAATAGCCCCCCGCCTCCTCAAGACGCGCCCGTCCGGGCCGTTAACCATAAAGCGTACGAGACCCCGTCCGTCGGCCCGAACGGGCTCGGCTCGGCCTGTATGCATCAGGCGACATTGGATTATGGTAGGCTCATCTTTCACAGAAGAATGATCAGGTAACTCCCCCGTGGCCCTGGACAATTCGATCAGCATCGAGGAACTGATTCGTGGCGGCGCAGTGCGCCGTGAGCTTGCCCAGGCGCACCTGCAGGCCGAAGTCCGTCGCCGCGAGGAGGTGCTGCGCCGTGCCGTGCGCCGCTACGTGTCCCCGCAGCTCGCCGAGAAGATCCTCGAGGACGTGCAACTGCGCGAGACTCTCCTCTCGGCCGATGACCTGCGCACCCATGCGGTGGTGCTGTTCGCGGACCTGCGCGGCTTTACCGGCCTGTCCGAGCGGCTCGAGCCGCGCCAGGTGGTTCCGCTCCTGAACGAATACTTCTCGCTGCTCACCGAGATCACCCTGCGCCACGACGGCACGGTGTTCCACATGGCCGGCGACTGCCTGATGCTCGGCTTCGGCGTGCCGCTCGAGCAGCCCGACAGCCCGGGCCGCGCGGTGCGCGCCGCCCAGGAGATGCTCGGCAGCTTCGGGGCGCTCGCCACCTCCTGGATGAGCCGCTACGGGGTCGAGGCCGGACTCGGCATCGGCATCAACGAAGGCGACGTGGTCGCCGGGAACATCGGCTCGAGCTCCTACATGAGCTACACGCTGATCGGCGACACGGTGAACGTCGCCGCCCGGCTCTGCCAGCGCGCCCGCGCCGGGGAGATGCTCTTCTCCGAGGCGATCAAGCACTCCCTCGATGCGCTCGGCCTGGATGTCGGGGCTACCCCGCTGCCCTCGATGCAACTGCGCGGGCGCAGTCGCAGCATCGATATCTTCTGCGTCCCGGCTGCCGCACCGCGGCCCCTGGTTGTGGACATCCCGGTCGCGGTTTGAGGCGGCGCAACGGCGGGTGGACCCGGCGGGCGATGCATGCCCGGCGCGCAGGTCGCACAGCCCATGAGGCGCCTACTGTGCCGACAGGAAGCCGATGAGAGTCCTTGATCCGCCCGTCCCGGGCCCCGCCAAGCGCCATCTGCGCTGGCAGAACCTGCGCGGCAGCGCCGCGGCGCTCGCGCTCGCCGAGGCGGCGCGCTCCGATCAGAAGCTCTACGTCGTCGTCACCGATGCGGCGCGCGAGCTGTCGCGCCTCAGCGCCGAGCTGGCGTTCTTCGCCGGGACCGATCTGCCGCTGCTCACGTTCCCCGACTGGGAGGTGCTGCCGTACGATCTGTTCTCCCCGCACCCGGACATCATCTCGGCGCGGCTGCGCACTCTGTATGAACTGCCGCGTCTGACGCACGGCTGTCTGATCATCACCGCCGACACGCTGATGCAGCGGATCGCGCCGCGCCAGTACGTCCAGGCGCGCTCCTTCCAGCTCTCGCGCGGCGAGCAGCTCGACCTCGAACCGTTCCGCGCCCGACTGGTCGATGCCGGCTACGCCAGCGTGAGCCAGGTGCGCAGCCCCGGGGAGTTCGCCGTGCGCGGCTCATTGTTCGACGTCTTCCCCATGGGGGCCGCGGAGCCGCTGCGCATCGACCTGTTCGACGATGAGATCGAGGCGATCCGCCGCTTCGATCCGGACTCGCAGCGCTCGCTCGAGCCGATCGAGCACGTCCGGCTGCTGCCGGCGCGCGAGCTGCCGCTCGATGCCGAGGCGGTCAAGGAGTTCCGCCGACGCTTCCGGACCCGGTTCGAGGGCGACCCGACCCGCTCGAGCCTCTATCGCAGCGTCAGCGAGGGGCTCTCCCCGGCCGGCGTGGAGTTCTACCTGCCGTTGTTCTTCGAGACCACCGCGACGCTGTTCGATCATCTGCCGGCCAACGCCGTGATCGTGCACGATGCCGCGCTGAGCGAGGCGCTCGCGCGAGCGTGGCGGGACATCGAAGTGCGCTACGAGGAGCGTCGGCACGACATCGAGCGTCCCGTGCTCGCCCCGGCGGAGCTGTTCCTCGAGCCCGAGGCGCTCGGAGCGGCCCTCGAGCGCTTCGCCTCGGTGACCCTCGGCGCTGGGGCCGAGGCGACCGTGGCGAGCGCGCAGCGCGACTTCGCGACGCTCGAACCCCCGCAACTGCGCATCGATACGCGCGCCGAACGACCGCTCTTGCACCTGGAGAGCTTCCTCGAGTCCTTCCCGGGCCGTGCGCTGATCGCGGCGGACTCCCCGGGCCGGCGCGAAGTGCTCCACGAGTTGCTGCGCAGCCAGCGCCGCCCGGTCACACTCGTCGGTGGCTGGGACGAGTTCCTCACCGGGCATGCCCCGCTCAGTCTCACCGTGGCGGCGGATCTGGCCGGACTGCATCTGACCACCCCGCCGCTGGCGATCATCGCCGAGTCGCAGCTGTTCGGGGCGCGGGCCCCGCAGGAGCGCCGGCGCACCCGTGCCGCCTCCGACCCGCAGAGCATCCTGCGGGACCTGCAGGACCTCACTCCGGGTGCTCCGGTGGTGCACGAACAGTACGGCGTCGGCCGCTACGTCGGACTGCAGCCGATGGAGGTCGCCGGCGAGGCCGGGGAGTTCCTGGTGCTCGAGTACCAGGGCGGGGATCGGATCTACGTCCCGGTGCAGTCGCTGCATCTGGTGAACCGCTACACCGGTGCGGCGAACGAGAGCGCGCCGCTGCACAAGCTCGGCACCGATCAGTGGAGCAAGGCGCGCCGGCGCGCCGCGGAGCAGATCCGCGACGTGGCGGCCGAACTGCTCGACCTGTACGCGCGACGCAAGGCCCAGCGCGGCCTGAATCTCACCGCGAACGAGGCGGAGTACCGCGCGTTCGCCGCCACGTTCCCCTTCGATGAGACCGAGGATCAGGCCGAGGCCATCACCCGGGTGCTCGAGGACCTCAAGAGCGAGCGCCCCATGGACCGCATCGTGTGCGGCGATGTCGGCTTCGGCAAGACCGAGGTCGCCATGCGTGCCGCGTTCGCCGCGGTCCAGGCCGGCAAACAGGTCGCCATCCTCGCCCCCACCACGCTGCTCGCGCAGCAGCATCTGACGAACTTCCGCGACCGCTTCGCCGACTGGCCGGTGCGCATCGAGGGACTCTCGCGCTTCGGCAATGCCAAGGAGACCCGGGCCATTCTCGAGGGCATCGAGCGCGGCACGGTCGACATCGTGATCGCCACGCATCGGCTGCTGCATGCGCATGCGCAGTTCAAGGACCTCGGACTGCTCATCGTCGATGAGGAACAACGTTTCGGCGTGCGCGACAAGGAGCGGCTGCAGGCGCTGCGCGCCAACGTGCACGTCCTGACGCTCACCGCCACGCCCATCCCGCGCACGCTCAACATGGCGCTCGGCGGGCTGCGCGACCTCTCGCTGATCACCACGCCGCCCGCCGAGCGCCTGGCGATCAAGACGTTCGTGATCGAATGGCACGGCCCGACGCTGCGCGAGGCGGTACTGCGCGAGCTGCGTCGCGGCGGCCAGATCTACTTCGTGCACAACGAGATCCGCACCATCGAGAAGATCGCCGCCGAGGTGCGCCAGCTCGTGCCCGAGGCGAGCGTGCGTATCGGCCACGGACAGATGCGCGAGCGCGAGCTCGAACAGCTGATGGTGGATTTCTACCACCGGCGCTTCGATCTGCTGCTGTGCACCACCATCATCGAGAGCGGCATCGACGTGCCGACCGCCAACACCATCCTCATCAACCGCGCCGACCACATGGGACTGGCGCAGTTGCACCAGCTGCGCGGACGCGTCGGACGCTCGCATCACCGCGCCTACGCCTACCTGATCGCACCGCCGCGCCGGGCGCTCTCCGGCGATGCGGCCAAGCGGCTCGATGCCATCGAGGCGATGGAGGAGCTCGGCGCCGGGTTCGCCCTCGCCACGCACGATCTGGAGATCCGCGGCGCCGGGGAACTGCTCGGGGAATCCCAGAGCGGCCAGATGTCCGAGATCGGACTGGCGCTGTACCTCGAACTGCTCGAAGAGGCGGTGAATGCGCTGAAATCCGGGCGCGAGCCGGTGCTCGATAAACCGCTGGCGGCCGCCACCGAGGTCGAACTGCGCCTGCCGGCCTTCCTGCCCGAGGCATACATCTCGGACGTGCAGGTGCGCCTCGGGCTGTACAAGCGGATCGCCGCGGCCGAGAGCGCCGATGCGCTCGATGCACTGCTGGCGGAAATCTACGATCGGTTCGGACCTCTGCCGGATGCCGCGCAGCGTCTGATCCGCATCACCAAGCTGAAACTCTCGGCCCGCGCCCTCGGTATCCGTCGCCTCGACCTCGGGCCGCAGGGCGGCATGGTGCAGTTCGAGGAGAACACCGCCGTGCAGCCCCAGACGCTGGTCAAACTGATGCAGCAGGCGTCGCGCGAATACCGGCTCGAAGGCGCGATGAAGCTGCGCATCGCGCGCGCGCTACCGGAGGAGGAGGCGCGTTTCGAGTTCGCCGCGGCGCTGCTGAAGCGGCTCGCGGGCAAGCCGAACTAGGCTCCTTCGTTTACACTTACCGGCCATGATGCACCGCTTCGCCCTCACGCTGTGTGCGTTCACGGCGCTCGCCCTCGCCGGGACATCCCCCGTGCGAGCCGCTCCGCCGGCTGCACCCCTGCAGGCGCACCCGGCCGGTGTGACGGCCCACGCCACGGTGACCCCACCGCCGGCCGCCGCGGCCGCACCGGCGACGACGCCCGCACCGAGCGCAGCCCCTGCCCCGGTGCACCGCGAGTACTACGTGGAAATCGTGGTGTTCCGCGCGCTCAGCACGCTCGGCAGCCCGGAGGATTGGCAGGCCGAACTGCACATGGCACCGATCGTCAGCGGCTCGGAGAGTCCGACCGGCACCGGCGTCGGCCACCTGGTGAGCATCGTGCCGCCGACGCAATACAAGCTCACGGGCATCTGGAATGCGCTGCGCGGCAGCGCCGATTATCGTCCGGTGGCGCACGCGGCCTGGATCCAGACCGCGAGTGACTGGGGCACCCATGCCGGCTTCAATCTGAGCGAGCTCGGCGTGCAGGTCCCCGGGCTCTCCGGTCTGGTGTACTTCGAGCGCGGCACGTACCTGCACCTCGGTCTGACGCTCGACTACACGATGCAGCACCCGCCGGCCGGCCTCGACGCCCCGCCGGGCACGACGTTCGTGATGAACGAGACCCGCCGGGTGCGCTTCTACCAGCGCAACTACTTCGATCATCCGGCCTTCGGCGTCATCGCACTGGTGCTGCCGGTCCATCACCACTCCTGAACGGCCCGGACCCGCAGCGTCCGCGGGCGGGTGCGAATCCACACCAAGTTCAGGCGGTAAGCGACTCATTTTGCGCTGATTGTCGCATCTCTCCGCGCGCACCCGTGACCTTCCGCGCCCGGTCACGGCGGCGCGCATGGCGCGCCGAACGGGCGCAGCGGAGCGCGTCCCGTCAGGATTTGGTCAGGAATTCCTGAGAAGCTCAGGTCCCGCCCGCACCCCGGCGCCCCGCGCCGCGGCTCGGCCGCCCCGATGCGACGCCGAGTGGACGGCCTCGAGTGCGCCTGCCCATGGCACGCGCCGCAGGCTGCCTGTTGCCGATTGAATCCTGCACCGCGGACGCTCGACTCGTCTCAACACCCTCGTCCTGACTTCCAACATAACACTGCCGCCACACGGCGGGCACCTGCAGTCACAAATCCTTCACGGCACTGACACACTGTCATCGCAGCATTCCCCGCCAGCCGGCCCACCGCATTGCCCTCAGGACGTCGCGGCCCGGCGGTGAAACAACATTAGACGGGGAGTTATCGATGGCCAGCACCGCACCAGGCATCATCCGCAGTACTCAGACACACCACCCACGCATCAAACTCGCAGTGCGCGCCGTGCTCACCGGCGCGCTTGCCACCGGCGCCCTCGCGCACGCCGCGCTGCCGAACCCGGCCCCGACGGCATCGGCCGGCCCGGCGTCGGCCGGTCCGGCCTCGATCGCCACGCTGAACGAAGTTCTGGTCACGGCGCGCATCCAGCGCCACAAGAAGGACTTCATCAGCAGCGAGACCGTCAAGACGCTCGATCAGGACCAGATCCGCGCCAGCAGCCGCGTCGGCGGTGTCGCCCAGGCGATGATGCTCGTGCCCGGCGTCAGCGTGTCCTCGTACGGGGCGACCGGCTCGCAGAAGTCCACCATCAGCATCAACGGCATCAAGATCGGCTGGGCCGGCTACTCCGGCGGCAACCCGGACAACGGCAGCGTGCAGCCGACCTTCGATGGCATCCCGATGAACAATCCCGGGAACGATCTGTGGCAATCGACGCTCATCCCGCAGACTTCCATTCTGCAGACCATCAACGTGACCTACGGGCCGGGGCAACCGAAGGACCGCTGGTGGACCAACATCGGCGGCTCGTTGAACTTCGTGCCCCTGCAGCCGAGCTCGAAATTCGGCGGCGACGTCGCCCTCACCTACGGCAGCTACCAGACCAAGAACGTCTCCTTCGACGTTCAGACCGGGGACCTGGACGGTTGGCGCACGGTGATCGCCGGCGGCTGGAACAACGCGAACAATTTCATGCAAGGCTCGGACGGCTACAAGAACCCGAGCTACAACTACGCGTACTACATCAAGACCCGTCACCCCTTCGCCGATGGCAACGGTGACCTCAGCATCGGCGCCTACGTGGCCCGCTCGAGCGCACAGCGCCCGTTCACCCTGCCCGTCAGTCCCATCCCCGGGGTCTACCTCACCGGACCGGCCACCCCCGGACCGCTGTTCAGTCAGCAGACCACCGGCTTCTACACGACGCTGCCCTATGCGGTGAACTGGAAGCTCGACACGAACGCCATCGAGATGATCTGGAGCAAGCTCAACGTCACGTTGTCGAAGATCACCTCGGTGCACAACGTGGTGTACTTCTACCACGAGCAACGATTGCACTTCACGCCGCTGCACGATTATCTGCCCCCGAACCAGTCGAGCTGGGAAATCAACCGACCCTCGACGCACGTGTTCGGCGACAAGCTGAGCATGGACTTCAATCTGCCCTACAACGAGGTCTCGGCGGGCGGCTACCTGCAATACAGCACGTACTACTCACAGGAGCAGCTGTACTACCCGTATCAGACCTTCGCCCAGACCGTCTCCCCGGGGCCGACGCCGCCGCCCACGCTGTACGGCTCCCCGAGCGCGCCGAACGGTCAGTACGACAGCGACATCTTCAACCAGATCAATGCCGATCTGTTCGTGCAGGACACGATCAAGCCGATTCCGACCGTCAGCCTCACCCCCGGGGTGCGCGCGGTCAGCTACACGATGGACTTCTATCCGAATGAGACGTCCGTCTTCCCGCTCGGCACTCAGTACAATCCCTGCGGCGATCTCAGTCAGATCAATCCCGATCCGAACTGCCTCACCGTGTACCCCTCGCCGACGGCGCACAAGACGTTCCTGCGCGCCGAGCCGTTCATCGGCCTGAACTGGCGCGCACTGCACTGGCTCGCGCTCTACGCAAACTACGGCTGGTCGTACCGCTATCCGGAGAACGGCGGCGGCACCGGGCCCTACGTGGTCATCCCGGCGCAGAATGTGCACCTGGAGAAGGGCACCGACACCATCGTCGGTCTGAAGGTCCACAAGCGGCGCTGGGGTCCGGTGACCGACATGGAACTGGACGTGAGCTACTCACACCTCGACTACACCCACGAGACCATCCCGACGGCGCTCGCGAGCGGTGGTGCGCTCTTGGCGTACGCCTCCTCGACCTATGATGGCGTCAATATCTTCGGTGACGCCTCGCCGCTGCACAACTGGTACGTGTTCGCCAATATCGGCATCGTGAGCGCGAAGTTCACCAATTACCTCAATGGCAATACGAACCCGAACGGCAGCACGATCATCTATCACAACGTGCCGATCCCCTACACCCCGACCTCCAACATGAGCTTCGGCGTGTACTACATCGGGCATGTGGGCAGCATCATGGTGGAGCCGCGACTGACCTATCTGCGCACCGGATCGCAGTACGCGTTCGACAACAACAACAATATTACCGCCGCCGGTTCGTTCAACCAGGATTCGTACGTCGGAGTCACCGGCCAGACGATCGACACCAGCAATGTGAACATCCCGAGCTACGGGCTGCTGAACTTCTCCACCAGCTTCGATTTCCCGACGTCCTGGGCGGATGGAGTGCGCGATCTGAAGGCGACCATCGAGGTCGATAATCTCGCCAACAAGCGCTACAACGCCTTCGAATACGTGACGGCGGGCGGTCTGTACAACACCGGGACCGGTGCGGTACTCGCCTTCCCGGGCGCGCCGCGTACCTGGTATCTCACTTTGACCGCGAGCTTCTGAGGAGTCACCGCGGGGCGTTGCCTGGATGGTGCGGTCCAGGCAACGCCTTTTTTTTTGCAGACGGGATCGCCGCCGGAGCGCAGTGGATCGCGGCGTAGGCGATTGAGCACGGCGGCCCGCGGCGGAGCCTCCACCCCACCGAGTGTGCCCGCCTCGCCGGCTTGCGCATCCTGCCCCGGTCCCCTCCGGGCGTCCATGATCTGCGGCGGTGAGAATTTCCGCGCGCAGGAGCAGAGACCTGCGGCGTCATCTGCACTCTGCGCGACCTGAGCGCTCTGCCGAGCGCCGTACCACGGACCGGGGCGAACCGTCCCGCGGATACCGGCGCTCACGAGTCAGCGATTCGGGGCGGGGTCATTCATTTCGGGAAGTCTTTCGACGTCAGCGCCACCTCGCCGCTCTCGAGCAGCGACTTGAGGTTGGAGAGGATTTTCGGCCAACCGCCTGACACCGCCGTGATCAGCTTCGATTCCTCGCGCTGCATCGTGTGCGTGATGGACAGCTTGACGGCCGAACCGCTCGGCTCCAACTCCAGGGTGCACCGCGCCTCGCCCTCGGCTGCGAGCTGCGCATTGCGCTGGTGAAACCATCGAATCACGAGCCGCCGCGGCGGCTCGGCCTCGAGAATCTCCCCGCGGTCGCAGACGCTCCCGTCGGCGCTCACCATCTCCCACTGCGATCCTGCGACCCATTCGCTCTTGCAGTGCATCCCAAACCAATATTGGCGCATGAATTCCCGATCCTCGGTGAGCGCCGACCAGACACGCTCGGGGGTCGAGCGGATGTACGTCACGTAGACAAAGGTCGAACTAGTCATGAGGGTTCTCCAGCCGCCGCTTCAGATCCGCGAGCGCCTTCAATCGCGGGGTCTCGAACTTCGCGATCCAGCGGTCATAGATGTCCTGCAGCGGCACGGGGTTGAGGAAGTGGAGCTTTTCGCGCCCGCGGCGCACCGTGGCGATCAGATGGGCCGCCTCCAGGACCCGCAAGTGCTGGGTGACGCCCTGGCGGGTCATGTCGAGGTGGCCGCACAGTTCGTTGAGCGTCCGGCCATCGTGCGCGCGCAGCAGATCGAGCACCGTGCGCCGACTGGGATCGGCCAGGGCCTTGAACAACTGATCGGTGCCGTCGTGTTCGGTCATGCTCATCAGGCAAGTCGTTACTTGCCTGAATAATAGGCAAGTATTCAATTGCCTGTCAAGCGGCCGTGTCGCTCACCGCACGGTCCGCACGTCCACTCTCCTCAAGCACAAGGGTGGCCGCCTCGCTCGGCCACAGGGGGTCCGTCCGGCGCGGTGCGCGCGGCGCGCGTCCGCTACTGCTCCCGCAGCCCGTCGGTGACCGGCATGCGCGCGGCGCGCAGCGCCGGGAACAGACCACCCACGAACCCGATCGCGAGCGCCCACTTCAGTCCCTGACCGATCAGCGTCGGCGTGACGCGGAACTGGAAGACGACGGCACTGAAGTTCGGCCCCATGGTCGAGGCCGTGAAATGATGAAACAACGTCCAGGCGATCAGTGCCCCCACGAGGCCCCCGCCGAGGGCGAGCAGCAGCGTCTCGGCGAGAATGGAGAACACCACCACCCCGCCGCGAAAGCCAATCGCCCGCAGCGTCGCCACCTCTCGGGTGCGGGCCGCGACCGCCGCGTACATGCTGTTCAGCGCCCCGGCCATGGCCCCGATGGCCATGATGGCCCCGACCACGGTGGCCAACACCCGGATGACGCGGGTCATGCCCTTGGACTGCTTGGCGTAGTAGGCGCGCGTCGTCTGCGCCTGCACCTTCAGGCGCGGATCGCTCGCCAGGGCCGCCTTGAACGCGCCGATCGCCTGCGCACTGGTGAGCCGCACCGTCGCGGACTGCACGCTCGCGCCCCGATGAAACGTGGCGGCGACCATGTTCACATCGCCCCAGAGCTCCGAGTCGTGCGCCCCCGCATGAGCGAACTCACCGACCACCTTCCAGGGTTGACCATTGATGGTGACGCTCGAGCCGATCGCGGTGTGGCGGAACTCCCGCACCGCATTGCGGCCGGCGTCGAGCTCGCGCAACCCCGGCGTGAAGCGCCGCCCGGCGATGAGCTTCACCCCGGAGCGCACCGCCCAGACCTCGCCGCCGACGCCCCGGATCGTGACCGAGCCGTAGCGCACCGAGCCCTTCTTCGCGAGCGCCGCGGCCACCACGACCTCCGGGGAGATCAGCGGCGCGCCGGAGGCATCGTGGGCCACCTGCGGCTTCTGACCGATCAGCATCACGCTCGCCTGATCCAGGTTCGAGCTGCTCTCGGAGATCGCCCCGGAGCGCAGCACGATCGCCCGATCCGCACTGCCGGTGGTCTGGAAGGTCGCCTGATAGCCGCTGGCCATGGCGAGCAGCGCCACCAGGACGCCGACCACCCCTGCGATCCCGACGACGACCACCGAGGCGCTTCCCCAGCGCTGCGGCAGCGTCGCGATGCCCGAGGCCGTGACGCTGCTAGTCAGACGTCCGAGTCGGGTCAAGGCGAGCCATAGACCGAGCAATACGACGAGCGCCCCGATGAGCCTCCAGGGCAGTGCGATGGTGAGCGCCACCCCGGCGATCACCGCCACCGTCACCCCCAATCCGTACAGCGTTCGCTTCAGCATCGGGTCTCTCCCTCAGCGCCCCGCCAGCGCATCGACGATGCGCAGCCGCATGCCGCGCCGCGCGGGCAATGCGCCGACCAGCACCCCGATCAGCACCATCAGGATCCCCCCGCGCAGCCAGATCGACCCGCCCACCGGCATCATCGGCAGTGCCGAGCCGATCTGATGCTGCAGGAGATGCACCGCGAGCGCCGCGGCGCCGAGCCCGAGCGCCCCGCCGAGCACCACCAGCAGCACCGACTCCCCGAGCACCAGGCTCAACACCGTGCCGTTGGTGAACCCGAGCGTCTTCAGCACCGCCAGCTCCCCGGTGCGCTCCCGGACCGCCTGTGCCATGGTGTTGCCCGTCAGCAGCATGAGCGTGAAGAACACCGCGCCCATGATCGCGTGCATGATCAGACCGATATCGACGAACTGACTCAGGAAATCGACGGCAAAGGCGCTGTCGCTTTGCGTCTTGGTCTCGTGCCCGGAGTTGTTCGAGAGCGCATCGATGGCCGCCGCGACATCACTCGCCTGCCGTGGGTTGGCGATTTTCTCCACGAACAGCCCGATCCGGTCGTTGCCGAAGGCGGCCGCTTCATTGAAATACCGCAGGCGCAGGAGGAAATCCTGCTCCTCGAACGGCGAGCGCGCATGGTAGATGCCGACCAGATCGAAGGTCCAGGTGTACGAGCCGTTCTTGCGCGGGTAGATCATCGCCTTGATCGGGATCTGATCGCCGACCTTCCAGTGATAGCGCTTCGCGAGCGCCGCCCCGACGATGGCGCCGGTCTGCGTCGCATCGAACTGGCGCAGCGCCGTCGGGGCGACCTTGAACTCCGGATACAGCGAGAAGAAATTGCGCCCGACGGCGAACATCGATCCGATGACCTGCTTGGGGTTCTGGTAGCTGCCGCCGAAGAAGGTGTAACCGGTGACCGCCTCGACTCCCGGCACGGTGCGGATCTGCGCCTTGAGACTCATCGGCATGGGGGTGAACAGCCCCGTCTTGGATATCGTGATCAACCGGTGCGCCGAACCGACCGTGTGCCCGGCCTCGCCGAACACACTGTTGACCGACTCGAGCAGCCCGAAGAGCAGGAACGCGACGACGATCGACAGCAGCGTCAGGCCGGTGCGCACCGTGCGCCGGCGCAGCGCCGCGGCGATCAGGTGCAGGTATTTCATGCCGCGACCTGCTCACCCCCCACCAGGGTGCCCTTGTCCAGGTGCAACGTGCGCCCGGCGTGCTCGGCCGCCTTCGGATCATGGGTGACCATGATGATGGTCTTGCCATGTTCGCGGTTCAGCTGCTGCAGCAGCCCGAGCACGTCCTCGGCCGACTGTCGGTCGAGATCACCCGTCGGCTCGTCACACACCAGCAGTGTCGGATCGGACACGATGGCGCGGGCAATGGCGACGCGCTGCTGCTGTCCGCCGGAGAGCTCCCCGGGCTTGTGCGTGGCCCGATCGGCGAGCCCGACCAGTTGCAGCGCAACGCTCGCGTTGCGTCGGCGGTCCTTGCTGGTGAGCTTCGTCAGCAACAGCGGCAGCTCCACGTTGCGCTGCGCCGAGAGCATCGGCAGCAGGTTGTAGAACTGAAAGACGAAGCCCACATGAGCCGCTCGCCAGCGCGCCAGCTGCCCCTGACCCAAACGCTCGATGCGCTCCCCGGCCACCGTCAACGACCCGTCCGTCGGGCTGTCGAGTCCACCGATCAGGTTCAACAGCGTGGTCTTGCCCGAGCCCGAGGGGCCCATCAGCGCCACGAACTCCCCTTCCTGCACGTCCATGTCGATGTGATGCAGCACCTCGACGCGCTGTCGGCCGCGCTCGTAGACCTTGCTCAGGGACCGGATTTCGACCAATGCGCCCATGTGCGTTCACTCCCGCTGGATGCTGACTCGATCCCCACCGGCGAGGTCCGCCGGAGGATCGCGAACCACTTCGCTGCCCGCCGCGATCCCGCCGACCGCCTGCAGGTCCGCGCGCCGCGGACCCTCGCTGACCCGATGCGCGTGCACCTGGGTGCCCTTGACGGTGAAGACCACCGTCCGTGCGCCCCGACGCACCACGCACGAGGCCGGCACCCACACCATCCCCGGGCGCACGTCGGACGGCGCCGCGGCGGCACCGGCGTGCTGCAGGAACGACACGCGCACCCCCATCTGCGGCAGGATGCGCGGATCCTTGCTCTGCAGCGCCACGCGCACCCGCACGGTCGCCTTGCTCTTGTTGGCCGTCGGCACGATGGCGATGACGCGCGCCGGGATGCGCCAGTTCGGGTAGGCATCGAGCACGGCAACGGCCGGCTGGCCGGCGTGCACCCGATCGATATAGGCCTCGTTGACGTCGACGTCGACTTCGAGGGAATTCATGTCCACGATGGTGGCGATACCGGTCTGCGTGAAGCCGCCGCCACCGAAGAACGGTGAGATCATCTCCCCGACCTGCGCCGGCTTGTCGACCACCACGCCGGAGAACGGCGCATGCACCACCGTGTAGTCCTCCTGGACCTGCGCGGCGCGTTGCGCAGCGCGCGCCACGGAGACCTCGCGCCGTTGGGTGAGCACCTGGGCGGCGAGCGAGCCGGCCTGGGTCTGCGCCTGCTGCAGCGCCTGTTCGGACACCAGGTGCTCTCCGATCAGCGCCTCATCGCGCGCCAGATCGCGGCGTGCTTCGGCCCATTGCACCTGGTATTGGCGCAGCTGCGCCACGGCTGCGAGCGTTTGCGCCTGCGCCTGCTGCAGCGTCGCGAGCGTTGCGCTGTCGTCGAGCTTCGCGAGCACCTGGCCGCGGCGCACCGCCTGCCCTTCCTGGAAGTAGACGTGCGTCAGCATGCCGGCGATTTCCGCCGAAACGGTCGTCTTGCGCTCGGCGGTGACGTAACCGCTCGCCTGCAGCACCGCGCTCGAGGCGCCCGCCGGCGCCTCGGCGATCGCAGTCTTGACGGGGATGCCACGCGGCCGGGAGAGCAGGAAGTACCCGAGTGCACCGAGCAACGCCACTGCGAGCAGCGCGAGCAGCGTGATCCACAGCGTGCGCGGGGCGTGCACCGTCTCGCGTTGACTGCGATCGATCTTGAGCTGACCCAACAGCTGATTGTTGTTGTTATTCGAATCCACGTTGGCCGACATCCTCCATCGCCGTCATTTTCCCCTCGGTCCCCCGACCGGTCGGAACCAAACGCGTGGCTCGGTGAGCGCATTCTACGGCAGCGCAAGGGTGAGGTAAATCCGCGACATGCACGCAGCATCGCGCCTCGCACGCCGCCACCCCAGTGCGATGCGTCACGGCGCTCGGGTGACAGTTGTCACCCGCCGACGCGCCTCAGGGCTGGGGCGGATCGAGTTCGAGCAACGGCGCGGCCGCACAGGCCGCCAGCAGCGCCTGTGCCTCGCGCCAGCGCATCGAGGCCCGAAGCGCCGCCGCATCGAGGTGCTCACGGCCGTGCAGACGGGCCAGACGCACCGCGGACGCCGGCGCCGGCGTCACTTTCAGTTCGCTCAGCAGCTGCTGCACCGCCGCGCGATCGTTGCACACCGGCAGCATGTCGCAGCCGGCCGCGAGCGCGCGCGTGGCCCGCTCGAGCACCCCGCCATAGGCCACCGCGCCGCCCATCGACAGATCGTCGGCGAACACCGCGCCCGGGAAGCCGAGCTCCGCGCGCAGGACCTCTCCGATCCAGCGGTGCGAGAAACTCGCCGGCGCCGCATCCACGGCCGGGAACAGCAGGTGCCCCACCATCACCGCCGGCAGACCATTGGCGATCAGGCGCCGGTAGGGCATCAGGTCACCGTCGAGGTCGGCCCGCTCGCGCCGGTCGACCGGCAGTTGGGCATGCGAGTCGGCCGTGACCGCCCCGTGACCCGGAAAATGCTTGGCGGTCGCCGCCATCCCCGCCTCGCGCATGCCGTGGGCGTAGGCGCCGGCGAGCGTACTGACCGCCTCCGGGCGGCTGTGGAAGGCCCGGTCGGTAATGAAACTCACGCCGTAATCGATGTCCACGCACGGGGCGAACGACAGATCGATTCCGCAGGCGGCGAGTTCGGCGGCCATGAGCCAACCCATCTCGCGGGCGAGCGCGAGACCGGCGCGCGGCTCGAGATCGAACTGGCGGCCGATGCGCCGGGCCGCCGGCAGCAGCGAGAACCCCGGGCGGAACCGCTGCACCCGGCCGCCCTCATGATCGACCGCGACTAAGAGCCGCGGGGTGCGCAGCGCGTGAATGGACTGCACCAGATCGGTCAGCTGTTGCGGCTCGACGTAGTTGCGCGTGAAGAGGATCACCCCGCCGACGAGCGGATGGGCGAGCCAGGTGCGCTCCTCGTCCGTCAGCGCCGTTCCGGTCAGATCGATCATCAGCGGGCCGAGGGTCATGGGTGTGCTCCTCACGGTCCGGACAGCACTGCCAGTGACTCGACATGTCCGGTGTGCGGAAACATGTCGATGACGCCGGCGGCCTCGAGCGTAAACCCGTGCTCGTGCACCAGGATGCCGAGGTCGCGGGCGAGACTGCCCGGATGGCAGGAAATGTACAGCACGCGCTGCGGCCGCAGCGCCGCGACCGCGCCGAGTACTTCGCGCGCGCCGACCCGCGGCGGATCGAGCAACACGTGCCGGTACGCGCCGCGCAGCCAGGGCACCTGCGGGTCGGGTGCGACGGACAGATCCGCCACGTGGAACTCCGCGCTGGTGATGCCGTTGCGCACCGCGTTCGCGCGCGCCCGTTCGATCAAGGCCGCCTCGCCCTCCACCCCGACCACGCGCGCCCCCGAGCGGGCGAGCGGCAGCGTGAAGTTGCCGAGTCCGCAATACAGATCGAGGACCGCATCGCCCGGTGCCGGCGCGAGCAGCTCGACCGCTCGGGACACCAGCGCGCGATTGATCGGGCCGTTGATCTGCACGAAATCACTCGGCTGGAACTCGAGCCGCAGGTCGAACGGGGCCAGCGCGTAGAAGAGCGGCTCGCTCGCTGCGGCCGGATCGAGCGGCTCGATGCTCTCGAGTCCGCCCGGCTGCAGGTAGATGCGCGCGCCGTGACGTGCGGCGAACGCATGCATCCGCTCCCGGTCGGCCGCCGAGGGCGGCGCGAGCACCCGCAGCACCAGTGCGGTGACGTTGTCCGCCACCGCCACTTCGATCTGCGGCAGCTGTTGACGGATCTCGAGCGCACCGATGAGCTCGGCGAGCGGCTCGATCCACTCGCTCACCGGGGGCGCGAGCACCTCGCAGTGATGCACGTCCGCGACGTAAGGCGCGCTGCGTTCGCGAAAGCCGACCACGACGCGGCCTTTCTTCGGCACGTACTTCACCCCGAGGCGCGCCCGGCGCCGATACCCCCACACCGGGCCGGCGAGCGGCGCGAGCCAGCGCGGACACGACACGCGCGCCACGCGCTCGAAGTTGTCCGCCAGCTCGGTCTGTTTCAACGCGAGCTGCGCTTCGCTCGAGAGGTGTTGCAGCAGACAGCCGCCGCACACCCCGAAATGCGCACAGCGCGGGGTCACGCGCGTCGCGGCGGGTTCGAGCACCTCCAACAGTCGACCCTCGTCGTGCTGCCGATGGCGCCGTGTGCGCACGAAGCGCACCGACTCTCCGGGCAGCGCACCGGGGATGAAGACGGTCTTGCCCTCGCGCACGATCCCCTCGCCCTCGTGAGTCAGCGCCATCACGCGGGCGCACTCCTGCACGGCCGGCACCTGGCGAGCACTGCGCGAGCGGCTCATGCGAGCGCCTCCCACGCCTGCAGGAATTGGGCGAAGTGCGGCTCCTCGGCGGTGCGCAGCAGCGCCCGTACGCGCTCGAGTTCGCCCTGATGCGCCTCACGGCTCACACGCCCGCGCAGCAGCTCGAAGCGCAGGTACACCAGGTAGGTGTTGAGCACGTCGGTCTCGCAGTAGCGGCGGATCCCGGTCAGATCCCCGGCCTGGTAGGCGTCCCAGACCTGCGCCCCGGAGAAGCCGAGCTTGCCCGGGAAGCCGAGCAGCTGCGCGATGTGCTCGAGCGAGACGCGCCCGCGGCCCTGAAAGCCCGACAGCACGTCCATCAGGTCGGTGTGGCGCCAGTGGAAGCGGCTGAGGTAGTTGTTGTAGCGAAACGCCGGATCGGAATCCCCGGTCTCCCAGAAGCGCGGCGCCTGCACCCCGGCGGCGAGCGCCCGATAGGTGAGCACCGGCAGGTCGAACCCCGAGCCATTCCAGGAGATCAGCTCCGGGGAGAAGCGCTCGATGCCATCGAAGAAGCGCTCGATGAGCTCACCCTCGGCGGCCTGCTCATCGCCCAGGCTCCACACCTTGAGCGAATCGCCGCGGCGCAGCACGCAGGAGATCGCCACGATCCGATGCTGCTCGTGGGAGAGGAACTCCCCGCCCGAGGCCTGACGGCGCAGCGCGTACATGGCCTTGGCGACCGCCGCGTCGCTCAGCCCTTGAAGACCATACAGCCGCCGCCCGAGGGCGACGTCCGGCACCGTTTCGATGTCGAACACCAGACAATTCATAGATTGCGTAGATCCTCTCACTCCGTGGGTGCGCTCGCGGGCGCTCGCAGCAGCACCGCGACCGCCACGACGAGTCCGGCCTCATCGGTGAGCGTCACGTGGCCCTCGCCGATGCCGAGCGCGCGGCGCACCCGCTCGCCGCGTTCCGAATAGACCACTTCGGGCTTGCCGAGTCGGTTCTGCACCACCCCGACGTCGCGGATCCACACCCCGTTGGCAAAGCCCGTGCCCATCGCCTTGACGATCGCCTCCTTGGCGGCAAAGCGCATCGCGAGGAAGCGCTGCGGCCGGCGCGTGCGCGCCAGCTGGGTGCGCTCGACGGGCATCAGCAATCGCTCGATGAAGCGCTCGCCGTGTCGCTCGAGCACCCCGTCGATCCGCTCGGCCTTGAGGACATCGATGCCGATGCCGAAGATCATGCGCGTGCCGCATCGAGCAGCGCGCGCATCTGGCGCACGGCGGCGGGCAGTCCGTCGAACAGCGCACGGGCGATGAGGGCGTGCCCGATGTTCAGCTCGACGATCGGGCCGATCGCGGCCACGGGCTGCACGTTGTGGTAGTCGAGCCCGTGGCCGGCGTGCACCGTGAGGCCGAGCCGTGTCGCGAGTTCGGCGCCGGCGGCGAGCCGCTCGAGCTCGCGGGCCCGCGCCGCACCACTCGCCTCGGCATACGCGCCGGTATGCAGCTCGATCGCCGGAGCGCCGGCGCGTGCACTCGATTCGATCTGGGCCGGGTCCGGATCGATGAACAGCGACACCTGCACGCCGCTCGCGCCGAGCCGCGCGACGGCCTCGCGCACTCGCGTGAGCTGACCGGTGACCTCGAGTCCGCCCTCGGTGGTGAGTTCCTGACGCTTCTCCGGCACCAGGCAGCAATGCTGTGGGCGGACCTCGCAGGCGATACCGATCATCTCCTCGGTGACGGCCATCTCGAGGTTCATGGCGGTCTTGAGCAGTCCGCGTAAGGTGCGCACGTCCGCATCCTGGATGTGGCGGCGATCCTCGCGCAGATGCAGCGTGATGCTGTCGGCCCCGGCGCGCTCGGCCTCGAGCGCCGCGTGCACGGGGTCGGGCTCGCGGCCGCGGCGCGCCTGGCGCAGCGTCGCGACGTGATCGATGTTCACGCCGAGGGCAATCGGGGCATGGCTCACGGGGTTCTCCGCCGGACCGAGGCACCCCCGCAGCGGGGGCTCATGGCGGCATTTTCCCGTAGCGGGCCGCCGGATGCGACCCCTGCTTCATCGCCCGGGCCACGCGCCGCGTGGCCAGCTCGCGCCCCTCGAGACACTCGGCGAGCGCCGCTGCGAGCAGCACCCGGGCATCGGCGCGCGTGCGCGCCGCTGCGAGATCACCGCACTGCAGCGCCTGCAGCGAGTGGCCGGCGAGCGCCCCGAGCTCCTCGCCCGGCACCCGCAGGAGTCCCTGGGCGGGCCGGAAGCGGTAGAACCCCTCCGGCTCGATCGCCTGCCCGCCGACCTCGGTGGCCAGATCGAGCCCGTAGCCGACGGCACTCAGCAGCTCGAGCTCGAAGCGGCGCAGCGCCGCCTCGATCGCCTCGGGGTCGCGCAGCCGCGCCAGTGCGCCGGCGTAGGCATCGAAGAGCTCCGGGGCCGCATCGTGCCGCAGCGTCAACTTCAGCAGCAGCTCATTGAGATAGAACGCGCTCATCACGCACCCGGCCGGCAGCGGCGCGGCCGGCGCGACGCACTCCGCGGCCGTGAGCTGCCCGGCCTCGCGGCCCTGGGTGAAGGACACGAGCAGCGGCTGAAAGGGCTGCAGCACCGCGGCGAGGCGCGACTTCGGCCCGCTCACGCCGCGGGCGAACAGCGTCAGGCGCCCCTCGGCGCGCACCAGAACCTCGAGAATCCGTCCGCTCTCGCGGTACGGCCGGTGATGCAGCAGGTAGGCCGGCGCGAGGTGGACGCGGCGGGCCGGGGCGCTCATGAGTCGAGGCCCAGATCCTTCAGCGCACGCGCATTGTCGGCCCAGTTCTCGCGCACCTTGACCCACAGCGTCAGGTGCAGCCGCTCCCCGAGCAGCGCGTTCAGCGTCCGGCGCGCGGAGCTGCCGACGCGCTTCAGGCGCTCCCCGCCGCCGCCGATGACGATCGGCTTCTGGCCTTCGCGATCGACCCAGATCACCACGTCGACCGTGAGCTGGCCGTCCTCGTGGTGCATCCGCTCGACCTCCACGGCAATGCCGTAGGGCACTTCCTGGTTCAACTCCAGGGTGAGCTTCTCGCGCACCGTCTCGGCGATGCGAAACGCCGTGCCGCGGTCGGTGAGCGTGTCGCGGGCAAAGAGCGGCGGGGATTCGGGCAGCTGCGCCGCGATGGTGCGGATCAGATCCTCAAGGCCGTGCCCCTTCAGCGCCGAGACCGGCACGAGCGCAATGAACGGATGGCGCGCGTTGAGCTCGGCCAGATACGGCAGCAGTCGATCGCGCGGGCGGACCTGATCGACCTTGTTGACCACGGCGATCGCCGGACGGCGCGCGTGCGCGATGCGCTCGAGCGCGAGTTCATCCTCCCCGTTCCAGCTCATGGCCTCGAGCACCAGCACTGCCACGTCCGCATCGGCGAGCGCCGAGGTCGCCGTCCGGTTCATCGCCTTGTTCAGCGCCCGACGCGCCTGGCGGTGCAGTCCCGGGGTGTCGACGAAGGCGATCTGGGCGTCGGGGCGCTGCACCAGGCCGAGGATGCGGTGACGGGTGGTCTGCGGGCGCGGCGTGACGATGCTGACCTTCGTGCCCACCAGCGCATTGAGCAGCGTCGACTTGCCGACATTGGGCCGGCCGACGAGCGCCGCGAAGCCGCAGCGCAGCAGCGGCTCGGCGCCTTCAGGCTGATCGCTCATCGGAGTGTTTTCCAATCGTGTCCAAAATACGTTCTGCCGCCTCTTGTTCGGCGCGCCGGCGGCTCGAGCCGCGCCCACGCGTGCACAACGAGAGGTCCTCGACCGCACAACTGACCTCGAAGGTCTGGGCGTGCGGCTCGCCCTCGACGCGCTCGACCGCATAGTGCGGCAGCGCGAGCGCGCGCGACTGCAGGTACTCCTGCAGGCGGGTTTTCGGATCCTTCAGCGCCGCCGGCGGCGGCAGCGTCTCGATGTGCGCCGCGAGCGAGGCGAGAATGAACTCGGCGGCGGCTTCGAGCCCGGCATCGAGAAACAGCGCCCCGCACAGTGCCTCGAAGGCATCGGCGAGAATCGACTGGCGGCGAAAGCCGCCGGTTTTGAGCTCCCCGGAGCCCAACTGCAGCACCTCGCCGATGCCGAGCGCGGCGGCCACCTCGGCCAGCGGCTCGGCGCTGACCAGCCGGGCACGCAGGCGGCTCAGATCGCCCTCGTCCGCCTGGCCGAAACGCGCGAACAGATGCCGCGCGATGACCAGATTCACCACCGAGTCGCCGAGAAACTCCAGGCGCTCGTTGTTCGCCCCCGACGCGCTGCGGTGCGTCAGTGCGGCACGAAACAGCGCCGCGTCGCGCGGCGTGTGCTTAAGGTGCGTGCGCACCCAGCGCTCGGGCCACTCTGCGTTATCCACCGCCGCTCACGTGCACCGTCTTGTCGAACGCCACGCGCAGCGTGACGTTGCCGAACAGCGGCGCGTAGGACACGTAGGCGGCTTCGACCAGGTAGCCCGTGCCGCTGCGCCGGATGCTCACGTCCTGCACCGTGGGATAATTGACGCTGTCGATCTCGAAATGGCGCGAAATGGAGGTCTGGATCTTGAACACGCTGCCGCCGCCGCTGCGGAACTGGTGGCTCACCTCATCGAGCGTGTGCGACACCTTCATGTAATTCAGGTACACCGGCGCTAAGCGCAGTCCGGCGTACAGACAGATTACCAGCGGCGTCAACAACACCAGCCAGCCGATCAGAGTGATCCCGCGTTCTCGGTGCATCGCTCAACCTCCGCTATTTGATCTTCTTGCCGATCCGACTCCAGATCGGGCCACCTTTGCGATCGATGTCCCAATTGAACCAGATGTAGGTGGCCCGACCGACCAGATTGCGCTGCGGTACGAAGCCCCACACCCGGCTGTCATCACTGTTGTCGCGATTGTCGCCGATCATGACGTAGCGCTTGGCCGGGACATCCATCTCGACGAGTTTCTGTTCGTACAGCGGCAGCGCATCGGGCGGCGGGTTGCCGCCGCAGATGTAGCCGCGCGCGTCCGAGCGCGGACAGCTCGGCAGCGGATCGGCGGTGACCTCGAGCGGCACCGGGCAGAGCAGCACGTGGTGCACGTGACGATCGAGGTCCTCGGTGCCGAGCTGCATATTCTGGTAGCACCCGTCGTTGTAGGTGCCGTCGATGCGCAGCGGAATCTTCTGCCCGTTGATCGTCAGGCGATCATCGTGCACCACGACGTGATCCCCCGGCAGCCCGACCACGCGCTTGATGTAGTCCTCACTCGGCTTCAGCGGATAGCGGAACACCACCACGTCGCCGCGGTGCGGCTCACCGGTGGAGAGGATCTTGGTGTGCGTGATCGGCAGGCGCAGCCCGTAGGCGAACTTCTCCACCACGATGAAGTCCCCGTCGAGCAGCGTCGGCATCATCGAGTCCGACGGAATGCGAAACGGCTCGAACAGGAACGAGCGCACCAGCAGCACGGCGAGCGCGACCGGGAAGAAGCTGCGTGCATAGTCGACGGTGGTCGGCTCCGGCTCCCCGCGCGGGTCGCGGCCCGCGGCGCTCGCCGCGGCGGTACGCCGCCGAGCCAGCCAGAGCGCATCGATCAGCCACACGATGCCGGTGACTACCGAGATCAGCAGCAGCACGGCGCTGAAGTTCAGGGCCTCGGCGGCGAAGATCCGCAGCACCACCGCCACCAGCAGCACCGGCAGCGCCCGGTAGCACCAGGCGACGAAGGCGCCCTCACGAGCCGGCTCGGCGGCGAGCAGCCGGCGCGGCTTGAGCAACCAGTCATCGATCACGCACACCAGGCCGACCGGAATGGCGAGCCAGGACAGAACGATGACCAGTTGCATCACGACAGACGGCATGGCGGCTCCATTGACGAGTTTGGGCACGAACCGGCAGCACCGGGCGCTCGAGTGCGCCAATCCGTTGCCGGGCAGCGAGGGAATCGTGGGGGCGGACATCGCGGCGGCACGCTACTTGCGGCCCAACTGCAGCACCGCGAGGAACGCCGACTGGGGAATCTCGACCCGGCCGACCTGCTTCATGCGCTTCTTGCCCTCTTTCTGCTTCTCGAGCAGCTTGCGCTTGCGGCTGATGTCCCCGCCGTAGCACTTGGCGAGCACGTTCTTGCGCAGCGCCTTGACCGTGGCGCGCGCCACGATCGCGCTGCCGATCGCCGCCTGCACGGCGACCTCGAACATCTGCCGCGGGATCAGCTCCTGCATCTTGTCGACCAGCTCGCGGCCGCGGTGATAGGCATTGTCGCGGTGCACGATGATCGAGAGCGCATCGACCCGCTCGGCGTTGATCAGGATGTCGAGCTTCACGAGCGGGGCGGCCTGGAAGTGCGAGAACTCGTAATCGAACGAGGCGTAGCCGCGGCTCACCGACTTCAGCCGGTCGAAGAAATCGAGCACCACCTCGGCGAGCGGCAGTTCGTACTGCAGGGAGACCTGGGTGCCGAGGTAGAGCATCTTCTTCTGCACGCCGCGCTTCTCGGTGCACAGCTGCAGCACCGCCCCGACGTGATCGGGCGGCACCAGGATGTTCGCCACGATGATCGGCTCGCGGATCTGCTCGACCTCATTCAGCGGCGGCAGCTTCGAGGGGTTGTCGACGTAGATCACCGCCCCGTCGGTGCGCTCGACCTCGTACACCACGGTCGGGGCGCTGGTGATCAGATCGAGGTGGTACTCGCGCTCGAGCCGCTCCTGCACGATGTCCATGTGCAGCAGGCCGAGAAAGCCGCAGCGAAAGCCAAAGCCGAGCGCGCCAGAGACTTCCGGCTCGTAGTGCAGCGCCGAGTCGTTCAGGCGCAGCTTGGCGAGCGCATCGCGGAAGCTCTCGTAGTCCTCGGCGTTCACCGGGAAGAGGCCTGCGAACACGCGCGGCTTGATCTGCCTGAACCCGGGCAACGCCTCGGTGGTCGGCCGATTCTCGAGCGTGATGGTATCGCCCACCGGCGCCCCGTCGATTTCCTTGATGCCCGCGACGATGAAGCCGACGTCGCCGGCGGCGAGCGTCGGGGCGACGAGCGGCTTCGGCGTGAAGCGGCCGAGCCGATCGACGGTGTGCGCCCGCCCGGTGGAGATCACTCGGATCTTCTCCCCGGTCGAGACGCTGCCGTTCATCACGCGCACCAGCGAGACCACCCCGACGTAGTTGTCGAACCAGGAATCGATGATCAGCGCCTGCAGGGGCGCCTCGGGCTCGCCCCGCGGCGCCGGGATCTTCTGGATCAACGCCTCGAGCAGCGCCTCGACGCCCTCACCGGTCTTGGCGCTGACCTTCAGCGCATCGTGCGCCTCGATACCGATGATCTCCTCGATCTCGGTCATGACGCGTTCCGGATCGGCCGAGGGCAGGTCGATCTTGTTGATGACCGGCACCACCGTCAGGCCCTGCTCGAGGGCCGTGTAGCAGTTCGCGACGCTCTGCGCCTCGACGCCCTGGGAGGCATCCACCACGAGCAGCGCCCCGTCGCAGGCCGCCAGCGACCGGGACACCTCGTAGGAGAAATCCACGTGCCCCGGGGTGTCGATCATGTTCAGCTGGTAGCGCTGACCGTCCCGCGCGTCGTAGAAGAGCGTGACGCTCTGCGCCTTGATGGTGATGCCACGCTCGCGCTCGAGGTCCATCGAATCGAGGACCTGCTCGTGCATCTCACGGGCATCGAGCCCGCGGCACAACTGGATGAAGCGATCGGCAAGCGTGGACTTGCCGTGATCGACATGAGCGATGATGCAAAAATTACGTATGAGCCGCATGAATCCGGGCCGCGTGTTCCGCCGCGCCAGATTGTCAGCGGCGGGCGGATTATACCTGCAGATCGGCGCCGAATATGACCTACTTCACCCCGTCCAGAGGGACGCGGCGACGCAGTGTGCTCAGCCGGCGCCGAGGTGGCGCCGCAGCGCCGCGGGGTCGAAACGGAAGCGGCACACGAGCGTCTCCCCGAGCAGCAGCACCGGCACCTGCAACCCGTAGCGGCGGGTCAGTTCCGGGTCGGAGTCGACGTCGATCCGGCGCAGCGGCGGCAACGTCCCCTGCGCATCGAACTCGCGCAGCGCGGCGAGCATCTCATCGCACAGCAGGCAGTCCCGCCGCGAGATCAAGGTCAGCGTCGGGGCGCTCAAGGCGGCGGCACCGAATGGGCGAACGCACCGCCGGAGAGTGCCGGGAACGAGGCCGGTTGGGCTCGCACCGAGTCGGCGATCGAGCGCACGGTGCGCGCCGGCGCCTCACCCACCGCGGTCACGCGATGCCCATCGACGAATGTGGAGAACACGTAGGACGCACCCATATGCGCCGATTCTACCGCCGGATGGGCCGGCTTGCGCTGCGCGTGGCGGGCGACGAACACCGAGACCGACGCCAGCCCGTCGGTGTACACCAGGTGCTCGACCGGGCCGAGGGTCCCCGGCATGCTCTGCGCCACGTGCGTGGCCATGTGAAAGCCCGGCGGCAGCCACAGCGCATTCCACACCAGCCCGCCGTGCTTCGGCGGCGGGGCGTGGTGGTTGCGCAGCCAGCGGTAGCCGGCCGTGGACAGTTGCGGCGCGAAGGCCGCATCCGGGATATTCGGCTCGATTTTCAGCGTGGCGAAGGCGATCTGCTCGATCACCTCCCCGCCGTGGCGGGCGTCCCAGAGCTGAATCTTCAGCGGCAGGCCGCGCCGGTCGATCCACAGCCGGTAGCCGTAGCGGTAATCATCGCGCGGCATCACCGTCACGAGGCGCGTCAGGTGCTGATCGATGCGCTCGCGCGGCCCCTCGTGCAACCGATAGAACCGCTCGGTGTTCTTGTTCAGCACCGGCATGGTGCCGATCAGCGAGCTGCCCTTGGGCATCTGCTCGACCAGCGCCTCGCGCTTGTCGGGCAGATAGCAGGTCAGGTTCGAGCCGATGCGGATGAACTCCCGCCCCGAACCATCGAGCGACTGCAGCCGCTCCGAGACCACGCCATGCTTCATGCGGTGCACGATGCGCAGCATCTGCACCTGACCGCCCTCCCAGTGCGCGAAGGTGCCCTCGTAGTCGAGGGTGCTCAGGGCGTGATTCATCCGCTCGAGCAGCACCGCCGGCTCGCCGGCGAGCGCCGCGGCGCTGCCGATCGCCCACACCAGTACCCAGGCGCCGAACGCCCGGCTAGTGCGGCCGCGACGTGACATGGCCATGGCCGGCGACCGCCCGGACCGCACGGCGGCGGGGCGCGGCGGGCGGATTCGCCGCCGCCTCACTGACCATCAGCGAGGACAGCAGGCTGCCGCCGCTGATCGGCCAGGAATACGCGCTGTGCGCCACGACATAATCCGCCAGCTGGGTCGGCGGCATGGGCGTCATGAGACCCGGGGTGGTCGGGGGCACCACGTAGCTGTCCGGACCGCGGCTGCGCCGGCGCACCCCACCGTCGACGACCGGCGCCGCCGCCACGCTCGCGACGGTCATCGGCGCGGCCGCGAGCAGCGGTCCGCCATGATGGGCGCGCAACCACAGGATCGACAGCGCGGCAACGCCCGCCGCCAGTCCCACGCCCGAGAGCATGCGCATCCAGGGGGCCGCGGCCAGCGGCACCCCGTCGGTGCCCGTGGCGAGCTGCGGCTCGTGGCTGAGCGCGGCGTTCACCCGGCCGGCCACCGCGCTCTGCAGCACCACGCCGCGCTCGGCGCGGATCACCGCCCCGATGAGTGCGTAGCGCCCCCAGCGCGCCTTCTGCCCATCGTCGCGCGAGAGACGGCGCGCGAGCAGCTCGCATTCGCCCGCCGGCAGCTCGTCATCGAACATCGCGGACAACTGACTGTCGAGTTCCTCGTTCATCCGAGTTCCTCCGTACGGCCCAGTCCTCCCTCGAACACTTCGCGCAAGCGTCGGTCGATCGCCTCGCGCGCCCGGAAAATCCGTGACCGCACCGTGCCGACGGGACAGCCCATCGAGGCGGCGATCTGTTCGTAGGACAGACCCTCGAGCTCGCGCAGCACGATGGCGGTACGCAGATCCTCCGGCAGCTGTTCGATGGCTGCGTTGACGGTCTGACGGATCTCATCGGTCAGCACCAGTCCCTCGGGGGTTTCGGAATCCTTCAGTCGGCCTTGCATATCGTAGGACTCATCGATGCTGTCACGGTCAAAGTCGTAATCGACAGGGCTGCGGTCGCGAGAGACCACCGCGTTCTTCGCGGTGTTGATCGCGATGCGGTACAACCAGGTGTAAAACGCGCTGTCGCCGCGAAACTGCGGCAATGCCCGGTAGGCCTTGATGAAGGCTTCTTGAGCAATGTCCTCGGCTTCGGCCGGGTTACGAACATAGCGCGTCACCAGCTTGACCAATTTGTGCTGGTACTTGAGCACCAGCGCATCAAAAGCACCCTTGTCGCCCCGTTGTACCCGGCGAACCAGGCTCAAATCACTGACATCGGCGCTCATTGCGCGCCCTCTGCTCCTGAATGTACGAAGGCCGCCCGCACCGCGACCTGAATAGACACTGAATCTTTGGATAAGTTCAGAAGTCTCTACGCCCTGTGCGGTACCGGAGGGTGGACCCCCATCATGCCCCCGCCCGGGGGGGCAGCGCCAGCGGCGGCGAGGATCCGCCCGATGAGCGCAGCAAGGTCCGGATCGTCCGCAACAACGCCAGCGAGCAGGTAACTGGCCAGCTCCGGGTCCGGCAACTCCAGCAACCGGGCGAGCACCGCCCGCTCCTCCTGGCCCGCATTGGCCAAGGCCACGTTGAGGTAGACTTCCAGCAGGACATCGAGTTCCTTCATCCCGCGCCGGCAGCGCCACTGCAGCCGTCTTCCTTCGGCATCGAGCGGTGCGCTCACGCCGTTCAGCTCTGCCGCTCGATGAGCATCTTCTTGATCTCGGCAATGGCCTTGGCGGGATTGAGGTCCTTCGGGCACACGTCCGTGCAATTCATAATGGTGTGACAGCGGTACAGCTTGAACGGATCCTCCAGCGCATCGAGCCGCTCACCGGTGGCCTCATCGCGGCTGTCGATGATCCAGCGGTATGCGGCCAGCAGCGCGGCCGGCCCGAGATAACGGTCGCTATTCCACCAGTAGCTCGGGCAGGCCGTCGAGCAGCACGCGCACAGAATGCACGCGGCCGGCCGATCGATCTGCTCCTGCTCTTCCTTCGACTGCAGCCGCTCGTGGTCCGGCGGCGCCGGCGTCTGGGCCTGCAGCCAGGGTTTGACCGAGGCGTACTGGGCGTAGAACTGGGTCAGGTCCGGCACCAGGTCCTTCACCACCGGCATGTGCGGCAGCGGATAGATGCGGATCTCCCGACCGAGCTCGTGCATCGAGGTGGTGCACGCGAGCCGGTTGACCCCGTTGATGTTCATCGCGCACGAGCCGCAGATCCCCTCGCGGCAGGAGCGGCGGAAGGTCAGCGAGGAATCCACGCTCGCCTTGATGCTGATCAGCCCGTCGAGCACCATCGGCCCGCACCCCGAGACATCGAGCTCGAAGGTGTCGACCCGCGGGTTCTGCCCGGAATCCGGATCGAAGCGGTAGATGCGGAAGGTGCGCACTTGCTGCGCCCCGGCGGGCGCTCTGTGCGTGACACCACCGCGGATACGCGAGTTAGGAGGCAGTCGGAACTCAGCCATCGGGGAAACCCTTGCTCAGTAAGTCCGCGCCTTCGGCGGAACGGTTTCGACGTCGTCGGTGAGCGTATTGAGGTGCACCGGCCGGTACTCAAAGCGCACCTGACTCGGCCCATCGACCGACACCAGCGTGTGCTTCATCCAGTTTTGATCGTCGCGGTTCGGATAGTCCTCGCGTGCGTGCGCGCCGCGGCTCTCGGTGCGGTTCACCGCCGAGTGGATGGTCGCGGTGGCCTGCATCAGCAGGTTCTCCAGCTCCATCGTTTCGAGCAGATCGGAGTTCCACACCAGCGAGCGGTCGTTGATCCGCACGTCGGCAAAGGACTGGTAGGTCTCCCCGAGCTTGCGCGCCCCTTGGGCGAGGGACTCCCCGGTGCGAAACACCGCCGCATCGAGCTGCATGGTTTTTTGCATCTCCAGACGGATCTCGGCGGTCGAGCGCGAGCCGTTGGCGTTGCGCAGACGGTCCAGGCGCGACACGGCGAGCTGCGCGCCGTCCTTCGGCAGCGGCGCATGGCGCGTGCCGGGCTTGATCAGCTCGGCGCAGCGGCGCGCGGCCTGGCGGCCGAACACCACGAGATCGAGCAGCGAATTCGACCCGAGCCGGTTCGCCCCATGCACCGAGACGCACGCCGCCTCACCCACCGCCATCAGTCCCGGCACGACGCTGTCCGGATCGCCATCGCGGAACCGGACCACCTCGCCGTGGTAATTGCAGGGAATACCGCCCATGTTGTAATGCACGGTCGGCTGCACCGGGATCGGCTGGCGGGTCACATCGACGCCGGCGAAGATGCGCGCAGTCTCAGCGATGCCCGGCAACCGCTCGTGGATCACCTCGGGCCCAAGGTGTTCGAGGTGCAGATGGATGTGATCGTGCTCGGCGCCGACGCCGCGGCCCTCGCGGATCTCGATGGTCATGGCGCGGCTCACCACGTCGCGCGAGGCAAGGTCCTTCGCGTTCGGCGCATAGCGCTCCATGAATCGCTCGCCCTTGGCGTTGGTGAGATAGCCACCCTCCCCGCGCACCCCCTCGGTGATCAGGCAGCCGGCGCGGTAGATGCCGGTCGGATGGAACTGCACGAACTCCATGTCCTGCAGCGGCAACCCGGCGCGCAGCGCCATGGCATTGCCGTCCCCGGTGCACGAGTGCGCCGAGGTGCACGAGAAGTACGCCCGGCCGTAGCCCCCGGTGGCGAGGATGGTCATGTGCGCGCGGAAGCGGTGCACCTTGCCTTCGTTCATGTCGAGCGCGACCACGCCGCGACACACGCCATTCTCCATGATCAGGTCGATTGCGAAGAACTCCACGAAGAACGTTGCGGAGCGGCGGATCGATTGCTGATAAAGCGTGTGCAGCAGCGCATGCCCGGTGCGATCGGCCGCCGCGCACGTGCGCTGCGCGATGCCCTTGCCGAAGTGCGTGGTCATGCCGCCGAAGGGCCGCTGATAGATCCGGCCCTGCTCGGTGCGCGAGAACGGCACACCGTAGTGCTCCAGCTCGATGACCGCCGCCGGCGCCTCCTTGCACATCAGCTCGATCGCATCCTGGTCGCCGAGCCAGTCCGAACCCTTGATGGTGTCGTACATGTGCCAGCGCCAGTCGTCCTCGCCCATGTTGCCGAGCGCGGCGCTGATGCCACCCTGGGCGGCCACGGTGTGACTGCGCGTCGGGAACAGCTTGCTGATGCAGGCCGTGGACAGACCCGCCTCGGCAAGACCGAGCGTGGCGCGCAGCCCCGAGCCCCCCGCGCCAACGACGATGACGTCGTAGGTGTGATCGATGAATTCGTATGTGCTCATGCGGCGCCTCCCAACGCCACTTTGATAACTGCGAACACGCCGGCGGCGGCGGCGAGCACGTGCAGATAGGTCACCAGCGCAAGCGCAACGGTGCGCATGCCACGCCCATGCACGTAGTCCTCGATGACCACACGCACACCGAGCTGCGAATGCCACGCCGCGCTCAGCACGAACAGAATCAGCAACACCGCCGTCCACGCCTGACCCATCCAGGCGCTCACCGCCGGATAGGAGAGCGTCGGCAGCGACAGCAGCGAGACGACGAACCAGATGGCGAGCGGCACCAATGCGACGGCCGTCAGCCGCTGCACCCACCAGTGGTGCACGCCGTCCTTCGCCGCACCGCGGCCGAGCACCTGACCGAGCGGACTGCGCAGACTCATGCGTGCCTCCCGGCGAGCAGCCACGCGGCCAGCGCCGCAAACAACACGATGCTGCATATCAGCACCAGGTAGGCACTGGCACGCGAGTGCGCGCGCTCCAGGCCGCGTCCGGTGTCCCACACCAAGTGGCGCAGCCCGGCGCACAGGTGATAGGCGAACACCGCAAGCAGCGCGAGCCAGAGGATCTTGAAGATTCCGCGCCCGAGCAGCGCCGTGGCATGCGCGTAGGCGAGCGGCCCGCCGGCGATGGCCATCAGCCAGTACACCAGCACGATCAGCCCGAGTGCGAGCGCGAGCCCGGTGGCGCGGTTCAACACGGAGGTGAGCAGCGTGTAGCGGTGCATCCGGTACACGGACAGATGCGGCGAAGTGGGTCTTTCAGCCATAAATGCTCGAGAGGTCAAAAGTCGATACAGCGGCCCTTGCGCTCCCAGTCGCCGAAGCGCGTCGGCTCGGGGCCGCCCGGTCCGCCGATCTCACGGGACACCGGCTGCGGCTCGCGTGCCGCCGGAAGCGCATGTGCTGCGGTCCCTGCGCCGGGTGCGGTTGCGGACGGCGGTGGGAGAGTATTCGAATCGTCCTGCATGTGCGCTCAGTGTGCCAGAATCGCGCTGTGCCCGCCACGGCACAGCTTGCGGGCGTTCCCGTCCGCTAAGATATCGTCATATGAATTCAGAACTGCATCGCACCGGATTGGCGGATCTCGGCGTGCTGCGTATCGGTGGGGCCGATGCGCTGCGCTTCCTGCAAGGCCAGCTGTCCAATGACCTGACCCGCCTCAACTCACAGCACACGCTGCTCGCCGGCTACCACACGCCCCAGGGGCGCACCATCGCGCTGCTGCGGCTCGCAGCGCGCGCCGAGGACGAGCTGCTCGCGCTGCTGCCGCGCGAACTCGTGACAATCGTCAAAGATCGGCTCGCCAAATACGTGCTGCGCGCCAAGGTCACGCTTGCCGATGTTTCGCCCGAATGGCACATCAGCGCCCTGGCGCCGGCCGAGCACTTGACGAGCGGCACGCCCGCGCAGCTTGCGCCGCAGGCGCTCGCGGCCGAGCTCGGCCGCTGCACGCAGCTCGGGGCACGGCAGTACCTGTGCATTGGCGCCGCGCCGGCGCGTTGGCTGGAAATCGCCGCCGCGGAGCAGACACCGAGCGAGTCCTCACCGTCGGCTCGCCAACAGTGGCGGCTGCTCGATGTGCGCGCCGGCCTCACACAGGTGTACGCGGCGACCTCCGAACACTTCGTCGCGCAGATGTTGAATCTCGATGCGCTCGATGCGATCGCGTTCGACAAGGGTTGCTACACCGGACAGGAAATCATCGCGCGCGCCCACTATCGCGGGCGCGTGAAACGCCGCGCTCAGCGCTTCCGGTCACACGAGCCGCTCGTGCTCGCCCCGGGCGCGAGCGGCGTGCTCGACGACGGTCGCGCATTCGAGGTGCTCGAATCGGCGCAGCTGGCGGACGGGCGTGCGGAGTTTCTGGCGGTCGCGGCCCTGCCGGGCGCCGAAGCGCCCGAGCAGGCCGCGGCGGCGCACCTTCAGGTCGAGGCGCTCGAACTGCCCTATGCGCTTTTGCCGTGAGGCGGAGCGCTCACAGATCGATCAGTTCGACCTCGCGCTCGCCGATCGGCCGCTCAAGAAAACGCGCCCCGATGCGCGCGAAGCGCTCGGGGGCGTCGGTGGCGAGCAGACGCAGCCCGCCCTGCCCGCCGGCCTGCGCGAGACCGGCCTGACACAGCGCGGCGCGTACGTGACGCGCGGTGGTCTCGGCCGAATCGACGATGCGCACCGCCGGGCCGACCGCGGCGCGAATGGCCGCGGCCACCATCGGGAAGTGCGTGCACCCGAGCACCAGAGTATCGGGCGCGCCGGCACCCGCGGCGGCGAACAGCGCATCGAGATAATGATGAGCCACCGCCTCGGCGATCGGACCGTCGCTCAAGCCCTCCTCGGCGAGCGCGACAAACAGCGGCGCCGGTAGCGCGTACACCTGGGCATCGGGACGGCGCCTGAGGATCGCCTGCTGGTACGCGCCCCCGCGGACCGTGCCCTCGGTGGCGAGCACCGCGATGCGTCCGCTCGGGGAGGCGGCGGCGGCCGCCTCGGCACCCGGCTCGATCACGCCGATGACCGGCAACGTGCTCAGCTGCGCGCGCACCGCCGGTAAGGCCACCGCCGAGGCGGTGTTGCAGGCCATCACCAGACACTTCAGTCCGTAGCCGGCGAGCGCTTCGGCGGCCTGCAATGCATAGCGGCCCACCGTCTCGGCGCTCTTTGTGCCGTACGGCAGCCGTGCCGTATCGCCCAGATAGACGAACCGTTCGGCCGGCAGCTCGCGCAGCAGCGCCTTCAGCACCGTCAGTCCGCCGACCCCGGAGTCGAACACTCCGATCACGGGGCGCCTCAGATCGCTTCCGGACGCAGGTGCGGGAAGAGAATGACGTCGCGGATCGAGGGCGAATCGGTGAAGAACATCACCAGCCGGTCGATACCGACACCGAGGCCGGCAGTCGGCGGCATACCGTACTCGAGCGCCCGCACGTAGTCAGCGTCGTAGAACATCGCCTCCTCGTCACCGTGATCCTTGCGCGCGACCTGGGCGCGAAAGCGCGCCGCCTGATCCTGCGGATCGTTCAGCTCGGAGAAGCCGTTGGCGAGCTCACGGCCGGCGATGAACAGCTCGAACCGGTCGGTGATGAACGGATCCTGATCGTTGGCGCGCGACAGCGGGGAGACTTCCGCCGGGTACGCGCACACGAAGGTCGGATCCATGTAGGTGTGCTCGGCAGTCTTCTCGAAGATCTCGATCTGCAGCTTGCCCGGACCATCGTGCGCCTGCGCAGCGATACCGAGCCGCTCGCACACCTGGCGCAGGTAGGCCGGATCGCGCAGCCGCCCGCGCTCGAGGTCCGGGTTGTGCTCAAGGATCGCCTCCTCCACCGTGACTCGCCGGAACGGGCGGCTCAGATCGTAGCGGCGCGCCTGGTAGGTGAGCACCTCGGCGCCGTGGATCGTCTGCGCCAGGCCGCGGATCGCCTTCTCGATCCAGTCCATGAGGTCACGGTAATCAGCGTACGCCAGGTACAGCTCGAGCATCGTGAACTCGGGGTTGTGTTGGGTCGAGAGTCCCTCGTTGCGGAAATTGCGGTTGATCTCGTAGACGCGCTCGAAGCCCCCGACCACCAGGCGCTTCAGGTACAGCTCAGGGGCGATGCGCAGATACATCTGCAGGTCGAGCGCGTTGTGATGCGTCACGAACGGCCGCGCGGCGGCGCCGCCCGGGATCGGCTGCATCATCGGGGTCTCGACTTCGATGAAATCCAGCGCATCGAGGAAATCGCGCAGGTAGCGCACGACGCGCGCGCGCGTGCGGAACACGTTGCGACTGGTCTCGTTGACGATCAGATCGACGTAGCGCTGCCGATAGCGCGTCTCGACATCGGCCAGGCCGTGCCACTTGTCCGGCAGCGGCCGCAGCGACTTCACCACCAGACGCAGCCGCTCGACGCGCACCGAGAGTTCCCCGGTCTTGGTGCGAAACAGCATGCCGGTGGCCCCGACGATGTCCCCGACGTCCCAGCCCTTGAATGCCTCGTACGCCTCGGCCCCAACGGTGTCCTTGTGCAGGAACAGCTGGATCTGTCCGGTACGGTCGACGATGTTGGCAAAGCTCACTTTGCCCATCACCCGCTTCAGCAGCATCCGCCCGCCGACCGTCACCCGCGTCGGGTTCGACTCGAGCCACTGCTCGTCGCGCAGCGCGAACGCCTCCTGCAGCTGACCGGCGAGTGCATCGCGGCGAAAATCGTTCGGATACGCCTCGCCCTGAGTGCGCAGCGCGTCAAGTTTCGAGCGTCGCTCGGCGATCAGCTTGTTCTCATCGCTGCGCTCGGCCGGGTCTGTGTGCGTGTCGGTCATGTGCTGCCTATAGCCCCGCTTTGAGCGAGGCCTCCAAAAATTGATCCAGATCCCCATCGAGCACCGCGGTGGTGTTGCCAACCTCGACTCCCGTGCGCAGGTCCTTGATGCGCGACTGGTCGAGCACGTAGGAGCGGATCTGATTGCCCCAACTGACGTCGGACTTGGAGTCTTCCAGCACCTTGGCGGCGGCGTTGCGCTTGTTCACCTCGAGCTCATACAGCTTCGCCTTGAGCATCTTCATCGCCGTGGAGCGGTTCTTGTGCTGGCTGCGTTCCGCCTGGCAGGCCACCACGATGCCGGACGGCACGTGCGTGATGCGCACCGCCGACTCGGTCTTGTTGACATGCTGGCCTCCGGCCCCCGAGGAGCGGTACACGTCGGTCTTCAGGTCCGCCGGATTGATATCAATCGCGATGTCCTCATCGACCTCAGGCGAGATGAACACCGAGGCGAAGGAGGTGTGGCGGCGGTTGCCCGAATCGAACGGGGACTTGCGCACCAGGCGGTGCACCCCGGTCTCGGTGCGCAGCCAGCCGTAGGCGAACTCGCCCGTCACCTGCACCGTCGCGCTCTTGATGCCGGCCACTTCGCCCGGGTTCGAATCAATCACCTCGCACGCGAAACCGCGCGCCGCACCCCAGCGCAGATACATCCTGAGCAGCATCTGCGCCCAGTCCTGCGCCTCGGTGCCGCCGGCGCCGGCCTGAATGTCGAGAAACGCACTGTGCGAGTCCATCTCGCCGCGGAACATGCGCTTCAGCTCCAGGCGGCGCACCGCCCCCTCGAGGCTGCTCGCCTCGCGGATCAGATCCGCGGCGGTGGCCTCGTCCTGCTCGCTCTCGGCGAGCGCCAGCAGCTCCGTGGCGGCGCTGATGCCTCCGTCGACCCGCGCGATCGCCTCGATGTCCGTGCTCAGGCTGGCCCGCTCCCGGCCGAGCTGCTGGGCGCGCTCGGGCTGCGACCACACGGCCGGATCCTCCAGCTCGCGGGAAACTTCCTCCAGGCGCTCTTTCTTCAGGTCGTACTCAAAGAAACCCCCGTAGGGAGCTCATGCGCTCCTCGAGGTCTTTGAGCTGGCGCTTCAGAGGATTGAGTTCCATCGTGCGGTGCCGTCCGGGTGAGATGCGGGAAGGGATCCGCCATGCTAGCGGCCCGCCGGCGGAAATTCCACCCTCGCACCCGTCTCGGCCCGGTGCAGCAGACGCAAGAGCTGCGCGCGGCTGTTGATCCCGAGCTTACGGTACGCGAGGCGCAGCAGATTGCGGACCGTGGCCGGTGCCAGTCCGCTGCGACGCGCCAGGGCGTTGCAGTCCTCCCCGGCGGCGAACCGCCGCACCAGCTCGTATTCGCGCGGCGTGAGCCGCTCCTGCGGTGGCGTGGAGCGCAGGCTCAGCACGAGCGCATCGGTGAAGCGACGCGCCTGAATGATCTGTCCAAGTCCCTCCAGCGCCACGGCCTCCTCGCGCTGCGCCCGGGCGAGCAGCCCCGCCGGCAGACGCAGTCCGTTCCACTCCGGCCAGCGTATGCCGATCGCCTCAGCGAGACGCCCGCCGCAGTGCAGCACCGTGCCGTCGCACAGCGTGAGCGCCCGATGCGGTCCGGGCGCAATGCCCGGCTCGGCCGAGGCGTGCCGCAGGCACAGCGCCCGATGCACGGCGCGCGACTCCGAGAGGTGCGGCATCAACACCTGCACGCGCTCGCAGTCCTGGGCATCGAACGGCGCGCCACTCTGCGCTCGGTGCAGCGAGAGCCACTCGCCGCCCGGGGTTCCGCAGGCGGCGGTGCCCATCAGCAGCTGCCGCTCGATGCGTCCGCGACACAGTTGCTCGTGCGCAGCCGCATCGAGGCCGCGCGCAAGCAGCGCCTCGGCATCCTCCAGGTGCGCCGTGCCGTGCGTGCCGGCGGTCGCCGCCAGCGCCTCGGGCCGCTGACGCACCAGAGTCACCAGCGGCTCGAGCGCCGCCGGCGGCATGCGGTAGGCGTGCAGCCGGTGCACCTGCAGTTGGCCGCCATCGATCTGACCGGTGAACCACAGCGCCGCATCGAACGGCACCTGTTCGGTCAGCGCCGCAAGCGCCAGATCCTCGAACGGCTCCGGCCCGGCCCGCTGCGCAATGCGGTACAGCTGCTGTGCGAACTGCAGAATTGCTTCCAAGAGACCCCCACCCGGCACGGACCGCCACGCCGGCCGGGGACGGCGCGGAGCACGGCCCGCGTGTTATTTCAGATATACCGTTATTCCGGCGTGCAATGGGGCGAGCCCATTGCGCACCGACCGAAGTAGGATTGACGTCGATCATACCGCGTTACGCGGTGTTTGGCAGCCGCCCGTCGGGCATCCCCAGTCCGTGCCCGACGGCGCACCCCTAGCGCACGCCATTCCGACTCCCTCGCCACACACCGGCCCTAGCCGGCGCGCGGCGCACGGCGCGGCAAGGGCCGCGCTCAATGAGGTATGACGCAGCAGCTGCGCGGAGGGGAAATGCTCAGGGGTCGAGAATGTGATCGACCAGCAGCTGCAACCGCCGCTCGCCCTGGTATTCGTTGACGTCCAGACGGTACACCAGCCGCCGCTCGCCCTGCGGCAGGGGCGCTTCGGCTTGAGGATCGAGGCTGTTGAACGCGATGGCATCGAAGGCGCGGTTGCGCTCGCCCTGCACCCACATCTTCAGATGTCGCTCCCCGACCACCCGGGCGGTGCGCACCGTGAACACCCCATCGAAGCTCGGCTCGGGAAATGCCTGTCCCCACGGCCCGCCGGCGCGCAGCGCCTCGGCGGTCTCAAGCGCGATGTCCTGCACCGCGAGCGCCCCGTCGGTCTCGATTGCATCGCGCAGTGCGCTGCGTTCGGGCCAGGCGGCCACCGTCGCATCAAAGCACGCCGCGAATGGATCGAGCGCCGCGCGCGCAAGTGTCAGCCCGGCGGCCATCGCATGCCCGCCGAAGCGCCCGATCAGGCCCGGATGGCGCGCATCGAGTTGCGCCAGCACGTCGCGGATGTGGATGCCGGGCACCGAGCGCGCCGAGCCGCGCAACTCCTCATCACCGGCGGCGGCGAAGGCGATCACGGGCCGGCGCAGCCGATCTTTCACGCGGCTTGCAACCAACCCTACAACACCCTGGTGCCACTGCGGATCGAACAGGCACACCGCGCTGCGCTGCTCGGCGTGCGGATCGCGTTCGGCGAGTCCGCGCACGGCGGCAAGCGCCTCGGCCTGCATGCGCGCCTCGATCTCCCGCCGTTCGCGGTTCAGAGCATCGAGCCGCGCAGCAAGCGCCGCGGCCGCCACCGGGTCGTCCTCCAGCAGGCACTGAATGCCGATCGACATGTCCTCAAGGCGCCCGGCGGCGTTCAGACGCGGCCCGACGGTGAACCCGAGGTCAGCGCTCACCAGGCGCGCCGGCTCGCGCGACGCCAGTGCCAACAACGCGCGGATACCCGCGACGCAACGTCCGGCGCGGATGCGCTTGAGGCCCTGATCGACCAGCACCCGGTTGTTGTGATCAAGCGGCACCAGATCGGCGACCGTGCCGAGGGCGACCAGATCGAGCCACTCGGCGACCCCCGGCGCCGCGGCGCCGAGCAGCCCGGCCGCCCCGAGCTGGCGGCGCAGCGCCGCGAGCACGTAGAACGCCACGCCCACGCCGGCGAGCGAGCCACTGGCGAAGCGGCTGCCCGGCAGGTTGGGGTTGACGATGACGCGCGCTGCGGGAAGCTGCTCGCCGGGCAGATGATGATCGGTGATGAGCACCTCGATGCCGTGCGCGCGCGCCTCCTCGACGCCGGCGAGCGAGGCGATGCCGTTGTCGACCGTGACGATGAGCGTGGGTTTGCGCTCGGCGGCGACGCGTACGATCTGCGGCGTCAGTCCGTACCCGAACTCGAACCGGTTCGGCACCAGGAAGTCCGCCGTGAACCCCCAGGCGCGCAGCGCCCGCAGCATCAGAGCGGTACTGGTCGCGCCGTCGGCATCAAAATCCCCGATCACCAGAATGCGCCCGCCATCGCGCTCGGCGAGCAGCAACTGCGCGGCGGCCTCGACCGACTCCAGGGTACCCACCGGCGTCAGATGCTCAAGGCCCGTATCCAGTTCGCGCGCACTGCGAACGCCGCGCGCGGCATACACCCGTCGCAGCACCGGATGCAGCGCCTCGCCGAACCCGCTCACCTCCGGCGGGGCCGTGCGGCGCACCACCCGCAGCGTCACGCCAGTGCCTCGAGCGCCGTGCGGCCGCGCCGCCAGCGCCGCCACAGATCGTGGCGGCGCAGACACCACGCCCGGTCATTGGCGAGCAGCCAGAGCCGCTGCAGCGACCCGGCGCCAAGCGCCGCGACCGCCGGGGCGATCCAGCGCTGATCGAGGTCGGCAAGCGCGCCGAGCAGATCGGCCTGGCGCATCCGCCGCAGCGCCTCGCCGCTCTCCAGGGCACAGAGCATCCGTCCCGCCGCCGCAGCGAGCACGGCGGCCAGCGCATCGGGCGGCGCGCGCAGGGTGCCGGCGCCGAGCGTGGCGAGCCCGGCCAGATACGCCTCCTCGCCGTACACCTCGGCGTGCAACGGCGCACCGGCGAGCGGCGCCGCCGCACCCGCCCCACCGCCCCAGATCCACAGCTGCGAGATCGGTGGCGCGCCGCGCGCGGCGCGCTCAGCGTTCAGCGGATGGGTGTACAGCCACATCTCCAGTTCCGAGCCGAGACGGCGCAGCTCGGCAGCCCCAGGACCGCTCGGGAGGCGCTCGGCAAGCGACTCGGCAGGCAGGCGAGCCGGATCCCAGGTACGCACCGGCGCACCCGCCGGGGCCCCGAGCAGCAATGTTCCGTCCGGCAAGACCGTCAGCGTCAACCCGGAGCCGGCGTAGAGCGCATTGAAATCCTGCGCCAGACGCATCGCCTCGGCGGGCGTCAGGCGCAGCCGGCCGCGCCGCTCCAGATGCACCCGCCCCACCCCTTCGGTGAGGCTCAGCGGCTCGGCGAGCCACAGCGCGTCGCCCGGCGCTTCGCCCAGCGCCGCCGCCGCCACACTCGCCACCGGCAGCGCGCCATAGCGGGCCAGATCGAGCCAGTGCGCCACCCACGGCCGCCAGCCGTCCGGCAGCGGCGCGGCGCGCGCAAAGCGCCCGAGCGCCTCCAGGCCGGGCAGCGTGCCGCGCGGGACGGGTGCCGTCCCGGACTCGGCGCCGAGGTACAGATCGGTAATGACGATGACGAGTTCGCTCACCGGCGGTATCGTACCGTCATGCGATTCACATTAGAGAGCGGAACGCACGTCAACACGGTGCGGGCCTATTCGGCCGAGGCGCTGCGCATCGGGGAGCATGTGGTGCGCGCCAGCTGCATCGTGACCGCCGAGCAGCTGGTGAGCGCCTGGGCGCCGCAGCGCATCGAGGACCTCGAGGTGGCGCACCTCGAGCCCCTGTTCGCGCTCGAGCCTGAAGTCGTGCTGATCGGTACCGGGCCGCGCCAGCGCTTCGCGCCGGCGGCGGTGCGTGCGGCCTTTGCGGCGCACGCCATCGGGGTCGAAGTGATGGACCTCGGGGCGGCCTGCCGCACCTTCAACGTCCTGGTGCATGAGGACCGCCGGGTGGCGGCGGCGCTGTTTCTCGAGTAATCCGCGCCGCGCGTCGGACGAAGAAGGCACAGGGGGAGGGGTTCAGGACTCTACGACCGAGCGCTGCCTACGGCAGCGCTGCGTGGGTGTATTGTTGCTTTCGAGGTCGCGATCCGGCTGTTGCTTTTGTGTCAACGCCCCCTCCTCCCTGTGCCTTCTCCCTCGTCTCGTCGCGAACGCCAAACTGTCGCCGCCAGGAGACGGGGACTATGTTAACCGCGTGCGATACGCGGAAGCAAGCCGCTCAGCTGCGACCCCCGAGCAGTGGCACGAATGCCACGCGCCCGAGCGACTCGCGCGTCACGCCCTGCTCGCGCCGCGTGTAGCGCATCAGCTCCTGTTTGCCCTCGGTGCCCACCGGCACGATCAGCCGTCCGCCCGGGGCGAGCTGCTTCAGCAGCGCCGGCGGTACCGCCAACGGGGCAGCCGCCACCAGGATCCCGTCGAACGGCGCCTGGGACTTCCAGCCCTGCGTGCCGTCGCCGTGGTGGAACTTCACGTTACGGATCTCCAGCTCCTTCAGCCGCTCCTTGGCCCGCTCGATCAGCGCCCCGATCCGCTCGATCGTGTACAGCCGCTCCACGAGCGGCGCCAGCACCGCGCTCTGATATCCGCAGCCCGTGCCCACCTCGAGCACGGTGCCAAGCGGCCCGCCCTCCAGCAGCGCCTCGGTCATGCGCGCCACGATGTACGGCTGGGAGATGGTCTGGCCGAAGCCGATCGGCAACGCCGTATCCTCGTAGGCGCGGCTGCCGAGCGCCTCATCCACAAAGATGTGCCGCGGGGTGTTGCGGATCCGATCGAGCACCGCCAGATTGCTGATGCCCTGCTCGCGCAGGCGCTGCACGAGCCGATCACGGGTGCGCGCAGAGGTCATGCCGATCCCGGCCATGCGCAGGTCAGCCATCGAATCCCTCCAGCCACTCGGTGAGCGCACCGAGCGCCGCATGGCGGGTCAGATCGACCTGCAGGGGCGTGACCGACACGTAACCGCCATCGACGGCGTGGAAATCAGTGCCCGGCCCGGCATCCTGCTGCGGACCGGCCGGCCCCACCCAGTACACCGGGCGGCCGCGCGGATCACGCGCCGGCACGATCGGTTCTGAGCGATGACGGTGCCCGAGTCGGGTGCTGCGAAAGCCGCGCAGCGCCTCGAAGGGCACGTCCGGCACATTCACGTTGAGGATCAGCGAGGACTCCAGCGGCCGGGCGAGCATCTCGCTCACCAGCCGGTGCGCCACCGCCGCCGCCGTCTCGTAGTGCCCGCCGCTGCCCGGTCGGGTGCACAGCGAGACCGCGAGCGTCGGCAGCCCGAGGAAGCGCCCTTCGATGGCCGCCGCCACGGTGCCGGAATAGAGCACGTCATCGCCAAGATTGGCCCCGTCGTTGATCCCGGAGACGACCATGTCGTGTTCGTCCTCGAACAACCCGGTGATCGCCAGATGCACGCAGTCGGTCGGCGTGCCCTGCACGCAGTACAGACCCGGTTCGATCTCCATCACTCGCAGCGGCATGTCGAGCGTGAGCGAATTGCTCGCGCCGCTGCGGTTGCGGTCGGGAGCGACGACGGTGAGTTCACCGAGTTCGGCGAGCCGGCGGCGCAGCACGCGCAGGCCGGTGGCGAGATAGCCGTCGTCGTTGCTGAGCAGAATTTTCACAGGCAGGGTAGCGCCGCGGCGAGGACGATCCTCGGGAAGGGCGCGACTATACTGGAAGCAAAATCGGCGGAGGTAGCGTGTGCGTATCGGACCGCGATGAGGATCGGCAGCTGTTTCGCGCCGCGGTGCGCGGGGTGAAGCCACTGGCGCGAGCTGCGCCGAGTCCGCAGCGGCCCAAGCCGCCGCCCGCGGCGCGGTTCTCGCGCGCCGATCGGCTCGCCGTGCTGGAGGAAAGCCTGAGCGGCAATCCGCTCGACCCGGCGCTCGCCGCCGGCGATGAGCTGGTGTTTCGCCGCGAGGGGGTGCCGCTCGAGGTGCTGCGGCGCCTGCGCCGCGGGGAGTACCGGGTGCAGGGCGAACTTGATCTGCACGGACTGACCGTGCCGCAGGCGAAGCAGGCGCTGCGCGAGTTTCTCACCGAGGCGCTGGGGCGCGACTGGCGCTGCGTGCGCATCGTGCACGGCAAGGGGCTGCGCTCCGGTCATCGCGGTCCGGTGCTCAAGGGTCTGGTGGCCGCCCTGTTGCGGCGCCTCGGGCCGGTGCTGGCGTTCGTCTCGGCGCGCGCGGTCGATGGCGGCACGGGCGCCATCTACGTGCTGCTCGGCTCGTAGTCCTCGAGCACGAACAGTTCGCGCAGCACCGCGGTGGCGTACGCGCCGCGGGTCAGACGGAACTGCAGCCGCACCCCGTCGGGCTCGATCCGTGCCTCGAGGTCACGGACCGCCAGACGCAGGCTGCGCCGCTCCTGGCGCATGCCGGCCGCCTCGAGCAGTGCGCAGGCCGCCGGATAGCCGCGCACGATGTCCGTCTCGAGCGTGCGCACCGCGCCCTCGCAGTCCGCTTCACCCTGCCCCCAAAGCGGCCCGCTCGGGTGGATCTCCAGCCGCGCGGCGCGTTCGCGCAGCGTCGCATCCGGCGCCTCGACCGCGAAATGACTGCCGCGTCCGTCGAGCTGGGCGCGATCGCCCGCCTCAAGCTCGCACCACCGGCCCGTACGCACCCGCTCGGCGAGCACCGCATTGAACAGCAGGCTGCGCGCCGCCGAGAGCACGAAGCTGCGCTCGCCGGGACGCAGCGCACTCGGATCGGCCGGCAGGTTCGCCAGATTGCCGCCCTCGCGGCCAAAGCGCTGCGGCCCGAAGTAGTTCGGCACGCCGTGCGCGGCAATGTGCTCAAGCCGCGCCTGCAGCGCCGGTGGGGCCGGCGGCGCGCCGCGCGCGTAGATGCGAAAGCGATTGCCCTCGAGCGCCCCGCGCGGCAGCTTGCGGGTGTGGCCCTGTGCCTCCAGCACCTCGAAGCCCTCCGCGCGTACGCCCCGCCACTGCTCAGGAGAGCGCGAGCCGCGCGGCACCGTGAACCACTGCACCGCCACCGCGCGCCGGTCCTTCAGCCCGGCATAGCCGACCTCAAACGGCCGGCAGCCGCCCAGGCGGGCGAGTTCCCCGGCCACCCACACGGTGTTCGCGTCGCGCTTGCGCACCTGGAGCAGGACATGCGCGCCGGCGCCGGCGGGCGCGAACCCGAGGCACTCCTCGACACAGAAATCCTCCGGCTCGGCGCGCACCCGCACGCGAGTGAGCGGCGCGCCGTACGCGCGCGGCGGATCGAGCGCCGCGGCGTCGGCGCGCGCCGGTGCGCCCGCCGATGCGCTCGATTCGCTCACCGCCGGCGCGCCCCGCCGAGCAGATCGCAATGCTCACCGTCGAGCACGGCGCTGACCGCATTGGCACTGTTGACGATGGTGCGCAGGTAGCACTCGGACACGCCGTCGCCCCGGCGCTCGAACTCGTAGCGCTGCGAGCCGGACATGCCCGAATGGCCGAGGAAGTTGAAGCCTGAGTCGAACTCGAGCGTGTCGATGGCGCGCACGCGATCACTGAGCGCGCGGCCCGCGGCGCTGTCCCAGGCCGGGCCGGTGCGCGTGCTGAAGTGCTGGCGCACCGAGGTGGTGATGGCGTAGTCGCCGTTCGCCTGCTGCACCTGATCGTAGTTGACCGTGAGCGGGAAGCGCCAGGTGCTCACCCGGCGCCGGACCTCAGAGCCCGCGCCGCTCACCTCAGTGACGGTGCGCACCGCGCTGGTGAGGGCGATCTGCTGATCGTAGACGCTGGTGTTGATCGTGTAGGTCTGTTGGTTGGCGAACTGGACATCCTGCTCCACCGACGTGCGGCGCAGGCCCTCCGGCAGCTCGAGGTAGCCGGCCAGGCGCGTGCGCAGCGCGGAGCTGACCGTGACCGAGCCGCTGATGCTGCCGCCGGAGCCGCTGACCAGATTGGCCGTGACGTTTGGCGCGAGCGGGGGAACGTCGATCTGCGTGACAGCCCCACTGAGCGCCCCGACCCGCTCATCCTGGTACACCAGCAGATTCGCGGCCACGGAGAAGTAGTCGCCATCGTTGTACACGCTCACCGCGACGGTGTGCGGCCTGCCGTTGTCGAGTTCGGCGGCAAGCGGCGTCAGATCGACCCGGTAGGGCGTGAAATTCAGCGTCTGCACCCCCGGGGTCGGCTGCCAGAGGAACGGATCGATCCCGCCGCTGTAGATCCACGGGGAGACTGGCGCATAGGCGACGGTGCGCCCGTCGACCTGCACCACCACCTGACGGTAGCCGCTGTTGCCGCAGCTCTGCAGCTCCAGGGCGTACTGATCGGGCACACAGGTGTACCAGAACTCGTCCCCGATCTGGCTCTGCGCGGTGATCTGCAGATAGATGTGCGTCATGTTGGTCGGAAAGGTGATCTGCTGCGCCAGCGGCTGCGTCGGCGTGTAGAGATAGCTCGGCTGATTGCCGCTGTTCAGCGGATAAACCGCCGAGGGTATGGCGGCGCGACCGCGGCCGTGAGCGTCCGCCCCGTCCTCGCCCCGCCCGACCGGATAGAAATACAGATAGCCGCTGCCGTGGATGACGCCGGTGTAGGTGCTGTTGACGATGTTGAAGATCGTCGCGGCCCCGGACTGCGGTTGCGCGAGCAGCGCGCTGTACTCGGTCACATTGCGCTCGACGGTCCAGACCGGACCGACGCTGGAGGTCGGCTCCGGCGTGGTGCCGAAATAAAGCGCGGTGTTGCCGAGAAAGACGTACGCGGTGCGGTCGAACTGCACCCCGGCGTTCTCGTTGAAGTGCGCCACGAACACGACTTTCGCCCAGGGGCCACGGCAATCGACCGGCGGGCTGTAGGTGAACGGCAGTGGCGCATACACATTGAACGTGTCGGACTGAAAGAGCGTCACGATGCACGGCCGGGTCGGCGGATGGGACACGAGCAGATCGGCGGTGGCGACGTTCTGCTGACCGATGAGCGGTTTAGGCGGAATGTTCAACCCGCTGCCGCCATCCCGAGCGACGGCCGAGGCGAGCGGCAGCGCAAGACCGGCAAGCATGCCGAGCAGGACCGAGCGCAGTGCCGAGTTCAGTTGCATACGCATGGCGACCCCCTGATGGTTCAGACCGCGATCCCCGCGCGGGGAAGGCCGGCCCGATGTGCTGTTGTGGTTCGACGGCGACCTGAGGGCCACGCTAGCACGGGCCGCGCGGCGCGGCCAGTCCGCGCTCAGCGCGCCTTCAGCAGCAGCACCACCGCCTGAGCGCCGATGCCCTCGGCACGGCCGAGGAAACCGAGTTTCTCGGTGGTGGTCGCCTTGACGTTGACCGCATCGGGGGCCACTTCGAGCAGCTCGGCGATGCGCGCGCGGATCGCCTCGCGGTGCGGGCCGACCTTCGGCCGCTCGGCGAGCAGGGTCAGATCCGCGTTGCCGACGCACCAGCCCCGGGCGCGCACCAGAGCGAGCGTATGGGTCACAAAGCCGGCGCTGTCGGCCCCCTTCCAGCGCGGATCGGTGTCCCTGAAATGCTCACCGATGTCGCCAAGTCCGGCCGCCCCCAGCAGCGCGTCGGTGAGCGCATGCAGCAGCACGTCCCCGTCGGAATGCGCAAGCACCCCCTGGGTGTGCGCCACCCGTACCCCGCCGAGCATCACGTGCTCGCCCGGACCGAACGCATGCACATCGAACCCCGTCCCCACTCTCATGCCGAGGCCTCCAGCAAAGCCGCCGCGAGCGTCAGGTCCGCCGCGGTGGTGATTTTCAGGTTACCGGCCGAACCGGCCACGAGCCGCGGGTGCTCGTGGCGCCACTCGAGTGCCTGCGCCTCATCGGTGGGCACCCGGCCCGCCGCGTGCGCCGCATCAAGCGCAGCGCAGAGCGCGCCGTAGCGAAACATCTGCGGGGTCAGCGCGCGCCACAGTCCGCTGCGATCCACGGTCGCCTCGACGCCGCGGTGCGCATCGGCGCGCTTGAGCGTGTCGGCCGCCGGCACCGCCAGCAACCCGCCGAGCGGATGGTCGGCGAGCTCCCCGAGCAGATGCTCCAGATCCTGCCCCGTCAGGCACGGTCGGGCCGCATCGTGCACCAGCACCCAGTCGTCGGCCGCCGCGCGCGGGGCGAGCGCTGCGAGCGCATGGCGCACCGAGTGACTGCGCTCGGCGCCGCCGGCGACCGTCATGACCCCCGGTGGCGCGACCTCAGGCCAGTACGGATCGTGCGCCGCGAGGGCCACCATCGCACCGGCACAGCGCGCATCGGCGAGAAACGGTTCAAGCGCCCACTGGATCACCGTGCGCCCACAGAGCGGCGCGTACTGCTTGGGCCGTTCGGCCCCGAACCGCCGGCCGATTCCGGCCGCCGGCATCACCAACCAGTAGCGCATGACTCAGCGCGACCCGGCCGGCGGGAAGCGCGGCGGTTCAACGACCATGTAGAAGGTTTCGTGCGGGCCAATCATGCCGAGCTGGCTGCGCGCGCGCTCCTCGATCGCGCCGGTGCCGGTCTTCAGATCGGCCACCTCCGCCTCCAGGCGCGCATTGCGCCGGCTCAGGTGCGCGTTGAGCTTCTCCTGCGCCGCCACCACCCGCTCGAGCCGGTAGACCGGCCGCACTCCTTGATCGGAGATCCAGATGCGGTACTGCAGCAGTACCAAAACGACGATCAGTGCGGCGAGGAGGACTTTCATGCGGTGCGTGGCCCGGGGCTTCGCCCCGGGCTGAGCTTACGGCGGCCGGCCGCGCCGATCAAATCTTTACCGGGAAGGCGTCCCGGCCCGCATAGCGCACCTTGCCGAGCTGCGCCTCGATGCGCAGCAGCTGGTTGTACTTGGCGATGCGGTCCGAGCGCGACAGCGATCCGGTCTTGATCTGCGTGGCGGCGGTGGCCACCGCCAGATCGGCGATGGTCGCATCCTCGGTCTCGCCCGAGCGATGCGAGACCACCGAGGCATAGTGCGCCTGGTCGGCCATCTCGATGGTCGCGAGCGTCTCGGTGAGCGTACCGATCTGGTTCGGCTTGATCAGCACCGCATTCGCCACGTGCTTCTCGATGCCCTCGGCGAGGATGCGGGTGTTGGTGACGAACACGTCATCGCCGACCACCTGGCACTTCTCCCCGATCGCACGCGTCAGGTGCGCCCAGCCGTCCCAGTCGTCCTCGGCCATGCCGTCCTCGATCGTGATGATCGGGTAGCGCGCGGCGAGATCGGCGAGGTAGCGGGTGAATTCCTGGCTGGTGAAGCGGCGCGACTCGCCCTTCAGCTCGTAGCTGCCGTTGCGGTGGAACTCCGAGCTCGCCGCATCGAGACCGAGGTAGATGTCCCGGCCCGGGGTGTAGCCGGCCTTCTCGATCGCCTGCAGGATCAGCTCGAGCGCCTCGGCATTCGAGCCGATGTTCGGCGCGAATCCGCCCTCATCGCCCACCGAGGTGGCCAGATCGCGCTCATTGAGCAGCTTCTTCAGCGCGTGGAACACCTCTGCGCCGTAGCGCAGCGCCTCGCGGAAGCTCGGGGCCCCGACCGGCAGGATCATGAACTCCTGGATGTCGAGGCTGTTGTTGGCATGCGCCCCGCCGTTGATGATGTTCATCATCGGCACCGGCATCACCGGTTCGCGCCCGGCGCAGAGCGTCTCGCCGAGATAGCGATACAGCGGCTGGCGGGCCTCGTTGGCCGCGGCGTGCGCGCTCGCGAGGGAGATGGCGAGAATCGCGTTCGCGCCGAGGCGGCCCTTGTTCTCGGTGCCGTCGAGCGCGATCATTTTTTCATCGAGCGCGGCCTGCTCGCGCGGATCGGCGCCCCGCACGGCCTGCTTCAGCACCGTGTTGACGTGTTCGACGGCCTTCAGCACGCCTTTGCCGAGGTAGCGCTTCTTGTCCCCGTCGCGCAGCTCCACCGCCTCGCGCGTGCCGGTCGAGGCACCGGAGGGCACCGCGGCGCGCCCGAGCGCACCGGACTCGAGGATCACGTCGCACTCTACGGTCGGGTTGCCGCGGGAATCGAGGATTTCACGGCCGCGGACGTCGGCGATTCGGCTCATCGTTCACTTCCTATTCTGGTGCCAGCAAAGTCTCTTCGAACGGTCGGGCCTTGGCGGCCGCATCCAGCGCCTTGAGCGTCTCGAGCAGCGGCTCGATGCGATCGAGGGGCCAGGCATTGGGCCCATCGGACAGCGCGCGCGCGGGGTTCGGATGCGTCTCCATGAACACTCCGGCGACGCCCGCCGCCACGGCCGCGCGCGCCAGCACCGGCACGAACTCGCGTTGGCCCCCCGAGCTCTCCCCGCGCCCGCCCGGCAGCTGCACCGAGTGGGTGGCATCGAAGATCACCGGGCAGTCGCACTCGCGCATCACCGCGAGGGAGCGCATGTCGGCCACCAGGTTGTTGTATCCGAAGCTGAAGCCGCGCTCGCACACCATGATGTGCTCGTTGCCGGTCGAGCGCGCCTTCTCGACGACGTTGCGCATCTCCCAGGGGGAGAGGAACTGGCCCTTCTTGATGTTGACCGGCTTGCCGCACGCCGCCACGTTCAGGATGAAATTCGTCTGCCGGCAGAGAAATGCCGGCGTCTGCAGGACATCGACCACCGCGGCGACCTCGGCGAGCGGGGTGTCCTCGTGCACATCGGTGAGCACCGGCACGCCGAACGTGCGCCGCACACCCTCGAGCACCTTCAGCCCCTGCTCGAGGCCCGGGCCGCGGAAGCTCTTCTTCGAGGAGCGGTTGGCCTTGTCGAAGGAGGACTTGAACACGAATGGCAGCGCGAGCCGCCGCGTGATCTCGCGCAGCCGCCCGGCGACCTCCTGCACCAGCGTCTCGCTCTCGATGACGCATGGCCCTGCGATCACGAGCAACGGCTGGTCGATCCCGATGTGCGCCCCGGCGAGCTGCATGCCCTTACCCCCTTTCAGGCGAGCGCGGCCTGCGGCAGCTCGGCGGTGCGCTTCTCGCGCGCCGCGCGGATAAATCCGCTGAACAGCGGATGCCCGTCACGCGGCGTGGAGGTGAACTCCGGATGGAACTGCGTGGCGACGAACCACGGGTGGTTCGTCAGCTCGATCATCTCGACCAGTCCGTCGCGCGAGAACCCCGAGAAGCGCAGCCCCGCGGCGCGGTAGCGCTCGAGGAAATTGTTGTTGAACTCGTAGCGGTGCCGATGCCGCTCGAGGATCACGTCCTTGCCATAGAGCTCGTGCGCGCGCGTGCCGGCTCCGAGCAGCACCTCCTGCGCCCCGAGGCGCATGGTACCGCCCTTGCCCGAGGCCTCATCGCGGGTCTGAGTGCCGCGCGCCTGGTCCTGCCACTCGCTGATCAGCGCAATCACCGGATGGGGCGTCGCGCGGTTGAACTCGGTGCTGTTCGCGCCGGCGAGTCCGAGCACATCCCGACCGTACTCGACGATCGCCACCTGCATGCCGAGGCAGATGCCGAGGTACGGCACGCCGTGCTCGCGCGCATAGCGCGCCGCGAGAATCTTACCCTCGATGCCGCGCTCGCCGAACCCGCCCGGCACGAGGATCGCATCCATGCCCTTCAGCGCATGGGTGCCCTGGGTCTCGACCTCGGTCGACTCGATGTAGTGGATGTTGACGCGGGTGCGCGTGCGCAGTCCACCGTGCATCAGCGCCTCGTGCAGCGAGAGGTACGAGTCGCGGATCTGCACGTACTTGCCGACCATGGCGATGTCGACCTGTCCCTCGGGGTTGGCCTTGGCGTTGACCACCTGGCGCCACTCGGTGAGGTCGGTCGGGGGCACCTCGAGGCCGAGCTTGCCGACGACGATGTCATCGAGGCCGTGCTCGTGCAGCAGCATGGGAATCTGATAAATGTCATCAGCGTCGATCGCGGAGATGACCGCGCGCTCCTCGACGTTGGTGAACAGCGCGATCTTGCGCCGCTGCTCATCCGGCAGAGGATGCTTGCAGCGGCACAGCAGCACGTCGGGCTGGATGCCGATGCCGCGCAGCTCCTTCACCGAGTGCTGCGTGGGTTTGGTCTTGATCTCCCCGGATCCGCCCATGGTCGGTATCAGGGTGAGGTGCAGATAGACGCAGCGGCTGTGCCCGAACTCCACGCCCATCTGGCGGATCGCCTCGAGGAACGGCAGCGACTCGATGTCCCCGACCGTACCGCCGATCTCCACCATGCACACGTCGGCCCCTTCGGCGCCGAGCTGGATGCTGCGCTTGATCTCATCGGTGATGTGCGGAATGACCTGCACCGTAGCGCCGAGATAATCGCCGCGGCGCTCCTTGGCGATCACCCGCTCGTAGATCCGACCGGTGGTGAAGTTGCTGTTGCGCCCGGTGGTGGTGCGCACGAAGCGCTCATAGTGTCCGAGGTCCAGGTCCGTCTCGGTGCCGTCGCTGGTGACAAACACCTCGCCGTGCTGGAACGGACTCATGGTGCCCGGATCGACGTTGATGTACGGATCGAGCTTGACCATCGCGACCTTCAGGCCGCGTGCCTCGAGGATCGCCCCGAGCGATGCACTGGCAATACCTTTGCCCAGCGAGGATACGACACCGCCGGTGACGAATACGAATCGCGTCATATAAATCGTGAGTTTAGGTGAACCGCCGTTGGAACCGCTGCCGGGTGTTCATGGCTGCATGAACGACGGGCAAGCAGACTAGCACATCAGCGGCCGGCGTGGGGCGTCTTCTTCCAGCGCAGTCGTGCCCGGCGGCGCGCGCCGCGGCGCGCGCGCACGCTCTCATCGAGCCACAGATCCGCCGCCGCAAGCAACCGATCGCCCTGATAGAGCAGCGGCAGACGGGCGCGCTGCGCCGGCGGCACGCGCGCCTCCTGCAGCAGGCTCTTCAGCGCACGACGCGCCCCACCGGGACGCAGACGCAGGCGCTCCCCACCGCTGCGCCAGCGCACCGTCAGCGACGTGCCCAACGCATCCAGATCGAGCGGCCCGTGCGCATCGGCCATGAGCTCGAGCGTGCCGCAGCCGCCAGGCAACTCACACCGCATCGAGGTCCGCACGTCCCAGGGCACCTCCGCCCCGGGGGGCACGCGACCTGACACCGCCGCGAGCGGCTCGAGCCACAGCAGATCGGCATGGCGCACCAAGCGAGTGCCGCCCCAGAGTACCTGGGGCTGCGCATCGGGGCGTGCCTCGAGCACCGGACCGGCGATCTGCTCGAGCCGGCGTGCATCGGGCAGCGGGCCCCCGTGCGCGCCGATCCACAGACGCAGCGCATTGCGCCGCCGCGCCGGGGAGAGCCGGCGCAGCGCCTTGACCGAGAGCGCAGCGCCATCGCTGGCCGGTTCCAGATCGCTGCGGGCCAGTGCCTCGAGCAGCTGCTGGCCCTCGGCGGCGAGCCGCGCGGTACGGGCCACCGCGCCGGCCGCGCCGCGCCAGCGGGCACGCACCGCCGGGAGCACCTGGCGGCGCAGGTAATTGCGATCGAAGCGCTCATCGAGGTTCGAGAGATCTTCGCTCACCGGCAGTCCCTCGGCGCCGACCCAGGCGGCAAGCTCGGCGCGGCTGAAGCCCAGCAGCGGGCGCAGCAGCGCGCTCGTCGCGAACGGCGCACTCGGGGCCATGGCCGCCAATCCGGCGAGGCCGCAGCCGCGCAGCAGCTGCAGCAACACGGTCTCGAGCTGATCGTCCTGGTGATGGGCGGTGAGCAGCACCTCGCCGCGCTTCAGTCCGGCCGCCAGTGCCCGGTAGCGCGCCGTGCGCGCCGCCTCCTCCAGCGAGCCGCCCGGGGCATGTTCCACGTGCACGCGCACCACCGTCAGCGGCACGCCGAGCTGGCGCGCCAGCGCCCGGCATTGACGGCTCCAGCGGACGGACTGGCGGTGCAGGCCATGATCGACGTGCACGGCGCGCAGCGCCGCCGGAGGCGGGCGCAGACGGGCCAGTGCCGCCAGCAGCGCGGTGGAGTCGACCCCGCCGCTGAACGCGACGCACAGGCGTGCCGTGGACCGTTCAGGCAGCAGGGCCGTGAGCGCGGCGTCGAGCCGCGCGGGCGAGTAGCCCGCCGCGCGCATGCGCGTGCGCGCGCCGCTCAACGACGCGCCGACTCGTTCACGAGTCGCTCTCGTCGAATACGCCGAAGCCCGCAATGCGCTCGGCGCGCGCCGCGAGCAGCTGCTCGCGCGGCAGCGCCACGAGCGCATCGAGATGGGTGAGCAGCGCCGCCTTGAGACTCGCGGCGGTCGCAGCCGGATCGCGGTGCGCGCCCCCGAGCGGCTCCTCGATCACCTGATCGACCAGACCGAGCATCTCCAGCCGATCGGCCGTGAGGTTCAGCGCCTCGGCGGCCGCCTCGCGCTTATCCTGGCTCTTCCAGAGAATCGAGGCGCAGCCCTCCGGGGAGATCACCGAGTAGGTGCTGTACTGCAGCATCAACAGACGATCGCAGACCCCGATCGCCAGTGCCCCGCCCGAACCGCCCTCGCCCGTCACCACCGTGACCACCGGCACCCCCAGGGTCGACATCTCGAGCAGATTGCGGGCGATCGCCTCGCTCTGGCCGCGCTCCTCGGCCCCGACGCCCGGATAGGCCCCCTGGGTATCGATCAGCGTCAACAGCGGCAGCTCGAAGCGCTCGGCGAGCTGCATCAGCCGCAGCGCCTTGCGGTAGCCCTCGGGGCGCGGCATGCCGTAGTTGCGCCGCACGCGCTCCTTGGTGTCACGACCCTTCTGGTGGCCGATGACCATGACCGGGCGGCCGTCGATGCGCGCCAGGCCGCCGACGATCGCCGGATCATCCCCGTACATCCGATCGCCGTGCATCTCGTTGAAGTCGGTGCAGATCGCCCCGATGTAATCGAGCGTGTAGGGCCGCTGCGGGTGGCGCGCCAGCTGGGTGATCTGCCAGGGGGTGAGGTTCGCGAAGATGCTGGTGGTGAGCTGGCGGCTCTTGGCCTGCAACCGCGTGATCTCCTCCTGGATGTTGACCTCGGGGTCACAGGTGACGTGCTTGAGCTCCTCGATCTTCGCTTCGAGCTCGGCGATGGGCTGTTCGAAATCGAGAAAGGCGACGGCCATGCGGTTTCCCGGGGTTGTCTCGTGCTGGGCGCGAGGGTAAGGGCGAGGCGGGCGCGGTGCAAGCACCCCGCCTCAGGGTCCGTCCGCCGAGCGCTGAGGGGTGTCGGGCGGAGCGCTGTAGAGCACGCGCACCGCGGCGGCGCCGAACAGCCGCTCGAGCGCCTCGATCAGCTCCGCGGCCGGCTGCACGCGCCACTGCTCGCCGAAGGCCACCATGCCGCGCGCGCCCTCACCGGCGTATTCCACCGCGAGGGCGCACGGCCCGGGGCGATAGCGCTCGAGCAGCTCCGCCAGGCGCCCCTGCAGCGCGCCCGTCGCCGCGCGCTGCGGCCACTTCAGCACGATGCGCCGCGCCTGCTGCTCGCGCACCTTGGCGAGGTCGGTCAGCCGCCGCACGCCGATGCGCCAGCCGTCGGAGAACTCATCGAAGCGCAACTGCCCCTCGGCAAGCACCAGGGCATCCTTGCTGATCAGCGCCTTGAACTGCTGGTACTGCTCCTCGAACAGACTCGCCTCGATTCGCCCGGTGCGGTCATCGAGGGTGAGAATGGTGCGTGGGCCACGCTTGCGCACCTCGTCGATGAGTCCGGCAACCGTGACGGTGCGCCCGCCGCGCCCGCGCATCGGCTCAGCGCCCGGCATGGGCCGCTCGCCGATCAGATCCCCGATGCGGTGGCTCACCAGGCGCGCCAGTCCCGACTCATAGGCACCGATCGGATGTCCGGTCAGATACAACCCCAGCGTCTCGCGCTCCCCGGCGAGGCGCACCGACTGCGGCCACTCGGGCAGCTCCGCGGCGCTTGCGGCCACGGGCGCATTCGGGGCGGGCGCGGCGAGCCCGAACAGATCGTCCTGGCCGGCGCGGCTCGCGCGTGAGTCCTGCTCCCCGAGCTGCATCGCCGCCGGCAGCCGCTCCATCAGCGTGGCGCGGTTCGGCCCGAGCGCATCGAGGCTGCCCGAGCGCAGCAGCGCCTCGAGCACCCGGCGGTTGAGCTTCTGCAGATCGAGCCGGCGGCACAGATCCTCCAGACTCGCAAACGCCCCGCGCGCCGCACGCTCCCCGATCAGCGCCTCGGCCGCCCCCTGCCCGACGCCGCGCACCGCGCCGAGGCCGTAGCGAATCGTGCGCCCCTCGGCGGTGAAGGCGTACTGCGAATGATTCACATCCGGGGCCAGCACGGTCAGGCCGATCTCGGCGCACTCGCGGATCAGGGTCACCACCTTGTCGGTGTGATCCATATCGGCCGAGAGCACCGCGGCCATGAACTCGCCGGGGAAGTGCGCCTTCAGATAGGCCGTCTGGTACGACAGCAGCGCGTACGCGGCGGCGTGCGATTTGTTGAATCCGTAGCCGGCGAACTTCTCCATCTGATCGAAGATGGCGCTGGCGATCGGCTCCGGAATGCCGCGCGCGGTGGCCCCGGCGAGGAACACCCCGCGTTGCTTGGCCATCTCCTCGGGCTTCTTCTTGCCCATGGCGCGGCGCAGCAGATCCGCGCCCCCGAGCGTGTAGCCGGCCAGGCGCTGGGCGATCTGCATCACCTGCTCCTGGTAGACGAACACCCCGTGGGTGACACCGAGCACCTGCTGCATCTGCGGGTGCAGATACTCGGGCTTCTTGCCGTGTTTGCAGGCGATGTACTCGGGTATCAGGTCCATCGGACCCGGCCGGTACAGCGCCCCGAGGGCGATCAGATCATCGATACGGTCGGGCTTGGCGTCCTTCAGCATCCGGCGCATGCCGCCGGATTCAAACTGGAACACCGCGACGGTCTGTGCGCTCTTGAACACCCGCTCGTAGGTGAACGCGTCATCGAGCGGGATCTTGGCGATGTCGAGCAACGGCTCGCCGCGCTCGGCGCGCTTGGCGTTGATCGCCTTGACCGTCCAGTCGATGATGGTGAGGGTGCGCAGGCCGAGGAAGTCGAACTTGACCAGTCCGGCGGCCTCCACGTCGTCCTTGTCGAACTGCGTCACCAGGCTCCCGCCGGCATCGTCGCAGTAAAGCGGCGTGAAGTCCGTCAACACCGAAGGGGCGATGACCACCCCGCCGGCGTGCATGCCGGCGTTGCGGGTGAGACCCTCCAGCGAGCGGGCCAGATCGATCAGCGTGCGGATCTCCTCCTCGGTGTCGTAGAGCTTCTTCAGCTCCGGCTCCTTCTCCAGCGCCTCATCGAGGGTGATGCCGAGTTCGAAGGGAATGAGCTTGGCGATTTTATCGACGTAGCCGTAGCTCATGCCCAGCACGCGACCGACGTCGCGCACGACCGCCTTGGCCGCCATCGTGCCGTACGTAATGATCTGCGAGACGCGCTCGCGTCCGTAGCGATTTGCGACGTATTCGATCACCCGATCCCGCCCGGCCATGCAGAAATCGACATCGAAGTCGGGCATGGAGACGCGTTCGGGGTTCAGGAACCGCTCGAAGAGCAACTCGTAGCGCAAGGGATCCAGATCGGTAATGCCGAGGCAGTAGGCCACCAGCGAGCCGGCGCCCGAGCCGCGACCGGGGCCCACCGGCACGCCATTGCCCTTCGCCCAGCGGATGAAGTCCGCGACGATGAGAAAGTAGCCGGCGAACCCCATCTGACAGATGACATCGAGCTCGCGGCCGAGCCGCTCGTGGTACGGAGCCGGTTGCGGCGCCGTCGCGCTGCCGGCGAGTTCGGCCAGCCGGCGCGTCAACCCGGCGGCCGACTCGGCGCGCAGGAACGCCTCGGTGCTCATCTCGCCCGGTACCGGATACGGCGGCAGGCGCGGCTTGCCGAGATCGAGCACCAACGAGGTGCGCCGGGCGATCTCGACGGTGTTCTCCAGCGCCTCGGGAAGATCGGCGAACAGCGCGGCCATCTCCTGCGGGGTGCGCAGATACTGCTCGGGACTGTAGCGGCGTGGACGGGCCGCATCGGCGAGCTGCTGTCCCTCGTGGATGCACACGCGCGCCTCGTGCGATTCGAAGTCCTCGCGCTTGAGGAAGCGCACGTCGTTGGTGGCCACGAGCGGCACACCGCGACGCGCCGCGAGCGCCACAGCCGCGCTGATGTAGGCCTCCTCACCGGGGCGACCCAGCCGCTGCAGCTCCAGGTAGTAACGCTCCGGCAGCAGTGCGAGCCAACGCTCCAGCGCCGCCTCGGCGTCCGCGGCGCGCCCGTTGGCGAGCGCCCGCCCGACATCGCCCTCGGCGGCGCAGGACAGCCCAATCAGCCCCTCGAGCGCCTCGGCCGTGAGCCACTCGCGCTCGAGCATCGGCACGCCGCGCTGCTGCCCTTGCAGATACGCGCGGCTCACCAGGCGCGTCACGTTGCGATACCCGGTCTGCGACTGACACAGCAGTGTCAGTCGGCTCGGCGCCTGGTGCTCGGCGCCTTCGCGCAGCAGCAGGTCGACCCCGATCACCGGCTTCACGCCGCGCTCAAGCGCGGCGCGATAGAACTTCACCATCGCGAACAGGTTGCACTGATCGGTCAGACCCACCGCGGCCATGCCGGCCCCGGCCACCGCCGTCATCAGCTCCGGGACTCGCACCACGCTGTCGATCAGCGAGTACTCGGTGTGCAGGCGCAGATGGACGAAACCGCCGCTCATGGGTTCAGCGGCGCGCCCGCGCCGCGGCACGCACCGGCGCGAACGAAAGACGATGTTCGCTCGAGGGTCCCAGGCGGCTCAGCGCCGCCAGGTGCGCCGCCGTGCCATAGCCCTTGTGGCGCGCGAAGCCGTAGCCCGGGCAGGTCCGATCGAGCTGGCGCATCAGCGCATCGCGGTGCGTCTTGGCCAGGATGGACGCCGCGCCGATCGCCGCCACCGTCGCATCGCCGCGCACCACGGTCTCGAGGCTGCAGCCCAGATCCGAGACCGGCGGGGCCCGGTTGCCATCGATCTGCACGTGCGCCGGACGCACCGCGAGTCCTAGCAGCGCGCGCCGCATGGCGAGCAGCGTCGCCTCCAGGATGTTGATCGCGTCGATCTCGGCACGCTCGGCGCTACCGATCGCCCAGGCGATCGCGCGCGCGCGGATCAGCGGCGCGAGCCGCTCGCGCGCCGCTTCGCTCAACGCCTTGGAATCGGCGAGCCCGTCGATGGGCTGGGCCGGATCGAGAATCACCGCCGCGGCGATGACCGGTCCGGCGAGCGGTCCGCGGCCGGCCTCATCGACCCCGGCGGTCAACCCGGGCGCCCTCATGTGCGTGCCTCGCCGGTGCGCCCCAGCTGGCGCAGGATGGCCTCGGCGGCAAGCCCCGCGCCCCCGCAGCGCAGTTCGCGGTGCACGCGCTCGAACTCGTGCGCCAGCGTCTGCCCGTAGGCCGGATCCTCCAGATGCGCAAGCAGCGCCGCACCGAGCGTCGCGCCGCTGACGCCCTCCTGAAGGAACTCGGGCACGAACCGCCGCCCGAGCAGCAGATTCGGTTGTGAGAAATACGGGACTTTCACCAGACGCAGCCGCCGCAGGAGAAATGCCGTCATCGCGCCCAGCCGATACGCCACGACCATCACGCGCCGCGAAAGCAGCGTTTCCAGTGTAGCGGTTCCCGAGGCCACCAGCGCGCCGTCGCAGGCGGCCAAGACGCGCTGGGCCTGACCATCGGTGATTAAAATTTCTGGATAATCAGGAACTTCAGATCGTTTCCTCAGGAACAACTCCCGGGCGCCAGCACTGGCCATCGGCGCCACGAACCGCACCTCGGGCCGCCGGGCGGCGATCCACGCCGCAGCGTCGAGGAAGTCCCTCGCGAGCCGGCCCACCTCCCCCAACCGGCTGCCCGGCAACAGCGCCACGACGGTCGCCTCGGCCGGCAGCCCGAGCGCGGCGCGCGCCCCGGCCCGATCGCTCTGCAGCGGGATCTGATCGGCCAGCGGATGACCGACGAACTCGGCGGCCACGCCGTGGCGGGTGTAAAAGTCGGTCTCGAACGGCAGCAGACACAGCACCAGGTCGCAGGCGCGGCCGATCTTGTGCACCCGGCCCTGGCGCCACGCCCACACCTGCGGCGCGACATACTGCACCGTCGCAATCCCCGCGGCATGCAGGCGCGCGGCGAGACCCAAGTTGAATGCCGGGGCATCGATGCCGATGAACACGTCGGGGCGCGCCTCGCGGAAGCGGCGAGTCAGTTCGGCACGCAGGCGCAGCAGCCGCGGCAGGTGCGGCAGCACCTCGGTGAATCCCATGACCGAGAGCACCTCGGCCTCGGCCCACGCCTCGCAGCCGGCCGCCTGCATCTTCGGTCCGGCCACCCCGAAGCACTCCAGCGCACCGACCCGCGCGCGCAGCGCCTCGATCAGGGCCGCACCGAGCTGATCGCCCGAGGCCTCCCCGGCCACGATCGCCACACGCAACGCCGGGCGCGCAAGGGCGGCCTCGCACGCGCTCAGCGGCGGAGCGGTCATCGAACGATACTGCGGCCGGAGGTGCGGATGAAGGCGCAGAACAGCGCGATCTCGGGCCGCTCGGGCGCGTCGGCCTCCAGCTGCTCGAGCGCCTCGACCAAGCGCAGTCCGCTGCGGTAGACGATGCGGTAGGCGTCTCGGATGTTGCGCACCTGCTCGGGCGTGAACCCGCGCCGCTTTAGTCCCTCGCTGTTGACCGCGTGCGGCTCGGCCGGGTTGCCGGCCACCATGACGTACGGCGGCACATCGCGCGTGACGATAGCCCCGCCGGCGAGGAAGGCATGCGCGCCCACCTTGGTGAACTGGTGCACGGCCGTGAGTCCACCGAGGATCACCCAGTCGCCGATCTCCACATGGCCGCCGAGGGCGGCGCAGTTGGCGAACACCGTGTTGCTGCCGACCGTGCAGTCGTGCGCGATGTGCGAGTAGGCCATGAACAGGTTGTCGTGGCCGATGCGCGTCACGCCGCGATCATGCGTCGTGCCGCGGTTGGCGGTGGTGTTCTCGCGGAACACGTTGCGATCGCCGATCTCCAGCCGGGTCGGCTCGCCGTGGTACTTCTTATCCTGCGGGGCATCCCCGAGCGAGGCGAACTGGAAGATCCGGTTGTCCGCCCCGATGGTGGTCGGACCGTTGATCACCACGTGCGGCCCGATCACGGTGCCCGGACCGATCACGACCTCCGGGCCGATGACGCTGAAGGGCCCCACCGAGACATCCGCGGCGAGGTGCGCCCGCGGCGAGACGATGGCGTGCGAATCGATCACTTGCCGGCCTCCGGCGTCACCATGATCTCCGCGTGGGCGACCTCGTTGTCCCCGACCAGCGCACGGGTCGAGAAGCGCCAGATGCCGCGCAGACACCGATCCACCGCGGCGGTGAGAATCAGTTGGTCGCCGGGCTCGACGGGCTTGCGAAAGCGCGCCTTGTCGATGCCGACGAAATAAAAACGGCTGTCCTCGTGCGGCACGAGATCGCCGCTGAGGAACGTCAGGATGCCGGCGGTCTGCGCCAGCGCCTCGATAAGGATCACCCCGGGCATCACCGGGCGGCTCGGGAAGTGTCCGGGAAAGAACGGCTCGTTGTAGGTCACGTTCTTCAGCGCGCGGATGCTCTGCCCGCTATGCCATTCGAGCACGCGATCGACCAGCATGAACGGATAGCGGTGCGGCAGCAGCTTCAGGATGCCGTGAATGTCGATTTGCGCGTCAGTCATCGTCCTCGTCCAAATCCTCAGCAGAGCCCGAGCGGCGCTCGAGCGACTTCAGTCGCGTGGCGAGCGCCTCGAGGCGTTTGAAACGCCCGACCAGACGGCGCCAGGTGTGTGCCTCCTCGAGCGGAATGCCGCCGGAGTATACGCCGGGGCGGCTTACCGAATGGCTGACCATGGTGCAGCCGGTGATCATCACGTCGTCGCAGATCGTCAGATGCCCGCCGATGCCGACCTGCCCGCCGATCATGCAGCGCTGCCCGATGCTGGTGCTGCCGGACACCCCGACGCAGGCCGCCAGCGCGGTGTGCGCGCCAATGCGCACGTTGTGGGCGATCTGGATCAGGTTGTCGAGTTTGGCGCCCTCCTCGATCACCGTGTCCTCGATCGCACCGCGGTCGATCGTGGTGTTGGAGCCGATCTCGACGTCGACCCCGACCCGCACCCCACCGGTCTGCGGCACCTTCAGCCAGCGGCCCGCATCCTGCGCGAATCCGAACCCGTCGCCGCCGAGCACTGCGCCGGGCTGGATCACCGTGCGTTCCCCGACGGTCACCCCACGGCAGAGCGTCACCCGCGCCACCAGGCGCACATCGTCCGCCACCTGCACGCCGTCCTCGATCAGGCACTGCGGCCCAATATAGGCGCGCGCGCCGATCCGTGCCCCTGCGCCGATGACGCAGAGCGCCCCGATGTGGGCCGTGGGGTCGACCTGGGCGCCGGGTGCGAGGATCGCCGAGGGATGTACGCCCGGGGTCCCCGCGGGGGCCGGATGCAGCACCGCGGCGATGCGCGCGAAGGTGGCGTGGGGGTTGGCGCTGATCAGCGCCGCGCAGGGACACCCGGCAGCGCTCGCCTCATCGAGCACCACGACCGCGGCGCGCGTCGCCCCGAGCTGCGCCCGGTAGCGCGGGTTGGCGACGAAGGCCACCGACTGCGCGTCGGCATCGGCCAGCGTCGCCACCCTCTCCACCGCTACGCCCGGATCGCCTCTGAGCTCGCAGCCGAACCGGACTGCGAGCTCCCCGATCGAGACGCTCATGGCGCGGCGGTTACTTGGCCGGTGAGGCCTTCAGAATGCGCAGGATCGACGGGGTCAGATCCAGCGCCGGGTCGGCGTAAATCACCCCGTCGTTCATCATCACCAGGGTGAAGCCGTGCTGCTTGGCGTAGTTCTGTACGATCATGGCGATCGAGTTCTGCACCTTGGTGAACAGCTCGTTGCGGCGCGTATTGAGCGCCTGCTGCACCTTGGCCGACTCCTGGCGGAACGACTCGAACTTCTCGCGCAGATCGAGTTCGGCCTGGGCGACCTGGTCCTGCGTCATGGTCGCCTGGTTACGCTGCAGCTTCTGCTGCTTCAGCTGCAGGGTCTTCGCCTCGGCGCGCAGCGTGTTCTGCTTGGGCAGGAACTCGGCGCGCAGGGAGGCAATAGCGGCCTTGTACTGCGGGGAGGACTGCACCAGCACCCCGTAGTTGACCACCCCGATCTTCATGGCCGCCGCCCGCGCGCCCGCGGTGGCCAGCCCCGTCACCAGCAATCCGACGGCGATCATCCAAACGACTGAATGGCTTCTGCTCAAGCGCTTCACGGACACCTACCTCGAGAATTTCAGGGAAATTGATGACTTTAATGCGCATCCGCCCCTCTTGGGGGGCGGCTGAGTCGAGCATCCTACCACCACCGGGGCGCGGATGCCCGCGCCCCGGGGCGGCCGGCTAGAAGGCCTGCCCGACCGTGAACTGGAAGCCGCTGGTCTGATCCTGCCAGACGTTCGGATTGGCCAGGTTGCGCGTGGCGTTCAGGGCCACACCGTAGCTGAAGCGGAACAGCCCCATCGGGGAGAGCCACTCGACCGCCAGGCCCACCGAGCGCTTCAGCGAGCCCCAGCCGTTCAGGTGGTAGTACACCGGGGTGACGTTGTTCGGTTCGAAGAACTTCACCCGGCTGCCGGTGTAGAACACATTGCCCATGTCGAAGAACAGGCTGACGCGGGCCGTCTGGCGCCACTTCGCCGGAATCGGCAGCAGCAGCTCGTTCTGGCTGATGATGTCGAAGTTGCCGCCGTAGGGGTTGCCGAACTGGTCGCGTGGGCCGAGCCAGCTCTCGCGAAAGCCGCGCACCGAGTCCGGACCGCCGCCGAAGAACAGCCGGTACGGCGGCAGGCCGGTGGTGCCACCGAAGCCATCGCCGTAATCGACCCGCTCGTGGAAGGAGAGCGTGAGGTAGTGGCGCCACACCGGCACGTACTGCTGGAACAGCGCGCTCGCCACATAGTACTTGACCGAGCTCGAGCCCGGGATGGTCGCGCTCAGGTTCAGCGCCGCGCGCGTGCCGCGGTCGGCGAACAGCGTACGGTTGCGGTCATCGATCTGCCAGCCGAGCAGCAGCTGCACGTCGTGGTAGTTCGTGCCGTAGAACACGAAGTCGTTGTTGCTGTAGTCCTCGTGCACCAGGCGGCTGTACGGATTGCCGTTCTGCTGCACCCACTGCTGGGCCTGCTCGGCGCTGCCGATCGAGCTGGTGAGCAGCTGCGCGCTCTCGAACGCCGCGCCGAATGACAGGTACTGGAACTCGCTGATCGGGTAACTCCACTCCGGCCCGATGTTGATGGTCTTGGAGGAGAAGTTCGACGAGGAGGAGACGAACTGAGTCGCATCGTTGTAGCTCACCGAGAGCGTCTGCGAGACCCCGTTCTGGGTGATGTACGGGTCGGTGTAGCTGACGCTGTAGAGCTTATCGAACGCCCCCCCCTGCAGGTCCACCGAGAGGCGGTTGCCGGTGCCGAGGAAGTCCGCATCGCCGAAGTTCGCATTGAGCATCAACTTGTACATCGCCGAGTAGCCGATGCCGCCGGAGAGCTGCGCGGCCGGACCTTGCTTGATCTTGTAGTTGACGTCGACCTCGTCCGGGGAGCCCGGCACCTTGTGGGTGCTGTAGCTGACGTGCTTGACGTATGGCAGACGCTGCAGGAAGAACTTCGAGCGCTCGAGCGCGAGGTTCGAGAGCCAGCCGCCCTCCAGCTGCCGCAGCTCGCGCCTGAGCACCACGTCGTTGATCGCCGTTTCCCCGGAGAAGGTGATCTTGCGCACGTACACCCGATCGCCCGGATCGACGAAGAAAGTGAGCGCGACCTTGTGGTTCTTCGCATTGGGGGTCGGCACCGGATCGACCTTGGCAAACGCGTACCCGTACGCACCCAGGCGGTCTTGAATCAGCTTCTGGGTGTTCGTGATGCGCTCACGGTCGAACACCTGGCCGGGCTTGACCACCACCAGCTTCTGCAGCTGCGCCTCGGGGACCACGAACGTGCCGGCGAGCTTGACCGAGGAGATGCGAAACACCCCGCCCTGCTTGATCGCGACATTGATGTAGATGTTCTTCTTATCCGGACTGATCTGCACCTGCGTTGAGCGGATCTCGAAGTTCGCGTACCCGCGATCCATGTAGAAATCACGCAGCCGCTCCAGATCGCCCTTCAAGGTCGAGCGCGAGTAGCGGTCATCGTCCTTGTACCAGGACAGCCAGTTCGGCGTGCGCAGGTGAAAGTGCTTGAGGATCCGCGCCTGGGAGAAGTGGGTGGCGCCGACGATGTTGATCGAGCGAATGACCGCGCGCGAACCCTCGACGATCTTGATCTGGATCTTCACCCGATTGTCGGTATCCGGAATCACCTTGGTATGGATGCGCACGCCGTACTTGCCGCGCCCGTAGTACATGTCGGTGAGGTACTCGGTGACCTGCTGCAGCACCGAGCGGTCGAAGATCTTCCCCGGCGCCAGTCCCACGTTGCGCAGAGACTTCATCAGCGCCTTGGTCTTGATCGCCTTGTTGCCGGAGATCTGAAAGCTCTCGATCGAGGGCCGTTCGGACACCACCACGATCAGCGTGTTGCCCTGGCGGCGCATCTCGACGTCGCGGAAGAAACCGGTCGCATACAGCGCCTGAATCGCCTGGCGAATCTTGCGCGGATCGAGCGTATCGCCGATGTTCACCGGCAGATAGTTGAAGACCGTGCCTTGGGAGATGCGCTGCAGCCCCTCCAGCTTGATGTTGCCGACGGTGAAATCCGCGGCCGCGGACGGTACGGTGCCGTTGCCGGCGAGCGCGAGCGCCGAGTGCACGGCGAGCGCCACCGCAGCAAGCGCAATACGACCCTTCATACGGCAACCATCCGATCTGTCACGTAGCGAAACATTTGGACCCAATTTTTAACATCAATCACGTATGCAACCCCCGGTGCCCCGGCCGCGTGTGCGGCGCGAGGACGCGCGGACCTCCCAATCGGTCCGACTCTAGTGTGTACGGTTCTCAGCCGAACTGGCGGGCGATGTCATTGAACAACGCCACTCCCATCAGCACGATCAGCAACGCGATCCCGACCTGCTGACCGATGATCTGCGCCCGCTCCGACAGCGGCGCGCCCTTGACCCATTCCACCAGCTGGAACACGACCTGCCCACCGTCGAGCAGCGGGATCGGCAGCAGGTTCAGGAACCCGATTTCGAGCGAGATCAGCACCAGGAACCCGAGAAATGAGCCAGCTCCGGCGCTCGCCGACTGGCCGGCTTCCTGGGCAATGGTGATCGGCCCGCCGAGATTCTTGATCGAGACCCGCCCGAGCATCATGCGCCACAGCAGCCGTCCCTGCAGCACTGTCAGCGTCCAGATGCGTCCCGAGGCCTGTCTGAGCGCCGCCAGTGGGCCAAGCCGATCGTGGCGGACCAGGTGCGGCGGATACTGCAGCGTCGCGGTCGCCTCGGCCTCGATGCGTCCAATCCGCTTACCCTGCGCGGTGACGGTCGCGACGTTCACCTCCACAGTGTGCTCGGCGCCGCCGCGGCGATAGGTAATCGCGAGCGTCTTACCCGGATTGGGGCTGATGGCGCGCACCACGGCCTCGAAATTCTTCATCGGCCGACCGTCGACCGCCACGATGCGATCCCCGGCGGTGAGTCCGGCGCGCGCTGCCGGGCCGCCCGGCAGCACCCGGCCAAGCACCGGCGGCAGCGTCGGGGCCGCGAAATGCATGCCCAGACCCGCCAGCGGACCGGCCGGCCCGGTGAGCTTGCGGCGGGCCTCGGCATTGCTGACATCGAGTTCGATTTGGCGCCTCTGCCCGTCGGCGCGCACCGTGAGAGTGGCCTTGCCGCTGCCGCTCATCACCTCCAGCAGCCGCATGCGCACCTGGCTTTGGCTGTCGACCGGAGTGCCGTTGACCGTGAGGATACGCTGCCCGGTCTGCAGACCGGCGCGTGCGGCGATCGAGCCGCTCTGCACCCGCCCGACGATCGGCCGCCAGCGCGTCACGCCGCTCGCCCAGAACATCCCGGCCAGCACCACGAGCGCAAAGAGGAAGTTCGCCCCCGGCCCGGCGAGCAGCACCAGCACGCGCCGCAGCGGGTGCTGGCCGGTGAAGGAGCGCGGCAGATCCTCCGGCGCCACCGGCCCTTCGCGCTCATCGAGCATCTTGACGTACCCGCCGAGCGGGATCGGGCACAGCCAATACTCCACCCCATCGCGCCCGCGCCGCGACAGCAGCGGTTTACCGAACCCGACAGAGAAGCGCAGCACCTTCAATCCGAGCCGCCGTGCGACCCAGAAGTGGCCGAATTCGTGCACCGTGACCAGCAGACTCACGGCGATGGCGAACCACAACAGGTACCACAGCACCGTCATCCGCGCGCCCCTGCGCGCACACCCCTGCCAGCACCACCGAGCATCTCGATGCGCTCCTGCGTGCGCAGGCGTGCCTCCGCGTCGGCGGCCAGCACATCCTCCAATCCGCCAATGGGCCCCGCGCTCGTGTGTGTGATCACATCCTCAATGACCGAGGCGATCCCCGGAAAGTTCAACCGCTTCTCGAGGAAGGCATGCACGGCGATCTCGTTGGCCGCGTTGAGCACCACCGGTGCAAGCCCGCCGGCGCGCGCCGCCGCCTGCGCCAGCGCGAGGCAGGGAAAGCGCTGCGGATCCGGAGCGCGAAACTCCAAGCGCGCGGTTTTGACCAGGTCGAGGAAAGCCACGCCCGAGTCCATGCGCTCGGGCCAGGCGAGCGCATAGGCGATCGGCGTGCGCATGTCGGGTGAGCCGAGTTGCGCCAGCAGCGAGCCGTCGACGTACTCCACCAGCGAGTGGATGATGCTCTGCGGGTGCACGACGATGTCGACCTGCTCCGCGGGCAGATTGAACAGGAAGCAGGCCTCGATCAGTTCCAGGCCCTTGTTCATGAGGGTGGCCGAATCGACCGAGATCTTCCGTCCCATGACCCAGTTCGGATGCGCCACGGCCGCCTCGGGCGTCGCTGCGGCGATCTGCTCGGCGCTCCAGTCGCGAAACGGGCCGCCGGAGGCGGTGAGCAGCACGCGCCGCACGCCCTTGGGGGTGCTGCCAGCGCGGCTGCCGGCCGGCAGGCATTGAAAGATCGCATTGTGCTCGCTGTCGATCGGCAACAGCGTCGCGCCCGCATCGTGCACCGCCTGCATCAGCAGCGGGCCGGACATCACCAGCGACTCTTTGTTGGCGAGCAGCAGACGCTTGCCGGCCCGCGCGGCCGCGAGCGTCGAAGGCAGACCCGCCGCCCCGACGATGGCGGCCATCACGCACTCGGCAGTCTCGAGCGTGGCGAGTTCGGTGAGCGCCTCGGGACCGGCCAGCAGGCGCGTGCCCGGCGCGGCATTGCCCAAGCGCGCGGCGAGTTCACCGGCGGCAGCCGGATCGGCCAGCGCCGCGTACGCCGGGCGGTACTTCAGGATCTGCGCGGCGAACTTCTCCACGTTGCGGTTCGCACCGATGCCGATCAGGCGAAACCGCTGCGGATGGCGAGCGAGCACATCGAGGGTACTCTCCCCGATCGAGCCAGTGGAACCGAGAACGACCACACCGATCATGCCAGCACTCCCAAAACTGTCAGGCCGAGCAGCAGCACGGGCGCCGCCGCAGTCAGGCTGTCGATACGGTCCATGACCCCACCGTGTCCGGGGAACAGCGTGCCGCTGTCCTTCACCCCCGCAAAGCGCTTCAACAGGCTCTCGGTGAGATCCCCGACGATGGAGCAGATCACCGCCGCCAGACACAGCACCAGAAATCCTCCCAGGGGCACACTGAACCAGAAACTGCCGCCCACCGCCACCGGAATGCAGGCCGCGACACCCCCGAGCACCCCTTCCCAGGTCTTGCCCGGGGACACCTCCGGGGCGAGCCGCCGCCGCCCGAAGCGCCGGCCGGCGAAGTACGCCCCGATGTCCGCCATCCACACCAGCAGCAGGCAAAACAGTACCCATTCGGCGCCGCGCGGCCCGGCGAGGCGCAAACGCGCCAGCGCGAGCCAGGCCGGCACCAGCGCGCACAGACCCGCGAGTGCCGCAGGTCCGGCCGCCGCACGCCGCGGCGCAAACACGATCCAACCGAGCGCCACGACCCACCACAGCGCCGCGGCGCCGAGCAGCCACTGAAGACCGGCGCGCGTCGCGGCGGCGTGCCAGGCGAGCGGCAGCGCCGCGCCGATCAGCGCCACGTAGGCGATGCGCACGGCGCGCCGGCCGCTCTTGAGAAACGCCGACCACTCCCACGCCCCGAGCAGCACGATCAGCGTCAGCACCCCGAGCGTGGCCCGGGCCGGCAGCGCGAACAGCACCACCAGCAGCAGCACGATCAGGACGGCGGCGGTGGCGATCCGATGACGCAGCGAATCGCTCACGGCGCCGCTTTCGGGGCCGCGCCCAACTGTCCGCCGGTGTGTCCGAAGCGCCGCTCGCGGCCGGCGAAGAACGTCAGGGCACGCTCGAGCTCAGCGGCATCGAAGTCCGGCCAGAGCCGGTCGCAGAAATACAGCTCTGCGTAGGCGAGATTCCACAGCAGAAAATTACTGATGCGCCGCTCCGCGCCGGTGCGGATCAGCAGATCCGGGTCCGGCAGCGCACCGAGCTCGAGCGCCGCGGCGAAGCGCGTCTCGTCGATCGCGGCCACCGGCAGCGCCCCGCTCACGCACTGCGCGGCGAGCGTGCGCGCCGCCTGGACGATGTCCCAGCGCCCGCCGTAGCTCACCGCGATCTGCAGCTTCAGACCCGAGTTGCCCGCGGTTCGGGCCTCGGCGGCGGCGATCTGCGCCTGCAGTCGCACCGAGAGCGCGCGCCGATTCCCGATGATGCGCAGCACCACCCCCTGGCGCTCCAGGTCGCTGATCTCGAGCTCGATGGCCTCGAAGAACAGCCCCATCAGGCTTGCCACTTCCTCGGCCGGCCGCGACCAGTTCTCACTGGAGAAGGCGAACAGCGTGAGCGCCTCGACGCCGAGCCGCGAGCACTCGCGCACGCACAGACGGACCGGCTCGAGCCCGGCCTTGTGCCCCGCCGGGCGCGCCAGGCCGCGCGCGGCGGCCCAGCGACCATTGCCGTCCATGGTAATGGCGATGTGACGCGGAAGCGGTGCAGGCGCGACGTTGTCGGACACGGCGGGCGCCATCACACCTGCATGATTTCCTTTTCCTTGGCCACCAGAAGCTGCTCGATGTCGGCAATGTGCTTGTCGGTGAGCTTCTGGATGTCGCCTTCGGCGCGGTGCTCCTCGTCCTGCGCGATCAGCTTTTCCTTCAACAAATCCTTCACGTCGTTCATCACGTCGCGGCGCACGTTGCGCACCGCCACACGCGCGTTCTCCGCGTCGGCCTTGAGCACCTTGGTGATCTCGCGGCGCCGCTCCTCGGTGAGCGGCGGCATCGGAATGCGGATCACGGTACCGGCGGTCATGGGCGTGAGGCCGAGGTCGGACTTGAAAATCGCCTTCTCAATCGCCTGCACCACGCCCTTCTCCCACGGGGAGATCACGAGCGTGCGTCCTTCTTCCACGGCGATGCTCGCGACCTGCTGCAGCGGCACGTCCGAGCCGTAGTAATCGACCTTCAGGTGCTCGATCAGACTCGGGTGTGCCCGTCCGGTGCGCAGCTTCTTCAGATCTGCCTGGAAGCTCAGCACGCACTTGGTCATGCGCTCGCGCGCGTCTTTCTTCAGGTCATCGAGCATGGATCACTCTCCGAGCCGGCTCGGCTCACTCGCAGGTTACGACCGTGCCCACTTCGTCGCCACGGACGCTGCGGGTGAGGTCGCCTGGATTGTTGAGGTTGAACACCTGCAGCGGCAGGCGGTTGTCGCGGCACATGACGATCGCAGTGGCGTCCATGACATTGAGCTTCTCGGTGAGCACCCGATCGAAGGTCAGGTGTCGGTAGCGCGTCGCCGCCGGGTTGCGCACCGGATCGTCGGAGTACACCCCGTCGACCTTGGTCGCCTTCAGCAGCACCTCAGCGTTGATTTCGATGGCGCGCAGCGCCGCGGCGGTGTCGGTCGTGAAGAACGGACTGCCGGTGCCGGCCGCGCAGATCACCACCCGGCCCTTCTCCAGGTGTCGGATGGCGCGGCGGCGGATGTAGTCCTCGCACACCTCGTTGATGCGGATCGCCGACATCACGCGCGCGTGCAGGCCGCGGTTCTCCAACGCATCCTGCATCGCCAGCGCGTTCATCACGGTGGCGAGCATGCCCATGTGGTCAGCCGTGACGCGGTCCATCCCGGCCCGGGCGAGTCCGGCGCCGCGGAAAATATTGCCGCCGCCGATCACCACGGCGAGCTCGACGCCAAGGCCTGAGATCTCCTCCAGCTCCGCGGCGATGCGCTTGATGATCGCCGGGTCGATGCCGTAGTCGGCCTGACCCATGAGCGCCTCCCCGGAGAGCTTCACGAGGATGCGCGAGTAGCGGGCGGTCTTCGCTGTTTCAGTCGCCATGGGCAATCCTTCACTCGTTTCAGCAGGCCGGGCCGCCTCATGCGCGGCAGCGACCCGGGACGCGCCGGGGTCAGCCGCCGGCGCTCTTGACCTGCGCCATCACCTCGGCGACGAAGTTCTCCTGTTTCTTCTCGATGCCTGCGCCGACCTCGAACCGCTCGTAAGCGATCACCGTGGCGCCGGCCCCCTTCAGCAGCTTCTCCACCGTCACATCCGGGTCCTTCACGAACGGCTGACCAAGCAGGGTGATTTCCCCGAGCGACTTGCGCAGCCGCCCCTCGACCATCTTGGCGACGATCTCCGCCGGCTTGCCCTCACCCTGGGCCTGCTCGGTGAGGATCTCGCGCTCCTTGGCCATCACGTCCGCCGGCACCTGCTGCATCGAGAGGTACTTCGGATTGCTCGCCGCCACGTGCATGGCGAGCTCATGGGCAAGCTCCGCCGTGCCGCCCTTCAGCGCCACCAACGTGCCGATGCGCGTACCGTGACGGTACGCGCCCAGGTGCTGCTCAGAGGCGAGCACCGAGAAGCGCCGCACGGTGATGTTCTCGCCGATCTTGGCCACCAGCGCGCGCCGGCGCTCATCGACCGTCTCGGCGCCGATGCGTGCCGCCAGCAGCGCCTCGAGGCTCTGCGGACGCTGCGCCAGCGCCTGCTCGGCCACGGCGCTGGCGAACGAGGTGAAGTCCTGCTCGCGCGCCACGAAGTCCGTCTCGCAGTTGACCTCGACCATGGCCGCGGCGCGCCCGTCAGCCGAGCGCTCGACGACGATGACGCCCTCGGCGGCCACCCGCGTGGACTTCTTGTCGGCCTTGGCCAGGCCCTGCTTGCGCATCAGTTCGGCGGCGGCATCCAGGTCCCCGCCGCTCTCCACCAGCGCCTTCTTGCACTCCATCATCCCCGCGCCGGTGCGCTCGCGGAGCTGCTTGACCATCTCGGCTGTGATACTCATATCGCGTTCATCCGGTTGCGCCGTCCCTGGACGCTGCCTCCGCCCCGGCCGTCCTCACCGGAGCCAAACCGCAAGCGCAGCCGCCGCGGCGGCCGCGCACGGCTTATTCTCCGCGGCCCTTGCGGCGCGGCGGACCCGAGGGACGACGAGCGCCCGTCGGTGCCGGCGTGGTGTTCGAGCCGCCGGACGCGGCCACTTCGGGCACGGCCTCCATCGACTCTTCCTCGGTGCCCAGATCATCGGGCACCTCGGTGCCCTCGGCACGCGGGGCCTTCACCGGCGGCAGACGGCGCCGGGACGCGTTCTTCTTCGGCCGTGCGGCCGCGGCGTTCCTGCGCGGGCCGCGCGGGGCCTTGCGGCGCGGGTTGCCGGCCTCGTCGAGCTCGACGAACTCGTCCTCCCCGACCACCACGGCCGGGACCGACTCACGCCCTTCGAGAACCGCATCGGCCATGCCGCCGGCATACAGCAGGATCGCGCGCATGGCGTCGTCATTGCCCGGCACGACGTAATCGATGCCGTCCGGGGAGCAATTCGTATCGACCACGGCGACCACCGGGATGCCGAGCTTGCGCGCCTCGTCGATGGCGAGCTTCTCGTGACCGACGTCGACCACGAACAGCGCATCGGGCAGCGACTCCATCGCCTTGATGCCCCCGAGGCTGCGCTCGAGCTTCTCGCGCTCGCGGCGCAGCTGCGTCGCCTCTTTCTTACCGCGCCGCTCGAGCGCCCCGGAGGCGGCCAGATCGCTGATGTCAGCCAGCCGCTTGATCGACTGGCGGATGGTCTTGAAATTCGTGAGCATGCCGCCGAGCCAGCGCTGGTTGACGAACGGCTGGCCGGCGCGCTCGGCCTCCTTCTGGATCGCTTCGCGCGCCGAGCGCTTGGTGCCCACGAACAGCACCGTGCCGCCATCGGCGGCCACGCCCTTCACGAAGGCCGCAGCCTGCGCGTACATCGGCTGGGTCTTCTCGAGATTGATGATGTGGATCTTGTTGCGCTCACCGAAAATGTACTGAGCCATCTTCGGGTTCCAGAAGCGGGTCTGGTGTCCGAAATGGACACCGGCTTCCAGCATCTGCCGCATGGATACGCCAGGCATGAGAAACTCCTCGTTGGGTTGGGCCTCCGCGCATCTCCGCAGCCATCCCGGATGCGGCCCAAGGGCCGCGTGCGGGACACCCAGTCTGCGGATAATGCGATGCGCGTGTGGGTTGATTGCCAAAAAAGGCCGCGCTTTATACCATGAAGGCCTCGCCCGAACAATGTCTTGCGCGCGCAGCGGCCGGTGCGTTCCGGCGCCGTGCGGCGCTCCCGTTTGAGTCACTCTGGATACCCCATGGCCGTTACGATCAAATCGCCCGAGGAGCAGGAAAAAATGCGCATCGCCGGCCGCCTGGCCGCCGAGGTGCTCGACATGATCGGCGCGCACGTGGTGCCGGGGGTGAGCACCGAGGAACTCGACCGCATCTGCCATGAGTACATCGTGGACGTCCAGGGGACGATCCCGGCGAACCTGAACTATCACGGCTTCCCGAAGGTGATCTGCACCTCGGTGAACCACGTGGTCTGCCACGGCATTCCCAATGAGAAGCGCCTGAAGGCCGGCGACATCGTCAATATCGACGTGACGGTGATCCGCGACGGATTCCACGGCGACACTAGCCGCATGTACTACGTCGGCAAACCGCCTGCGCACGCGCAGCGGCTCGCCGAGGTCTGCTTCCAGGCGATGTGGCGCGGCATCCAGATCGTGCGCCCGGGCGTGCGGCTCGGGGACATCGGGCACGCCATCCAGACCTTCGCCGAGGAGCACAACTACTCGGTGGTGCGCGAGTACTGCGGCCATGGCATTGGGCGGATCTACCACGAGGATCCGCAGGTGCTGCACTACGGCGAGCCGGGCACGGGGCTCACCCTTGAGCCGGGCATGACCTTCACCATCGAGCCGATGATCAATGCCGGCAAGCGCCACGTGCGGCTGCTGCCGGACGGCTGGACCGTCATCACCAAGGATCACTCGCTCTCGGCGCAGTGGGAGCACACCATTCTCGTGACAGCGACCGGCCACGAGGTTCTCACCCTCGGGGCGGCCGAGCGCAGCAGCACGCACTAGCACCATGGTCAGCGCAGACAGCGAATCAGACGAGTCCGAGGCCGCAGGCGAACAGAGCGCCGGCCCGCCGAGCACGGCGGGACATTGGCCGCTGCTCGAGCGGCTGCCTGAGCTCATCGGCGGCCCGCCGGTGGCGCTGCGCGAGCTGCTCACCGAGGCGCACGAGCAGCTGAAGGCCCGCTTCCTCGCCGATGAGCCCATCGAGACGCTGGTGCAGGCGCGCGCGCTGCTCATCGATCGGGTGCTGCAGGCGCTGTGGGCCGCGCACCTCGGCACGCCGCAGCGCCCCTGGGCACTGGTGGCCGTCGGCGGGTATGGCCGCGGTGAGCTGCTGCCGTGCTCGGACATCGATCTGCTGCTGCTCGTGCGCAGCGCCCCTCAGGGCGAGGCGCGCGCCGCGCTCGAGCGCCTGCTCGCGCTGCTCTGGGACATCGGACTTGAAGTCGGCCACAGCGTGCGCACCCTCGAGGAATGTCTGGAGCAGAGCGCCGCGGACGTGAGCGTCATGACCACGCTGATCGAGGCACGGCTGCTCGCCGGGGATGCGCAACTGCTCGCGGAGCTGCGCGCCGCGCTCGCCCCGGAGCATCTCTGGCCGGTGCGCGAGTTCTTCGAGGCGAAGGTGCGCGAGCAGTCCGAACGGCACCTGAAGGCCAACGACACGGCCTACAACCTCGAGCCGAACGTGAAGACCGGACCGGGCGGCCTGCGCGACATCCAGACCATCGCCTGGGTGGCCAAGCGGCACTTCGGCGCCGAAACGCTCGATGAACTGGCGCGGCACGGATTTCTCTCGGTGGCGGAGTTCCGCCGCCTGCAGCAGGCTCAGGCCTTCCTCTGGAAGGTGCGCTTCGGGCTGCACGTGCTCACCGGGCGGCGCGAGGACCGGCTGCTGTTCGATCACCAGATCCGCCTCGCGCAGACCTTCGGCTACGAGGACGCCTCCTACACCCTCGCGGTCGAGCAGCTGATGCAGCGCTACTACCGCACCGTGAAGGACGTGAGCCTGCTCAATGAGCTGCTGCTGCAGCTGTTTCGCGAGGCGATTCTCACCGAGAGCGAGCCGCCCCGCCCGCTCAATGCGCGCTTCCAGGTGCGCTGCGGCTCGCTGGAGGCGGTGAGCGACGATGTCTTTGCGCGCACCCCCTCGGCGCTGCTGGAGCTGTTCGCGCTGCTGCAGCGCCACCCGGAGATCAAGGGCGTGCGCGCCTCGACCATGCGCGCCGTCGGCCGCAGCCTGTGGTTGATCGACGAGGAGTTCCGCCAGAACCCGCGCCATCACCGGCTGTTCCTCGAGATCGTGCGCTCGCCGGTCGGGGTGACCCACGAGCTGCGCCGCATGAACACCTACGGGGTGCTCGGCCGCTACATCCCGGCGTTCGGGCGCATCGTCGGGCGCATGCAGTACGACCTGTTCCACGCCTACACCGTGGATGCGCACACGCTGTTCGTGGTGAGCAACCTCAGACGCTTCGCCATCCCGCGCTACGATCAGGAGCTGCCGCAGGCCTCGCGCATCATGCAGCAGTTGCCGCGGCCCGAAGTGGCCTACCTCGCCGCACTGTTTCATGACATCGCCAAGGGCCGCGGCGGGGACCACTCGGAACTCGGCTCGGTGGACGCCGAGGCATTCTGCCTAGAGCAGGGGCTCTCCCCGTACGATGCGCGCCTGGTGGCCTGGCTGGTGCGCCAGCACCTCACCTTCTCCCTCGCGGCGCAGAAGCAGGACATCTCCGACCCGGAGGTGATCAACGCATTCGCGCAGAGCATCGGCGATGAGGCGCACCTCGATTACCTGTACGTGCTCACCTGCGCCGATGTGCGCGCCACGAACCCGAAGCTGTGGAACTCGTGGAAGGCCTCTCTGTTCGATGACTTCTACCAGCGCGTGCGCCGTGCGCTGCGCCGCGGGCTGGAGTCGCCAATCGACCAGGAACAGCTGGTCGGGGAGACGCGCGAGGCGGCCCGTCGGCTGCTCATCGAGCGCGGTGTGCCCGGGGAGGCGATCGAGCGGGTCTGGGAGCGTTTCTCGGCCACCTATTTCCTGCGCCACTCCCCGGAGGAGCTCGCCTGGCACATGCGCCTGCTCGCCGAGCGCGATCCGCACAGCATCGAGCCGCTGGTGGCGCTCGACCCGCAGAGCGTGCGCGGCACCACCGCGGTGCTGATCTATACCCGAGCACTTGAACACGGCTTCGGTCGCACCACCGCGGTGCTCGATCAGCTCGGACTTGACATCGTCGATGCGCGCATCACGCCCACCGGCGATGGCTTCAGCCTCGATCTCTACCACGTCCTGGAGGATGACGGCGCGCCGATCGCCGACGGTGAGCGGCGCGAGGAGATCGAAGAGGCGCTGTGGCGCTCGCTGCAGCAGCCGCAGGCCACCATCGCCGTGCACCGGCGCGTCCCGCGCCAGGCGCGCATGTTCCATACCCCTACGCAGATCGCCATCAGCACCGATGAACCGAACGGCCGCTCGGTGCTCGAGCTGATCGCCGGAGACCGGCCGGGGCTGCTGTGCGACGTCGGCAAGGTGCTCACCGCCGAGCACGTGCTGCTGCAGGCCGCGCGCATCATGACCGTCGGGGAGCGGGCCGAGGACGTCTTCTACATCACCGACCGCGACGGGCAGGCACTCGATGAGGCGCGGGCCGAGCATCTGCGCCAGATCCTCGGCGAAGCGCTCAAACGGCGCGCCGCCGCGTAACCACCCACTGGAGCTTCACATGAACCCGCGTCTTCAGCGGCTGCACGCCTATCCGTTCGAGCGTCTGGCGCGACTGACCGCCCCGACCCCACCGGCAGCGTCGATCCGCCCGATCGCCATGTCGATCGGCGAGCCGCGCCACGAGCCGCCGGCCATGGTGCTCGAGGCGCTGCGCGCCAACGCGCACCAGCTTGGCACCTACCCCACCACCGCCGGGGTGCCCGAGTTGCGTGGCGCGTGCGCCGCGTGGCTCGAGCGGCGCTTCGGCCTCGCCGCCGGCAGCGTCGATCCGGCCACCATGGTGCTGCCGGTGAACGGCACGCGCGAGGCGCTGTTCGCGTTCGTGCAGGCCGCACTCGATGCGAGCCGCGAGGCGCTGGTGGCGATGCCCAATCCGTTCTATCAAATCTACGAGGGTGCCGCGCTGCTCGCCGGGGGCGAGCCGTACTTCCTCGACACCACCGCGGCGAATGACTTCACGCCGGACCTCGCGGCCGTGCCGGAGCATCTCTGGCGGCGCTGTCAGGTGCTGTTCCTGTGCAGCCCAGGCAACCCGACCGGCAAGGTGTTCTCGCGGCAGTATCTGCGCCAGGCGCTCGAACTCGCCGAACGCTACGACTTCATCGTCGCGGCCGACGAGTGCTACAGCGAGATCTATCTCGATGAGGCGCGCCCGCCGCCGGGTCTGCTGGAAGCCGCCGAGGCCGCCGGGCGCGCACGCTTCGAGCGCTGCATCGTATTCCACAGCCTCTCGAAGCGCTCGAGCGTACCGGGCCTGCGCTCCGGGTTCGTCGCCGGTGACCCGGCGATCATCGCCAAGCTGCTGCTGTACCGGACCTATCACGGCTGCGCCATGCCGGTGCCGACCCAACTGGCGAGCATCGTGGCCTGGCAGGACGATGCGCATGTCGTGGCCAACCGGCGCCTGTACCGGGAGAAATTCGAGCGCGTGCTGCCCATTCTCGCTCCGGTCCTGCCGGTCGAGCGGCCCGAGGGCGCCTTCTACCTGTGGAGCGAAGTCGGCGCCGACGGCGACGATGAGCGCTTCACACGCGAGCTGTACGCCACCCAGGGCGTGCTGGTGCTGCCGGGCAGCTATCTGGCGCGCGATGGCGGGCATGGCAATCCCGGCGCGGGGCGCGTGCGCATCTCGCTCGTACCGAGTGTCGCTGCGTGCATCGAGGCCGCCGAGCGCATCCGCGCCTACCTCGAGCGGCGCGAGTCATGAGCGCCGCGCCGCTGCAGGCCGCCATCGAAGCGGCGTTCGAGGCGCGCGCCACTGTGACGCCCGAGCGGGTCACGGCGACGCTCGCCGCGCAGCTCGAGGAGTGCATCGAGCTGCTCGACAGCGGGCGGGCGCGCGTTGCGCAGCGCCAGGGCGAGCACTGGGTGGTCAACGAGTGGCTGAAGAAGGCGGTGCTGCTCTACTTTCGCACGCGCGAGAACACCCCGATCGAGGCCGGCTTCACGCGCTTTTACGACAAGGTGCCGCTGAAATATGCCGCCACCGACGAGGCGCAGCTGCGCGCCGGTGGGGCGCGCATCGTGCCGCACGCGCTGGTCCGCAAGGGCGCGTACATCGCGCCCAACACCGTACTGATGCCGAGTTACGTCAACATCGGCGCCTACGTCGACACGGGCACCATGATCGACACCTGGGCGACCGTCGGCTCGTGCGCGCAGATCGGGCGCAACGTGCACCTCTCCGGCGGGGTCGGGATCGGCGGGGTGCTCGAGCCGCTGCAGGCCAGCCCCACCATCATCGAGGACGACTGCTTCATCGGCGCGCGCTCGGAAATCGTCGAAGGGGTCATCGTCGAGACCGGCGCGGTCATCTCCATGGGGGTGTTCATCGGGCAGAGCACGCGCATCTACGACCGCGCGAGCGGACAGATCCTCTACGGACGCGTGCCGGCCGGCTCCGTGGTCGTACCCGGATCGCTGCCCTCGGCGGACGGCCGCTACAGCCTCGCCTGCGCGGTGATCGTCAAGCGGGTCGATGCCCAGACGCGCGCCAAGACCTCGATCAACGAACTGCTGCGCGCCGCGCAGTAGCGCGCCGCGGGTGCTATTTTTTTTACGATCAATTGCCTGCGAGGCCGACGAGCTCACCGGTCGTGTCGCAAAGCAGCGGCTCCCGGGCCGACCACAGCCTGGCGACCCCGGACCGCGCTGCTGTTCGACGAGGCGCAACGACCGCAAACAGCGTGTCTTTAAGATTCTGAAGGCGGCCGCCGGAGTGTTGGAGACCGATCGAGCAAAAGCGCTCTGCAGTTCACCGGCGGCGGTGCCCGGGGGCTTGATCACCCGGGATATGACCAGGGCTGCCTAACCTGACGGCCTTCGCGCGCGGCCGTGTCCCCCGGGCCCGCTCCGCAAACCGTTACGACATCACCGCCGCCCCGACGGGCGGGCCTCAGCCGAAGCGGCCCGTGATGTAATCCTCGGTCAGACGGTGGCGCGGGTTGGTGAACACCCGGTCGGTCTCCCCGACTTCCACCAACCGCCCCATGTGGAAGTAGGCGGTGCGCTGCGAGACGCGCGCGGCCTGTTGCATCGAGTGCGTCACGATCACGATCGCATAGCTGCCGTGCAGCTCCTCGATCAGATCCTCGATGCGCGCCGTCGCGATCGGATCGAGCGCCGAGCACGGTTCGTCCATCAGGATCACCTCCGGCTGCACGGCGAGCGCCCGCGCGATGCACAGGCGCTGCTGCTGGCCGCCGGAGAGGCCCATGCCCGGCCCGTGCAGCCGGTCCTTCACCTCGCTCCACAGCCCGGCGCGCTGCAGGCTGGTGCACACCAGCTCATCCAGATCGGCCCGGGTGCGGGTGAGCTTGTGGATGCGTGGCCCGTAGGCCACGTTGTCGTAAATCGACTTCGGAAATGGATTGGGCTTCTGGAACACCATCCCGATGCGCGCCCTCAAGCGCGCCACGTCCTGGCGCTTCTCGTAGATGTCCTGGCCATCGAGCAGGATCGTGCCCGTGACGCGCGCCCCGGGAATGGTGTCGTTCATGCGGTTCAGGCAGCGCAGGAACGTCGATTTGCCGCAACCGGACGGTCCGATGCAGGCAAGCACCTGGCCGCGTGCGATGTCCACCGTCACGTCGGCGAGCGCCTGGATCTCCCCATAGTGCACGTACACCGAGCGGCAGGAGAACACCGGATCGGGCACCTGCGGCTCCCCGGCCGGCAGCCCGCTCGGCAGCGTCGTCAGCTCGCTGGCGAGCGTCGTCGGGAGGTGCACGCGGCCGCTGGGCTTGGTGCCTAGGGCCACGCCGCTCGGGAGGCTCGCGCCGGGAAGGTCGGAGCGGGTCGTTTCCTGCGCCACTGTCGGTCTACCTCAGCCAAATCGCCCGGTGACATAGTCATCGGTGCGCCGATCCCGCGGCGCGGTGAACAACTGCCCCGTGGGGCCCATCTCGATCAGTTCGCCCTGGTACATGAACGCCGTGCTGCTCGAGACGCGCGCGGCCTGCTGCAGGTTGTGGGTGACGATCACGATGCAGAACCGCTCGCGCAGGTTCTGCAGAGTCTCCTCGACCTTCAGCGTCGAGATCGGATCGAGCGCCGCGGTGGGCTCATCGAGCAGGATCACCTCCGGCTCAAGCGCAATGGAGCGCGCGATGCACAGGCGCTGCTGCTGGCCGCCGGAGAGGCTGCGGGCATCCTCGTGCAGCTTATCCTTGACCTCGTCCCAGAGCGCCGCATCACCCAGCGCGCCCTGCACGCGCCGGGTGAGCTCGCTGCGCCCGATCCGCCGCGCCAGGCGCAGCCCGAAGGCCACGTTCTCGAAAATCGACATCGGAAACGGCGTGGGCTTCTGGAACACCATCCCCACGCGCAGGCGCAGTCGCGTCACATCCACGTTCGGGGCGAGGATGTCCTGGCCGTCAAGCAGCACCTCGCCGCTCGCGCGGTGCCCCGGATACAACGTGTACATGCGGTTCAGGACCCGCAGCAGCGTCGATTTGCCGCAGCCCGACGGCCCGATGAAGGCGGTGATGGAACGGTCGGGCAGCGCCAGAGTGATGTCCTTCAGCGCCTGCTGCCGGCCATAGAAGAAGTTCAGGCTCCGAACCTCGATTTTCGTCGCCGGGTTCGCCCCCAGGGTACCGGCAGGATCGGTCCACTCGGCCGGCTGGCTCATCGGTGCGGTCCTGCGGGGGGCCGCGGTGCGGTTCGGTGCATGTTCGGTGGGTCGAAATCGTCGTCCAAATCAGGGGACTCGCCGCCTTCGCGGCGCGCGCAGCCATGCCGGCCCGTCAGTGCCAGGCACCGCGGAATTGTCGCCTGCCGAGGTTATCGGCAGCAAGTCGCATCCATCATCCGCTCCCCTCGTCCGCTCCCGTGCCGGCCGCTGCACCTGCGCACGTGCGCTGACCGAGCGCGGCGCCGCGCCGCAGAGAGGCGGTTGCCCGCTGACAGCGCATCCGCCGCTGCCTCCGAGGCACCGCCGGCGCTGCGCACCGATCCTGCGCCGCAGGCGACTCCGCGTGCCCCTCCACCGGTGTGTGCCGCAAGGCCCCTATCAGGGGACTGGCCCGCGGTGCATCCGGGTACACCGAACCCCATCGGCCGATGGCCCATCATCCCCGCGCTTCATGTCCGAATGATGACAGCCGGCCCGCTCGCATCGCGGCACGCAGTCCTCGGCACGGCGCGAGTCGGCGGCCCAGGCCCGGTCGATTACTCTTTTTTTTCAATGGGTTATTGATATATGACAGTTGAATGACACATCTGTCACGTTATTTTCATATTTCTGTCATTTAATGGTCGCCGGGCCACTGAGCGCAGCGCTTCGGTTTCAGCCCGAGTCGCGTGCCGCAGGATCGATTGTCACAAAATCGTCACGCGGACATCGCGGCGCGGGGTGCGCCACGCGCCGGTGTAAGAACAACGATTCAGAGGAGTCTCACGGTGACCTGTCGGCGCATCCGATGCGCATGCTGGCCGCACGCGGCCGATCGCCCCCCTCGGGCGCAACGCCGCGTGCGGTGCACCGACAGCGCCGATTTGCGCTCGCGGTATCCCACGGCTTCATTCGCCGAACCGACGCGCGACAGCGCAGGTCGGCAGCTCGATGCCGGTGGTGCACCTGGCAGCCGCGCGAGCGGCGCCCGAGCGCGCTCCAGCCATCGCCCCCCTTCTCGAGTGAACTCACGAGCATGAGAACGGTAATGAACATCACCACACCGTCCCGCCGCCGCGTCTCGATGCATGTGCGGGTGGGCCTCGGCGCACTCCTCGCCGCCACCGCCGGTGCCCCGGCATTCGCTCACGCCCCAAGCGCACCGTCCATCCAGACCGGACCGCTGAGGTTGACCTTCGGCGGCTTCGCCGAGCTCGCCACCGTGTACCGCAATCGTAACCAATCGGCGGACGTCGGCTCGGACTTCAATACCGGCATCCCCTTCGCCAACAACCCGAACAGCTCGATCTCGGAGTTTCGCGAAAGCGCCCGCCAGAGCCGCTTCTCCCTGCTCGCCCAAGGGGCCAAGTTCGATGGGAT
>JAKBBE010000165.1 GCA_021826035.1 Pseudomonadota bacterium | reverse complement strand
GCCGAGCTTCGGATCGAGCTTCAGGGGCCGCAGCTGACGCAGATCGATCGGGAAATGTTCATTCGCCATGGGACGTGTCGCCTCCAGCTTCGATGGGTCCGGGCCGGAATAGTAGCGCATGAAGGCGGACGGACTCGCGCGCTATGTGACTCTCAGGCGGCGGCGGACGCGCCGGTCCGCCGCCGCTGGCCGGCGCCTCAGCCCGGCGGCAGCTCGAGCCGCTGCAGATCGGCGAGCAGTCCCGGTCCGCTCGGCTGCCAGCCGAGCGTACGCTGCGTCCAATCGCTCGAGGCGGGGATGTCCGCCGCCGCAAACGGTGCCATCCAGCCGAAGTAGCCCGGGGCGTCCTGCGGGGTCAGGGATTTCACCGGCAGGTCCAGCCGCGTGCCGAGGGTGTTCGCGACCTCCCGCGCCGCCACCCCGGGTTCCCCGACCGCGTGATAGACCGAGCCGCACTGCCCGCGCTCGAGCGCCAACCGGTACAGCCGTGCCACGTCGAGCACGTGGGCGGCCGGCCAGCGGTTCAGGCCGTCCCCGACGTAGGCGAAGTACCGCTGTTGCAGCGCGATCGAGATCCAGCGGCTCACCAGGCCCTGGCGGTGCGTGTCGTGGACCTGCGGCAGGCGCACGATGGAGACATTCACGCCCTCGGCGGCGATGGCCGCGCCGGCCGCTTCGGGGTTGCGCGGCAGCGCGAGGCGACCAGGCAGCAGCGCGGTCTGTTCCGTCGCCAGGATGCCCGGGGAGAGCATCCCGGTGCCCGAGGTGAGCACGAACGGACGCGCGGAGCCGGCCAGGGCTGCGCCGATCGCCTCGATGGCGCGCTGCTCCTGCTGGCCGCTCTCGGCGAAGCGCGTGATGTCGTTGAAGACCTCGTGGTTGAAGGCGAGGTGGATCGCGCCGTCGCACTGCGCGGCGCCCTCGCTGAGGCGCTCCAGGTCATCGAGCGAGCCGTGGTGCACGGCTGCGCCGGCGGCCGCGAGTGCAGCGGCTTTCGTCTCGGTCCGGCAGAGCCCGAGGACCTGGTGGCCGGCCCCGATCAGTTCGGGGACCAGAGCGGATCCGATGAAGCCCGTGGCTCCGGTGACAAATATACGCATGATGTCGTCCTTCTATCCCAGGGGGAGGGACAACTGTGCGGCCGTGCGTTATCCTGGTAAAGAAGTGACATTATCCTAGTATAAAGAGTAACCGTGGACCGACCCGCCACCTCTGACCATCGGCTGGGCACGTACCTGCGCCAGCGCCGGCTGAAGCTCGATCCCGGTGCGCTCGGCTTCGCGGCGGGCCGGCGGCGTACGAGGGGCCTGCGCCGCGAGGAAGTGGCGCAGCGCGCGCACATCAGTCCCACCTGGTACACCTGGCTCGAGCAGGGCCGGGGCGGGGCCCCGTCCGCCGACGTGCTCGAGCGCATCGCGCATGCCTTGCTGCTCACCGATGCCGAGCGCGAGCACTTGTTCGTGCTCGCGCTCGGCCGTCCGCCCGAAGTGCGCTACCACCGCGGCGCCGGCGTGACCCCTCGTCTGCAGCGCGTGCTCGATGCGCTCGATCCGCGTCCGGCCCTCATCCGCACCGCGCTCTGGGACGTCGTCGCCTGGAATCGTGCCGCGACGCTGATGCTGATGGATTACGCCGAACAGCCGCGCGAGCAGCGCAACATCCTCAGATGGTTGTTTCTCGATCCGCGCGCACACGCCGCGCAACCCGATTGGAGCGCCGTGGCGCGCGCGGTGTTGGCGGCGTTTCGCTTCGAGACGACCCGGGCGGGGGCGGCCGAAGACGTCGCACCGCTGGTCGAGGAGCTGAGCCGGCTCAGTCCGCAGTTCGCCGCGATGTGGCAGGAGAACGAGGTTCACGGCGGTGCCTTTGGCGAAGTCGTCAAGACGATCCACCATCCGGTGCTCGGGGCCTTCACGTTCGAGTATTCCGCCTTCGCCGTCGACGGTCGCACCGACCTGATGCTGGTGATCTACAACCCGGCGAGCGGGCAGGATGCCGAGCGCATCGCCGAGCATCTGAGGCTGCTCCGGAGTCCGTAGGGCGTCGGAGGTCCTCGTGCAGCGCCGCTCCCGATGCGCGGCGCGCCTCGGGCGGTCCGACTGTTTACCATAGGGTCCATGGGATACCGATTCTTTGGCGGTCGTGGACGGGCGCGCGGGGGCGCAGGGGCCGCCGGCCGGCGCTCGCTCGCGCTGTGGATCTGTGCGGTGCTGGCGGCACCTCTGGCGCAGGCGGCGAACCCGCAGCCCTATCGAGTGCACTGGACCTCGAGCGGGCGCAACGCCGTCGACTCGACCCTGAAGGAGACCTCGCAGCTGCAGGCGTTGCGCGCGACGGCCCCGGTGGGTCCGTACGGCCTGATCGCGCGGGCGCGCGCCGACGTGGAACGACTGCGCACGGTGCTGCAGAGCTTCGGGTACTACCAGGGCGCCGTCACCATCACGATCGACGGCAGACGCCTCGAGAGCCTCGGGCTCGGCAAGGCCCTCGAGGCGCTGCCGAACGGCACCGATGCGACGGTGAAGGTCGCCCCATCGCTCGGGCCGCTCTTTCAGGTCGGGCGTATCGAGGTCGAGGGCACGATGCCCGTGGCGATCGAACGCACGCTCGGTCTGCCGCATGCGCTGCTCGGATTGCGCTCAGGCGCACCGGCGCGCGCGGCGGACGTTCTGGCGGCCGGCGAGCGCCTGCAGCGCACGCTGCAGAACGCCGGCTATGCGCAGGCCAAGGTCGCCCCGCCCATCGCCTACGAAGACCCGCAGCGCCATGTGCTGAACCTGCAGATCCGCGTCACGAGCGGTCCCCGCGTGCGGATCGGCACGATCCGCATCGAGGGACTCCAGCACGTGCGCACCTCGTTCCTGCGGCGCAGTCTGCCGATCCACCCCGGGCAACGCTACGATGCGGCGCGGATCGAGCAGGCGCGCCAGGATCTGCTGCGACTCGGATTGTTCTCGAGCGTCAGCGTGCGTCTCGGGGCCGCCGATGCGACCGGGCGCGCGCCGCTGACGTTTCTGGTGCAGGAGAGCAAGCGCTACGCCTTTGGCCTCAATGCCGCCTATTCGAGTGATCTGGGCGGCAGCGGCGGTCTGCGCTGGAGTGACAGCAACCTGTTCGGCAGCGGACAGCGCCTGAGCGCTTCGGCAAGCGCCATCGATCTGGGCGGCACGGCCAGCACCGGGGCCGGCTACGACGCCCGCCTCGGGTATGACATTCCGGACTTTCGCCGCCGGGGTCAGACCCTCGGATTTTCCGTCGCCGCGCTGCGCCAGACGCTGCAGGCCTATACGCAAAATGGCGAGACGGCCGGTGCGACGCTCACGCGGCGGTTCTCCTCGCAGTGGGTGGCGAGCAGTGGGGCGTCGTACGAACATGAACGGATCACGCAGGAGGGACTCAACAGCCGCTACAACCTGATTGCACTCCCGCTGGCTGCGCAGTTCGACTCGACCGATCTGGCCTCGCCGCTGCTCGACCCGACGCACGGTTATCGAATCTCACTCACCGTCTCGCCCACGCTCTCCCTCGGCGCCGCGAGTCAGCAGCTCTTCGTCATCATCCAGGGCAGCATCGCTACTTACTTCGACGTGCACCGGCTGTTCGCGGCCGATCCGGCCGGCCGCACGGTGCTCGCCGCGCGCCTGATCGCCGGTGTGGCCGAGGGCGCGAGCCAGTTCGGCCTGCCGCCCGATCAACGCTTCTACGCCGGTGGCAGCGGCACGGTGCGCGGCTACCGCTATCAGTCGATCGGACCGCAGTTTGCCGACGGACTGCCCGAGGGCGGCACGAGCATGCAGGCGGTCAATCTCGAGCTGCGCCAGCGCGTGGGCGCCAAGTTCGGCGTCGTTCTGTTCGCCGACGCCGGGGGTGTCGCGAGCGGCTCGAGCAGCGTATACCGTGTCGGGGTGGGTACGGGCGTGCGCTATTACACTTCCATCGGCCCGATCCGCCTCGATGTTGCCGTGCCGACGCGCCAGCTGCAGAACGGCGGCCGTTTCGAGGTGTACATCGGCCTCGGGCAGGCGTTCTGATGCGCCGGGCGCTGCGCTGTGCAGGCTGGACGCTCGCCACCGCGGCGCTGCTCGGGCTGCTCATCCTCGGGGCGGTGATCCTCGCCGGTAACACTCGCGCCGGACGCCGCCTCCTCGAGCGTGAGACCGCCGCACTCACCGCCGGGCGCGTGCGCCTCAGCGGACTGGCCGGACGCTTCCCGTCGCAGATCACGCTCGCGCAGCTGCAGCTCGGCGATGCGCGCGGCATCTGGATGAGTGCGGAGGATCTCTCGCTGCGCTGGTCGCCGCTCGCGCTGTTGCGGGGGGATCTGCACATCGAGGCGCTGGACGTGGCGCGCATCGAGGTGCTGCGCCGCCCGGTCCGCTCCGGTGCGAGCGGCGGCGGCGGCGCGGCGATGCACCTGCCGGACATCGATGTCGAGCGCGTGCAGATCGGCACGCTCGTGCTCGCGCCCGCCGCCGCCGGCCAATGGGCCCGCCTGACCCTGCACGGCTCGGTCCATTACCGATCGCTGCAGGATGCGCAGGTGCGCCTGCAGCTGCGGCGCACCAACGGTCAGGGGCTCTACGGGCTCACCTGGCAGGCGACGCCGGCGGCCGTCACGGCCGCTCTGACGCTCGAGGAGCCCGCCGGCGGTCCTCTGGAGCATTGGCTGAAGGTGCCCGGACTCGGGGCATTGCACGTGCGGGCGCGCCTGCAGGGGCCGCGTCAGGCCGAGACGCTCACCTTCACGGCCCGGGCCGGCAAACTCACGGCCGACGTCGGCGGAACGATCGACCTCGCGCGCCGCGCGGCCGATCTGATCTATACCGTCACCTCCCCGGCGATGGCCCCCCGGGCGGGGCTGGCCTGGCAGCGGCTGGATCTGACCGGCCGCTGGCGCGGACCGCTGTCCTCGGCGCAGGCGAACGGCGTGCTCGAGCTCGCGGGACTGCGGCTCACCGACGGTGCCGCGATCGGGGCGCTGAGTGCGCATCTGAACGCCGATGGCCGAGTGCTCACCGTGCGTGCGAGTGCCGGCGGGATTCGTCTGCCGGGCCCGTACCCGCAGCTGTTGGGCGGCTCGCCGCTGCACCTCGAGGCCTCGCTGCAGCTGCGCGCGGCGCACCGTCCGCTGCAGATCCATCTCGCCGATGGGCTGTTCGATCTCTCGGGGCAGGCGCTGACCGAGGGGCCGCGCAACGCGACGTTCACGCTGCGCATGCCAGACCTGGCGGTACTGGCGGCGCACTATCATCAGCACGTCGGGGGCGCGGTGCAGCTCTCAGGGACCCTTGCGCAGCGCGGCACGAAGACTCGTCTCGTGTTGCACGGCGCGGCACGGGTAACCGGCGCCAGCGTGCTCGCCCGGCTCCTCGGGGCGCATGCACAGCTGGCGCTCGAGGCGAGCCTGACGCCCGCCCGCCTCGATCTCGAACGGCTGGTGCTCACCGGGCGCGGGCTGTCCGCTGCCGCGACGGCCCAGGTCGATCGTCATCGCCGCGGGAGCGCGGCCGGCCGATGGCGCTCGCTGCACGCGCGCTGGCAGGTCTCGTGCGCCGATCTGACGC
>JAKBBE010000164.1 GCA_021826035.1 Pseudomonadota bacterium | reverse complement strand
TGACGCACAAGACACTCCGTTTGCAGATCCCAAACGATGACGTGCCCGCACACGCTTGGCGTGCGAGCACCGATCCGCAACGTGGAGTGTTAGAGTCTCAGACGGAGGGTCGAAAGATAGGTATCGCGCCCCGCCGATGAGGCGGTGGCCGTGCGCGGGGGACCCTGCGGTGGCGGCCTTCGATGAGCCGCCACAGGAGAGACAGCAGTCCATGCCGGCGCGGACGGAGCGACGGCATGCGCATTTCGGATTTCAATCCCGCTGACTCGAGCAGCGGGTCCCGCCGGCACCCATCCACAAGCGCTGGGCATCCCGCAGGAGACTCCGCGGGACAACGACGCACCACCACAGGGCATCGGCATTCGGTGACCCGTCATGGGGCAGCGCATCGGTACCGGAGTGGGGGACAGCATCATGGGACACGCCCAGACCTGCTGGCCGTACCCGAGGGTCACCACTGCCAGCAGCAGGAGCGTGAGGTAATGCGAATGAAATCGCCGAGCCATCATGACCTTGTCATGCTAACGCTTTTGAGACTGAAACGCCACCGCCGAGAAGCCTGGGCATTCCGGGGATTGCTCATCTCCTGAGGGAAACTACCGCTGCGGGCCCTTCCCTTCCATAGGCATTCCCTGCATCGCCTGCATCTGCCCCATCATCTGCTCCATCATCAGTTGCATCATGTCGAGACGGTTCTGCATCTCGTCCCGCATCCGGTCGTGCATCCGCTGGCACTGCTGCGCGGAGGGTGCATTCCGATTGCCGCCCCCCATCATGCCGTGACCCATCATCCCGTGCCCCATCGAGGGACCGCCCATCATCCCCCGAGGCATCATGCCAGACATCATCCCCCGCCCATGGCGCGCATGGCCCGCATCTGCTCCATCATGGTGTGCATGTGCTCGCGCAGCAGCGTCGCTCTGACCTCTGGACTCTTCGTCTCGCGGATACGCCGCATCTGCTCCTGCATGAGCTTCATCCGAGCTTCCACCTCCTTGAGATGCGTTGCGGCTATAGAGGTCCGTTCGGTTGCTTGAGCCGCCGGCGGTTGGGGTGAAGGGGGCGCGGCCTGCGCGGTCGCGGTCGCGATCGCGATCGCGAACAGCGCCAGGGCAACGCCCGGTAGTGCCATTGAGAGTCTCGATTTCACTGGAGTCTCCTCGCTTGAATGACGCCGTGCACCGGTTAAGGTCCGGCCTCCTCGATAAGCCGGCGCCAACCGCCGCGCCCCGGGAAGAACATGGGCACTCGCCGCCGGTACTCCTCGTACCGCTCGCCGAATTTCGCGATCATATCCCGCTCTTCCCGATACGCGAGCCGAGTGTAGACGAACACGATGATTGGAACCAACGTCACGGAAAAGACGGTCGGCCAATGAACGACGCCTTCGCCGAAGAGTCCCACGAAAAGCCCGGTGTACTGGGGGTGGCGCACGAGTCCGTAGAGGCGGTCGGATGCGAGTCTGCCCGCCTGGTGCGCGCGGTAGAGCTCGCGCCATCCCTCGATGAAGAGGCCAATGCCGAGAAAGAGCAGCACATACCCGATCAGCATGGAGATCATCATACCGGTATCGCCCATGCCGAGCAGCGTCGACCACAAGTTCGCGTTCAAGCCACGGCGGTCGAGATGCAAGAACCGCACGAGCAGATAGATCGTCAGCGGAAAGCCGTACATTTCCGCGTAGAGCGCGATGATGAACGCCTGGACCAAGCCCGCGCCGGCCCACTCGCGCCACCCCTTGGGAGCGAAATATCGATAGAAGACCCAGGAGGCGATCACGATCATCACGATCGCGAGGCCCCACGCGCCCGAATGTGCAATGTGCACGCTCATGGCTGACGACGGCCAAACAGAAACACGTTGTAGAGCGGCACCCAGATGAGCGCAATGAACCAGCCGTAGGCGTAGCTCTCGATCAACCCAAGGGCAAAGGACCCCCAGGTCAGCCAGTGGAAACCGGGCACGAGTCCGAGCCAAGTGTGATACATGGCATAGCGCGGGACGAGAAGGTCAAATGCCACGCACAGTGAGAAAGTAATCGCGAGAAACAGCCCCGTCGCCATCCCGGCCGCTTTGAGCGAGATGCCCGTTTTCATGGGGCCGACCTCTTCCCCGGTATCTCCGGCACTGCCTCCGTCGTCGCTCCAGCGCCGAGATACCGCTCCGGCTGTGCTTCGAATCTATCGAGGCAATCTCGCGAGCAGAAACGCAGCGTCTTGCTTCGATAGACGCTCGCGTAGCCGCTGGCCGGCTCGACCGCCATTCCGCACACGGGATCGACGCCCGCATCGAGAGCATGGTGGGTAGACGGGGTGACGGTCTGGTCACTGTTGTTGTCGCGCTGGTGAGTGTGGCCGCCATGGCCGCCGTGACCGACATGCGCTCCGCAGCCGAAGCGCATCATGACAAAGAACAGCGCCCCAAAGAGCAAGAATGAAAGAAGGCCACTCATGGTGCGACACCTGGCCCCGGCAGGAATTGTTACCCACTATGCGCCCTCAGCGCTTTGAATCCATTACGTAGAAATCCTCATGTTCTCAGGGCCCCAACGCAATACGATTCGGCGGGAAGTTATTTGACCACGCTTCGCTATTGCCCACCCGGCGCGGCGCGAAGGGCGTATGTCAAAGAGTAGAGAACACGGCGGGCGACTGACCAGCCGCCGGCCTCAGCGGAACCATAGCTGGCATCGCCGGCCTGGCCGGAGAAACAAAGGCTCCGCGACGATGCAGGGAGCGCCTCAGGCGCGGGATCGCGCGACTGTCGGCGTCATCTACCAGGTCTCGGGAACACTGTGCGCGCCATGAATTCGCGTCACACGCACCGGCGAGGCGATCATTCGGCTCCGACGGAACCTCATACGGTGTCCGGGGAACTCGCCGCAGGGATGGGTGAGCGCGATCTGACGGATCCGGTGTGCGGGATGCGAGTCTCGCCGCAATCCCAGCACCACTGGCGTATGGGAGTCAGTCCTACTGCTCGTGTTCGAGCGGCTGTCTCGAGAAGTTCTGCGCGGCGCCCGACCGGTATCTCACTAATCATAGTCGATTGGGAGCCGAACCCGTGAACAAACCGATGCGCGAAGATGGCGGCCAGGCAACGGCGAGCCCGTCGGGACTGGCTGCCGAGTCCCGACTCGGAACGATCTACACCTGTCCCATGCATCCGGAGGTTCGCCGGAGCGCGCCGGGCAACTGCCCGATCTGCGGGATGACGCTCGAACCGGTACAGCCGGCAAGTGTGACGGGTCAAAACCTCGAGCTGCGAGACATGACGCGGCGGTTCTGGATCGGTGCGGCACTCGCCGCCCCGATGGTCCTCCTCGACATGACCACAGAGATCCCCGCGCTCGCGACGCATCGAGTGATCTCTCCCGTCCTGTCGATGTGGATTCAGTTCGCACTCGGGACCCCGGTGGTGATCTGGGCGGGATGGCCGCTGCTTCAGCGCGGGTGGGCCTCCGTGCGCCGCCGCTCGCTCAACATGTTCAGCCTCATCGCGCTCGGCGTCAGCGCCGCTTACCTCTACAGCCTCGTGGCGATCTTCGCACCGGGTCTCTTTCCGCGAGGACTACGCAGCGAGAACGGTCTCATTCCCGTGTACTTCGAAGCCGCCGCGGTCATCACAGTGCTCGTGCTCCTGGGGCAGGTGCTCGAGCTGCACGCGCGGGAAGCTACCGGTGGCGCCATTCGCTCCCTGCTCAATCTCGCGCCAAAATTCGCCCGCCGCATTCGCGACGGCAGGGCCGATGAGGAGATTCCCCTGGATGCCGTGCAGGTCGGCGACCGATTGCGGGTACGCCCCGGCGAAGCGGTTCCGGTGGACGGAGTGGTGCTCGAGGGCGTAAGCGCCGTCGATGAGTCGATGGTCACCGGCGAATCCATCCCGGTGGCCAAGGTCTCGGGGGCCAGGGTTATCGGCGGCACGATCAACGGGACCGGCACGCTGATCACGCGCGCCGAGCGCGTGGGCTCGGACACGATGCTCGCGCAAATCGTGCAGATGGTGACCGAAGCGCAGCGCAGCCGTGCGCCGATCCAGCGACTCGCCGACCGCGCCTCTTCGTGGTTTGTCCCTGCCGTGATTGTGATTGCCCTTGCCGCATTCCTCGCGTGGATGCTGCTTGGACCGCCGCCTCAGCTCGCCTACGCGCTGGTTGCGGCGGTATCGGTGCTCATCATTGCCTGCCCCTGCGCGCTCGGGCTCGCGACTCCCATGTCCGTCATGGTCGGTGTCGGCAAGGGTGCCGCGGCGGGCGTGCTGATCAAGAACGCCGAAGCGCTGGAGCGATTCGAGAAGATCGACACCCTCGTCGTGGATAAGACCGGAACACTGACCGAGGGCAAGCCGCGCGTGGTGGCCGTCGTGCCCGGGGAAGGATACGATGAGGCGGCGGTGCTCACCTTCGCAGCGAGCCTCGAGCGCTCGAGCGAGCATCCGCTCGCCGCCGCCGTGGCCGCATCGGCGAACGAGAGGGGTATTGCACTGCAAAGCGTGGCCGGCTTTCGCTCGGAAACAGGCAAGGGCGTCATCGGGACTGTCAACGGTCACGCGGTCGCCGTGGGCAATGCCGCACTGCTCGATTCGCTCGGAATCCCCGGGGCGAGCCTCGATACCCCGGCGGAGCGGTTGCGCAGCGAGGGGGCCACTGCCATGTTCGTTGCGATCGACGGCCAACCCGCGGGCGTCGTCGCCGTCGCCGATCCGGTGAAGCCGAGCACGCCTGCTGCTCTCGAGGCGCTCAGGCACGAGGGCATCCGGATCGTGATGGTCACGGGGGATCATCGCGCCACGGCTGAAGCCGTCGCGCGCCGGCTCGGAATTACCGACATCGAGGCGCAGGTGTTGCCGGATCACAAGAATGCCATCGTGCAGCGCCTGCGCGGCGAAGGACGAGCGGTCGCCATGGCAGGCGACGGCATAAACGACGCGCCGGCCCTCGCCGCAGCTGAAGTCGGCATCGCCATGGGCACGGGGACCGATGTGGCCATGCAGAGCGCTGGTGTCACCCTCGTCAAGGGCGACCTGACAGGCATCGTGCGCGCCCGCGTGCTCAGCCGCGCCACCATGCGCAATATCCGCCAGAATCTCTTCCTCGCCTTCATCTACAACGTGATCGGCATCCCGATCGCCGCCGGCGCACTGTATCCGGTTTTCGGACTGCTCTTGAGCCCCATGATCGCCGCGGCCGCCATGAGCCTGAGCTCGGTGTCCGTCATCGGCAACGCGCTGAGGCTGCGCATGATTCATCTCGAGACGGCGCACGGGGTCCCCGCTCGGGCGGGCTGATCAGCGGCCGCCGCGGGAGTCCTGTGGCTGTTCATCTGCCTCAGGCCGTCTCGCATGCTCAAAGACGTGCGCGTCCCGTCCGGGTCTCCGCCGCCCGGTCTTGCAACCGGTCAATGTTGCTCGCGCGGCACTGATCGCCCTTCGGCACCGATTCACACTGATCAACCGGCTGGCGATGGCTGTCTCACGGGAGGATCACCAGCCGCGAGGGCCTGCAGGGCCACAAAGGCCGCTCCAAACGTCGTGACACGGCCAAGCCACGGATCGAGCGGCGCGAG
>JAKBBE010000163.1 GCA_021826035.1 Pseudomonadota bacterium | reverse complement strand
CCAGGGCGCGCTCCAGCGCCTCGACCTGCCCGCGAATGCGGCGGACCCGAGCCAGGAGCTTCGTCTTCTCGCGTGCCGTGTGTGTCATGGAGGATCGTAATACTCTAGGGGGGTATTGTATCGCAGCAGGGTCTAGAGCACACGGCGCATCCCGTGCGGGGTCGCTCTGTGCGCCGCGATGAGACCTGCTCTACGGCCCCCGACCGTCCGTCTGCGTCCTCAGCGCCGCGCGTCGGTCTCGTGACGTTCCTCGGCACACAGCCCGTGGTCGGCGAGCGTCGCGATCACCCGGCAATCGCGAACCCGGCGACCGTGCCGATGCTCAAGCATTCGCTCGAGCTCCGCACGCCGACTCTCCAGCAGAGCAATGCGCCGGCGCACCGCCTCGAGCTGGTGGCGGGCAATAGAGTCCGCCCGACTGCACACCGAATCACTGTGCTCGGCCAACGCCAGCAGTTCCCGGATCGCCGGTAACGAAAATCCCAGCTCGCGCGCATGTCGGATGAAGCTCAGCTTCTGGCGGTGGACCTGCGCATAGCGACGCTGCGCACCCGCCGTGCGGGTGGCCGGGGGCAACAGGCCGACCTGCTCGTAATACCGGATGGTCTGCACGTTGCACCCGACGCTGCGGGCGAGAGCACCGATCGGCAGGGACGGCTCGGACATGCTTGAAGCTCCAGTGACTGCAGGTTTTAAGATACGAGCCGATGACCCTCGCTTCAACCGAGGCCCCCCCACGCCGAGATGTCCGGTGACCCACGCGCACGCACACCCCGCTGATCATGATCATGGCCCTCGTTCTGGCCCCGGGCATGACGCCGGACACGGCGCGAGCGCCCGAGGGCTGCGGACGGCCCTCGGCATTCTGCTCACCTTCACCGTCATCGAGGCGCTCGGCGGCGGGATCGCCAATTCCATTGCCCTGCTGGCCGAAGCCGCCCACATGCTCGCCGATTGCGGCTCGCTCCTGCTCGCGGTGCTCGCGGTGCGCGCGAGCCGAAGGCCGCCCGATGCGCGCCACACCTACGGCTCCAGCCGCTACCAGACTCTCGCGGCGTATACGAACGGCCTGATCCTGCTCGGACTCACCGTCGCCGTAACCGCCGAGGCGATTCGCCGCCTCATCGCGCCGCCGCCGGTCGATGGCGGACTGATGCTGCTCGTCGCTCTGCTCGGCGGTGCGGCCAACTTCGGTGCCTTCCTCGCACTCTCTGGCGCCCGATCCCTCAATGAGCGCAGCGCCCGCGCCCATGTGCTCAGTGACCTGCTGGGATCGGCGGCGGCCGCGGGTGCTGCGCTGCTGATCTTCGAATTCGGCTGGCGTCTCGCCGATCCGCTGTTCTCACTGCTGGTCTCGGGGCTGATCCTGCGCTCGGGCTGGCAGCTGACGCGCGAGGCCGGTCACGTGCTGCTGCAGGGCGCACCGCACGAGATCGATCCAGAGGACATCGCGCACGACTTGGAACACCTCCCGGGCGTGCGCAACATCCATCACCTGCACGTCTGGTCGATGACCGGGGATGCGCCGGTCGTGACGCTGCATGCTCTGCTCGAGCCGACCGACGACCCCCAATCGGTGCTGAAACTCATCCTCGAACGCTTGCGCGACCGGCACGCCATCACGCACGCCACCGTACAACTCGAAGGCGGCGCCTGTCCCGATCCCGGCGAACACCACTGCCACCGCGCATGAGCGGCGCCACGCCGCCCATGTGCTGCCGCCGCTAGCGCAGGTCGAAGCGATCCAGGTTCATGACCTTGGTCCACGCGGCCACGAAATCTGCAATGAACTTGTCGTGCGCATCAACCGAACCGTACACCTCGGCCACCGCGCGCAACTCCGAATGCGCCCCGAAGACCAGATCGACCCGCGTGGCGCTCCACTTGCGCTTGCCGCTCGTGCGCTCGAACCCCTCGAAGAGGTTCTCATCAGGGGTGGCTTTCCACTCGGTGCGCATGTCGAGCAGATTGACGAAGAAATCGTTGCTGAGGGTTCCCGGCCGCGCCGTGAACACACCATGCGGTGTGCTGCCGTGGTTCGCCCCGAGCACGCGCAATCCGCCGACCAGTACGGTCATCTCAGGTACCGTCAGTCCGAGCAACTGCGCCTTGTCGATGAGCAATTCCTCGGCCGGGACGGTGTAACGCCCCTTGAGATAGTTGCGAAATCCGTCCGCCATCGGCTCCAGATAGGCGAATGACTCCACATCGGTGTGCTCGGCGGTGGCATCGGCGCGGCCGGCTGCAAACGGCACGCTGACCGCCCGTCCGGCTTTCTTCGCGGCCTGCTCGATCGCCGCAGAGCCGCCGAGCACGATCAGATCGGCGAGCGAGACCCGCTTGCCGTTCGACTGTGCGGCGTTGAAGGCCGCCTGAATCGACTCGAGCGACGCGAGCACTTTGGCGAGCCGCGGTGGCTCGTTGACCGGCCAGTCCTTCTGCGGTGCGAGCCGGATGCGCGCCCCATTGGCGCCGCCGCGCTTGTCCGAACCGCGGAACGTGCCGGCCGAGGCCCAGGCGATGCGCACGAGCTCCGCGGGCGAATGTCCCGCGGCGAGGATCTTCGCCTTCAGATCGGCAATGTCCTTTGCATCCACCAGCGCGTGTTTGATCGGCGGGATCGGATCCTGCCAGATCAGCTCCTCCTGCGGCACCTCCGGTCCCAGGTAGCGCGAACGCGGCCCCAGGTCGCGGTGCGTCAGCTTGAACCACGCACGTGCAAATGCATCAGCGAAGGCTTCCGGATGCTCGAGAAAGTGCCGCGAGATCTTCTCGTAGGCCGGATCGACGCGCAGCGCAACATCGGTCACCAGCATCGTCGGCACGTGATGCTTGTTCGGATCGAAGGGATCCGGGATCGGCTTCGCATCACCTTTGGCGCGGTATTGGTACGCACCCGCCGGACTCTTGGTCAGCTCCCACTCGTGGCCAAACAGGTTGCTGAAGAAATAATGGCTCCACTTCGTGGGCGTCTGCGTCCAGGTGACCTCGGGACCGCCGGTGATCGCATCCGGGCCGATGCCCGTTCCGAACCGGCTCTTCCAGCCGAGACCGAGTTGCTCGAGCGGAGCCGCCTCCGGCTCCGGTCCGACGAGGCGCGGATCGCCCGCGCCGTGCGTCTTGCCGAAGCTGTGCCCGCCCGCAATCAGCGCAACGGTCTCCTCGTCATTCATCGCCATCCGCCGGAACGTCTCGCGGATGTCGATGGCGGCGGCGGCCGGATCGGGTTTACCGTTCGGACCTTCCGGGTTGACGTAGATCAGTCCCATCTGCACGGCGGCGAGCGGATTCTCCAGGTCGCGCTCACCGGCGTAGCGTTGCTCGCCAAGCCAGCTGTCCTCGCGGCCCCAGTACACCGACTCGTCCGGCTCCCAGACATCCGCCCGTCCGCCGCCGAAGCCGAAGGTCTTAAAGCCCATCGACTCGAGCGCGACGTTACCGGCGAGAATCATCAGATCGCCCCAGGAGATCTTCCGACCATACTTCTGCTTGACCGGCCAGAGCAGACGGCGCGCCTTGTCGAGGTTGGCGTTGTCGGGCCAGGAGTTCAGCGGCGCGAAACGCTGCTGGGCGCTCCCCGCCCCGCCCCGTCCATCGCCGATGCGGTACGTGCCCGCGGCATGCCAGGCCATGCGAATCATCAGTCCGCCGTAGTGGCCGAAATCCGCCGGCCACCACTCCTGGCTGTCCGTCATCAAGGCGTGCAGATCATGCTTCAGCGCCTTGAAGTCCAGCGTCTTGAACGCCTCGGGGTAATCGAACGACTCGCCGAGCGGATTGGAGCGCGAGTCGTTCTGGCGCAGGATCTTCAGATTCAGCTGCTGGGGCCACCAATCGCCGTTTGAACGCATGGCGCGGTGGGTCGCTCCGTGAACCACGGGACATTTTGCTTCCGACATCGCTGAACTCCTCATCTGATCAAACCGCGCACGCGCCCGAAGCGCATTGCATCGTTGCGGCGCATGCGGCCGCGGTCACTCGCCCGTTACGAATGGGTCTCCTCGAGCAGGCTGCGCAGCATCCACGCGGTCTTCTCATGAATCTCCAGACGCTGCGTCACCAGATCCGCCGTCGGCTGATCATTCGCCGTCTCGGCGACCGGGAACAGCTTGCGCGCGGTCGTGGCGACCTGCTCGTGTCCCTTGACGAGATTCTTGATCATGTCCTTCGCCGCCGGGATCGACTCATCCTCGGCGATGCTGCTCAGAGCGCCGAGCGCCTTGTACGTCCCGGGCGCGAAGTGGCCGAGCGCACGGATTCGCTCGGCGATCACATCCACCGCGGTCCACAGTTCGTTGTACTCCTGCTCGAACATCAGATGCAGCGTCTGGAACATCGGGCCCGTCACGTTCCAGTGATAGTTGTGTGTCTTGAGGTACAAGGAGTAGGTGTCGGCCATGACACGCGCCAGACCGTCCGCGATCGCCTTGCGATCCTTGTCGCTGATACCGATATTGATTTCCATGGGGGCTCCTTATGCTGCCGGGCAGTGGCGCATGGCGGATTTCACCAGCGCGAACCGCCGTTCTGGAGAGTTCTGATTCTATATCAGATCGATCACCTGCGGGTCGCGCAGCGCGGCGGTGCGCACGGATATCCCTACCTTGCGCTATGCCCGTGCGACCCGCCGCCCGGCACGAAGTGGCGTGCTCGCCCGCGCATGATGGTGAATAATTTCCCTCCCCTGTATCATGTTTGACACACTTCCCTGTGCGCACGGAGCGCACCCCGGCGCACCCCGGCGGTTGCCGCGCACACCCGATCACGGCGACCTATTCAAGGCGCGCGACATGTTGGGGACTTTATGCCTGTGACGACCGATCGCACCCAATCGGATACCACCCGATACGCGCAGAACCTGCGCGATGAGCTCGACGGCGCGGCACTCTATGCGGCGCTGGCGGAGGCCGAACGTGATCCGCTGCGGCGCGATCTGTTCAAGCAACTCGCGCAAGCCGAGTCGAATCACGCCCAGGTGTGGCGCCAGAAACTCCTCGACGCCGGCCTCGAACCGAAGCGGTTCGCGCCGAGTCTGCGCACGCGGATCCTCTCCCGCCTGGCCCGGCGCTTCGGGACGGCGTTCGTGCTGCCCTCGATCGCGGCGGCGGAGTTTGCCGACCGCAACAAGTATGCCACACAGAAGGATGCCGCCGCGCTCGCCGCCGAGGAACGCGGCCATGCCGCAGTGATCGCGGCCGCCGCGGGGTCGAGCTGGCAGCCCGGAATGGCGATCGGGCAGGCCGAGCCGTGGCATCGCGGCGTCTCGGGCAACAACCTGCGGGCCGCGGTGCTCGGGGCGAACGACGGACTGGTGTCGAACTTCTGTCTGATGATGGGCATCGCGGGGGCGCGGACCTCGACCCACACCGTGCTGCTCTCGGGGCTCGCCGGACTGATTGCCGGTGCGTGCTCGATGGCGCTCGGGGAGTGGCTCTCGGTGAGCAACGCGCGCGACCTGGCGAAAACCCAGCTCGCGCGCGAGCGCGAGGAGATCGAACAGACGCCGCAGGCCGAGCAGCACGAGCTGGCCCTGATCTATCAGGCCAAGGGGCTGCCCAAGGCGGATGCCCAACGGGT
>JAKBBE010000162.1 GCA_021826035.1 Pseudomonadota bacterium | reverse complement strand
TGCGCCGGCTCGGGCGGCGCTGGGGACGGCTGCACCGCCTGACCTATCTCATCGCGATCCTCGGGGTGTGGCACTTTTACTGGCAGGAGAAGATCGACGTGCGCGAACCGCTGGTGTACGCCGGGATTCTCCTCGTCCTGTTCGGCTATCGTTGGATCCGCAGTCCGAAGATGTGGGCCGCGCTGGCACCGCTGCGCAACCCGGGCCACGCACCGCAGCACGCGGCGGCACACTCGGCGCCCCCGGCACGCTCGGAACGCGCACAGCCTCTGCTCACCAGCGCGCAGGCCCGCGTCGCCGAACCGCCCGCAGCGCCCCTCGCGGCGCGCGTGCACCGATGATCGAGCCGATTAGGGTGCCGCGGTCCCGAACACCGACGGAGTTGGCCGCAACGGCCCACCGGGACCACGACTGAGAATTCCCTCGAGCGATCGCACGGGTCCTGACACCCGCAGCACCCGCGGCAGCGGCACCACCCGGCGGGGCCCCGCGCCCGATGACCGCAGTGTGACCGTGCGTACGCGGGACCGGGGAAGACACGCCCCGATCTGTCCGCGAGCCTCCGGCGCGCAGTACACTCGCTCGAGGGCCGCGGCTGCGGCCGGCATCCGAGGAGCGAGTGCATGACCGAAGCGGCTTTGACGCGCAGAGCATTTTTGAAGTCCCTCACGCTGACCGGGGGCGCTGCGCTCGCCGGGTTCGACGCCCCGGCACGCGGCGCGGATCTCGCCGGGCTGCGCCGACGCATCGAGCACGTGATCGTGCTGTTTCAGGAGAACCGCAGCTTCGATCACTACTTCGGCACCTACCGCCACCCGAGCGGCGCCTCCGTGACCGGGCTGCTCGACCGCGACGGCAACGTGCACCGCCGCTTCCACGGACTGCAGAAAAATCCGGCCGGCATCCCCTACTCGTATCTGCCGATGCCCGAGAACATCCTGGGGTTCGACGGCCGGTTGTTCGAGAACCAGCCGTTTCACCTCGGTCCGTACATGCCGCCCTGGGAGAACCTGCCGTGGGACCCGGAGCATCACTTCTTTCGCATGTTTGCGCAGGTCGACAACGGGGCCATGGACCAGTTCGTGGCGCTCGCCCTGAAGCGCCACCATGCGCCCTTCCGCCGCGCCGGCGAGCGTGACTTGCAGCTGCTCGATGAGTCGCGCCCCTGCGGGGCGGTGCTCGGCCACTACACGCGCCAGGACATCCCCGACTACCACCACCTCGCCGACGAGTACGTGCTGTTCGATCATTTCTTTCAGGCCATGTCGGGCGGCTCGACCTGCAACGCGCTGTACCTGGTGGCAGCGCACTCGGCGCTGTGGCGGCAGGCGCCGGCGAACCTGCGCGGCAGCTTCAGCCCGCCGCTGTTCGACCTGCCCTACGATCCGCACGGCGTGCTCATCAACGATCTGCCACCGCTCAACGGACCGACCGAAGCGGACCCGCATGCGCTGAAGTTCAGCCCGCCGCCGGCGGAACAGACCTATCCGAACATCGGCGATCGTCTGAACGCCGCGGGCATCTCCTGGGCCTGGTACAACGAGGGCTGGAACGCCGTGAAGCCCTGGGCACTGAAGAGCGCCTTCGGCCGCGACAGCGGCTCGGCCGTGGTCGACACCAACCGCCTGTACGTGCCACATCACAATCCGTTCCAGTTCTATCCGAGCTGGTTCGACAACGTGCGCGCCGGCCACATCCGCGACAGCGAGGATTTTCTCGCCGATGCACGCCGCGGCGCCCTGCCGAGCGTCTCGTTCGTCAAGGCCACGGGCGTGCACGATGAGCATCCGGCGGATTCCGCGCCGCGCTGGGGCGAGGCGTGGGTGATGAGTCTGCTGCGCGCCGTGGCCGACGGGCCGTCCTGGGACAAGACGGCCGTGCTCATCACCTACGACGAGGGCGGCGGATTCTGGGACCACGTCGCGCCGCCACGACCCGACGCCTACGGCTGCGGCACGCGCATCCCGGCGCTGCTGGTGAGCCCCTGGGCACGGCGCGGATACGTCGATCACCGCATCGCCGATACGACCTCGGTGCTCGCCTTCATCGAGACTCGCTTCGGCCTGAAGCCGTTGCAGACTCGCGACGCCCGGGCCTACAACCTCCTCGACGGGTTCGACTTCACGCAGCGCGCGCGCGCGGCGAGCTTCGGCTGAAGGCCGCTGCGCGGGTGCGGGCGGGCCCCGCGGCCCACCCGCACCCGCCCTCGGCTCGCGCACTGCGCGTCAGCCCCGGGGAGACGGCCGGGCAGGCGCGCCCCGTGGATCGCATTCGGCGCACAGCACGCTCGCCCGGTCGCGGATGAAGAATTCGTAACTCCGCCCCCGGGCCCCCGCCCGTATGATCCGGCCCGTGCCCAACGACGGTTTCATGCGCCGCCTCCTCGCCGCCGTGCTGCTGCCGCTGGCGCTCACCGCGTGCCATGGGCGCGCACCGCCGGCCGCCCAGGCCGGCCTGATCGCCACGGCCACCTCGAGCACCCCCCCGCCGATGGCCATCACGCTCGCCCCACAGATCAACGAGCCGTCGTTTTTGCGCACCGTGCGCACACTGACCTCCGCGGCCCTCGGCGGTCGCAAACCGGCGACGCGCGCCGAGGTGCTCACCACGCACTATCTGCTCACCGAGCTGCACCGCATGGGCGTCATCCCGGGCTACCACGGCCGCTGGCTGCAGCCGATCCCGGTGGTCTCGACGCAGCTGCGCACCATCGGCGCTCGGCTCCTCGTGCGCACCGCGGGCGGCGTGCAGTCGTTCGCCTTCGGCACCGACCTGCTGGCCGGAACGCAGCAGGCACGCGCCCAGGTGAACATCGATGCGGCGCCGATCGTGTTCGCCGGTTACGGCATCGATGCGCCCGCGCGCAACTGGAATGACTATCAAGGCGTCGACGTGCGCGGCAAGATCGTGATCGTGCTCGACGGGGATCCCGGGGAATCCGACGGCACGGTGAGCCGGCACGCGCTCGCCCGTGCCAAGTTCGCTCTGGCGGCCCGTCACGGGGCAGCCGCGTGCTTCATCATCCATCCCGACGGATCACTGCGCACGTGGCGGGCGCTGCGCGCCGCGGCCACCGGCGCCGTACAACGCCTGCCGGCGAGCGCCGCGCCCGGCAAACGACTGGCGGTGGCGGGCTGGCTGACGCACGCCGCCGCCGCACGGCTGTTCCGCGCCGCCGGGGCAAGTCTCACGGCGCTCACGCAGGCCGCCGGGCAGCAGAACTTCACCCCGACGGCGCTCGCGGCCCGCGGATCGATTCGTCTTCAGAGCACCGTCGCGTACGGCTGGACCGACAACGTACTCGGGGTCATCCGCGGTGCGCGTCATCCCGAGCAGGTGGTGATCTACAGCGCGCACTGGGACGGACTCGGATCGCTGCCGGATGCACACGGCCGCCTGGAGCGCCTGCCGGGCGCGGCGGACGATGCCACCGGCGTCGCGGCGCTGCTTGAAATCGCCGATGCGTTTGCCCATCGCAAGCGGCCGCCGGCGCGCAGCATCCTGTTCGTACTCACCACGCTCGGGGATGCCGGGCAGCTCGGCTCGCGCTACTACGTGCAGCACCCGGTGTTTCCGCTCAGTCACACCGTGGCCGACATCAATCTCGATCTGTGGCCCATTCTGGGTCGAGCGCGGGACATGACGGCATTCGGCACCGACACCTCGGGTCTGAACAATGATCTCACCGCGGTGCTGGCGTTGCAGGGCCGCACGCTCGCGACCGATCCCACGCCCGGCTTTGCGCTCGCCTATCGCTCCGATCAGTACAGCTTCGCGCGTGCCGGCGTGCCGGCGCTGCTCGTCGGTCCCGGGTTCGATCTGGTCAGCGGCGGGCGCACGGCCGGCGAGGCCGCCTGGCGCGAGTATCTGCTCGAGCGTTTCAACACCCGCGCCGATGCCTTCAATCCGCACTGGGATCTCAGCGGCACGCTCGAGGACATCCAGACGCTCTACCTGCTCGGCCGCGATCTGGCCGACGGTACGGAGTGGCCGCAGTGGGCGCCGGACAGCCCCTATCGGGCACGCCGCGCGGCGATGCCACCGCCACCACCGGCTCGCTCATCCCCCTGAGAGGACCTTGGTCGGAAAGGAGTGCTCCAAAACCTCGAGAAATGCGCGCACTTTGGCGCCGACCAGACGACGCGAACTGTGCAACGCCCAGAGCTCCACCGCCGGGCCGTCCTGTTGGCCCCACGGCAGCAAACGCCCTGTGGCAATGTCCTCGGCGACGAGCATCTTGGGCAGCAAGGCCACGCCGGCGCCCGCCACTACGGCATCGCGCACCATCGAGAGCGTCGAGACCCGCAGAACCGGCTCCGGTCTGAGACAAATGGGCGGCCGAGCGCCGCGGCGCATGCGCCACACCCCATCCGCACGCCTCGAAGTCATCAGCACCGCTCTGACGGGAATCTCCCGGGCGTCTCCCTGCGGATGCGTTGGGCACGCCATCCCGGGCGGGGCCACCACCAGTCGCTCATCTCGCAAAAACGGTCGACCCACGAGCAGCTGATCCGCGGCGGGATCGACCCGAATGACCACGTCATAGCCCTCGTCCACGGGATCGACGAGGCGGTCTTCGGCCACGATCTCGAGCCGTACCTCAGGGTATGCGAGCGCGAACCGTGCCGCGATGCGCCCGAGCGCGATCTGTGCAAAGAGCGTCGGGGCACTGACCCGCAGGCGCCCACGGGGGGTCGAGGCACCTAACGCAATCGCGTCGCCGACCTCTGCCAGTTCTGCGAGCAAGCCCTGCGTGCGCTCGTGCAACGCGCGTCCCTCCTCCGTCAGCCGCAGCGTGCGTCCCCCACGCTCAATGAGACGCGCACCCAGACTCTGTTCGAGGTCAGCCACCCGGCGCGACAGCGTGGCCTTGGCACGCCCCGAGAGGCGACTGGCCCGACCGAACCCGCCGTGCACGGCGACCAAATTGAAATCCGTCAACGCCTGCAGGTCCACTAAGTGTTCCATTATTGAGACTCTATGGCTCAATTATAGCGTCTTCAAACTCACTAGTGGAACAGCTACCGTACGCAGCACATCAAGCGGCATCCCGCTCGCTTCTCAGGAGAAATTCACATGGGCATTCTGGTCACCGGTGCCACAGGCACGATTGGATCTCAGGTTCTGGCTCACCTCGCCGGACGAGCCGATGAGGTGCGGGCCTTCACGCGCTCACCCGCGACCGCCAAGCTCCCGGCCGGTATCACCCCCGTCGGCGGAGATCTGGCCGACGTCGACTCGGTGCGCGCGGCGATGACGGGGATCGACACGCTGTTCCTGCTCGCCCCCAACGTTCCGGATGAACTGACGCAAGCGATGCTGGCCTTGAGTGTCGCGCGCGAAAGCGATCTCAAAGGAATTGTCTATCTCTCCGTGTTCAAGGGCGACTCCTACGCGGATGTGCCGCACTTCGCCGGCAAGTACACCGTCGAGCGAATGATCGAGGAGCTGAGCATTCCGGCGACCGTGCTGCGCGCGGCGTATTTCATCCAAAATGATCTGCGCCTGAAGGAGCCACTGCTGAAGTTCGGCGTTTACGCCATGCCGATCGGATCGAAGGGCGTCTCGATGGTCGATA
>JAKBBE010000161.1 GCA_021826035.1 Pseudomonadota bacterium | reverse complement strand
GCTCACGGCGAGGAGGATGGCCACGCCGATGCCGGAGTAGAGCCAGCGGCGGCGGCGGCGGCCCTCGGGGCCGGCGAGAAACGGCCCCACCACGCGCTGAAAGAACCCGAGCAACGGCAACTGCGGCCGGTGCTCGAGCGGATCGATGTGGGCTTTGCTGAGCAGCTTTCGGCACAGCCAGGGCGTGAACATCAGCGCCACACCGAGTGAGAGCAGCATGCCGGAGCTGGCGTTGATCGGAATCGGGCTCATGTAGGGGCCCATCAGACCACCGACGAACGCCATCGGCATCAGCGCGGCAATGACTGTGAAGGTGGCGAGAATGGTCGGTCCGCCGACCTCATCGACCGCCACGGGAATGATGTCGCTCAGCGTGCCGCCGCCGAGGCTCATGTGCCGATGGATGTTCTCCACCACGACGATCGCATCATCGACCAGGATGCCGATGGAGAAGATCAGCGCAAAGAGCGACACGCGGTTGATGGTGAAGCCCCAGGCCCACGAGGCGAACAACGTGGCCATCAGGGTGACTCCGACCGCCGCACCGACCACCAGCGCCTCGCGCCGGCCCATGGTGAGCATGACCAACAGCACGACCGAGAGCGTTGCCTCGAAGAGTTTCTCGATGAGTTCCTTGGCCTTCTGATCGGCGCTGTGGCCGTAGTTGCGCGTGACGGTGACGTGTACCCCGGCCGGAATATACGTGCCGCCGAGTTCGCGGACGCGCTGCATGACGGCATCGGCAATGGTGCTGGCGTTGGTCCCGCTCTTCTTGGCAATGGCCACCGTCACCGCCGGCGCTTCGCTCACCTGCGGCAGATGCCGCGCCGCGGCGCCTGCACCGGTACCGAACCACACGTAGTCGTGCGGCGCATCGGGCGCGGCGGACACCTGGGCGACATCCGTGAGGTAGATCGGCTGCCCGTCATGCACACCGACCACGAGGCGTGCCACGTCGGCCCGTCCGGCGAGGAAGGTCCCGGCCTGCACCGGCACGACGTGATCGCCGCCGATCAGATCTCCGGCCTGGCGCACCAGATTGGCCGCCTGCAGCGCCCGGGCGACATCCGAGGCCGCCAGTCCGTAGGCGGCGAGCCGGCCCGGCTCAAGCCGCACGCGCACGATGCTCTGCGGGGCGCCGATGGTGTACACCTTGCGCGTGCCCGGAATGCGCTTCAGTTGCGTCTCGATGGCGTGCGCGACCTGCCCGAGCGGGTAGGACCCGTAGCGCGCCTCGCTGCTCCAGAGCGTCAAGGTGACGATGGGCACATCATTGATGCCCATGGGTTTGATCAGCGGGGGCAGCACACCGGCGCCCGGCGGCCACAGGTCGCGATGGGAATAGATTGCGTTGTACAGGCGCACCAGCGACGGATTGCGTCGCTCGCCCACTTTGAACTGCACGCCGATCACGGCGAGGCCCGGCTCGGACTCGGAGACGATGTGCTTCACGCCGGAGACTTCCCCGAGCACCTGCTCCATCGGCGTGGTCACCTGATCGGCGACCTGCTGCGCCGAGGCGCCCGGGAAGGGAACGAACACGTTCGCAAACGTGACGTGGATCTGCGGGTCTTCCTCCCGCGGGGTGATCGCCAGTGCGAACAGACCCAACCCTACGGCGAGCAGCGCCAGCAGCGGGGTGATCTGGTTGTGCAGAAAGCGCCGGGCGAGTCGCCCGCTGAAGCCGAGCTCCGTGCTCACTGCGCGCTCCCGGTGATCACCGGGAAGGGGGCAAGCCGCCGCATCGCCGCGAGCGGATCGAGCGCCACCTGCTCACCGGGCGCGAGTCCCGCGAGCACCTCGACCTGTGCACCGACCGGCTCCCCGAGGCGCACCTGCTGCAGCAGCGTCTGCCCGTCCGGCTCCACCAGGTAGACCGCGGTCACCCCGCTGCGGCGCACGAGGGCGCGCTGCGGCACGAGAATCTGCGCCTGCTCACCGGTGTCGAAGGCAACGCGCACCACCATGCCGGGGTAGAGTCCCGCCAGGCCCGCCGGCAGCGCCAGGTGGACCGTGAACGTGTTGGATTGGGGCGAGGCCTCGGGGAACACGGTCACGTGCGCGGCGCGGATCCTCTGGCGACCCAGATCGATCGTCGCCCGTCCGATCCGGCGCACCGTATCGGCGAGGGACTGCGGGATGTTCAACTCGATGCGCAACGCGTGCAGTGAGGCGATGCCGAGCAGTGGCGTGCCCGGCGCGACCGCCTCGCCGACTTGCACCAGGCGCCGGGTGATCACCCCGGCGTACGGAGCGCGGATCTCGGTGTAATCGACGCCTTGAGCGGCGCTCGCCACCGCCGCCCGAGCACTGTTGAGCCCGGCGAGCGCCGCAGCGCGCGCGGCCGTGACTTGATCGAGATCCGCCTTGGGCACGACCTGTTGCTCGTAGAGGTGACGGATCCGCCGATACCGCGTCTGGACCTCGGTGGCCCGCGCCGCAGCGGCGCGCAGCGCCGCGCGGGCCTGACCGAGGCCAGCCCGCTGGATCGTCGCGTGCAGGCGCATCAGCAGTGCCCCGGCCGGCACGGAATCATCGACGTGGTGGTACACGGCGATCACCCGTCCGGTCGTCTGCGCCGTGAGCGTGGCCCGATCGACCGCCTGCACGATGCCATCGAAGCGCTGCTCGGCCGCGCCGCGCTCCAAACCCACCCGCACGGTCGCGAGCGCCGGGGCGCTCGCACGCGGATTCGCCTCATGATGGGCACTGCAGGCGGCCAAGGCGCCGGCTGCGGTGCACGCCAACGCAGCGCTCAGAACGGCTCGACGGCTCATCGCTCCCTCCCCGTGCTCAAAACGCCGCGCCGGGCTTGACCCCGAGACGCTTGAGGATCTTCGCCAGCGGGCAGAAGCCCGTGAAGGCCGACTGCAGCATGTTCGCCCCGACGAATGCCGGCACGATCAGCCACCAGGGACTCGCGAGCCACGCGAGCAGCACGCCGATCAGCACGAAGCTGCCGGCAAAGGCAAAGACCATTCGATCGACTGACATGGCACTCTCCCTCGAGCGAGACCGGTGCGGGTGACCGGCGGTGACGCAAGTATATTAGATATGCCTAATTTAGCAAGTGACGATTGACTCCGATCTGGTTTACACTGCATTCCTCATGCGAACGCCTCCACCACCGCCCGCCAAAAGCCGCCGGGGCGCAGCCCCCGCGGGCAGCCCACTGCTGCGCGCCGCGCACGACATGCAGCCACACTGCGTCGAGGCGGCCGGCGTACTGCGGGCGCTGGCGAACGAGCAGCGGTTGTTGATCCTGTGTCATCTGGTGGCAGCGCCGTTGTCAGTCGGGCAGTTGAACGAACGCGTTCCTCTCAGCCAATCTGCGCTCTCGCAGCACCTGGCGGTGCTGCGCAAGGCCGGCATGGTGCGCACCGAGCGCGAATCGCAGACGGTCTACTACTCGCTCGCTCCGGGCATCGTCACGCGCCTGCTCGGTGTCCTGCACGACGAATTTTGCGGCGTCTGAGCCCCCATGGTTCAATACGGGGTTTCCACCGCGAATTCCTCGGTCATGTCCGCACTGTTCGACTCGCTGCAGGTCGGCGAGCTACGGCTTCCCAATCGCATCGTCATGGCGCCACTGACGCGCAGTCGCGCCGGGTCGCGGCGCATCCCCAACGCCCTGATGTGCGAGTACTACCGCCAGCGCGCCAGTGCCGGGCTGATCATCTCGGAGGCCACGGTGGTCACGCCGATGGGCATCGGCTACGCCGATACCCCGGGCATCTGGTCGGATGAGCAGGTCGAGGGGTGGCGGCAGGTCACGCACGCCGTGCACGCCGAGGGCGGACGGATCTTTCTGCAGCTCTGGCATGTCGGTCGGGTCTCGCACCCGCTGTTCCTCGCCGGCGAGCAACCGGTGGCCCCGAGTGCGATTGCGCCCGAGGGACACGTGAGCCTCGTCCGTCCGCACACGCCCTACGTGGTGCCCCGCGAGCTGCCGAGTGCAGAGATTGCGCACATCGTCGCGGCGTTCACGCGCGGGGCGGAAAACGCCGAGCGCTCAGGATTCGACGGCGTCGAGCTGCATGGGGCCAACGGCTATCTGCTCGACCAGTTTCTCCAGGACAGCGCCAACCGCCGCAACGACGCATACGGCGGATCGATCGAGAACCGTGCCCGGCTGCTGCTCGAGGTGACCGATGCGGCCGTGAGCGTGTTCGGTCCGGGGCGCGTCGGCGTGCACCTCGCGCCGCGCGGCGATGCGCACTCCATGGGGGACTCTGATCGCGCGGCGACCTTCGGGCACGTGGTGCGCGAACTGTCGCGGCGGCGGATCGCCTTCGTGTTCGCGCGCGAACATCCCGACGGCGAGCGCATCGGCCCGCAGCTGAAGCGAGCGTTCAGCGGGGTGTACATCGCCAACGAGAAGCTCACCGGCCAGAGCGCCACCGGCCTGATCGAGCGCGGCGAGGCCGACGCGGTGGCCTTCGGCAAGCTGTTCATCGCAAATCCCGATCTCGTCGAGCGCCTGCGCACCGGAGCGGCGCTGAACGAGCCGCGGCCAGAGTTCTTCTATGCCGGCGGGGCGGCCGGGTACACCGACTATCCGGTGCTCACCGACCCCGAGGGACCGCACCGCCGCTGAGCACTGCTCAGCCGCCGAAGCTGAAGCAGGAATAGGCCTTGCCGCCGATGCGGCCGCGGAACGTCGCCCGCCCCGGATCGTCCCCAGCGGCGCCTGCGGCGACCATGAGCGGCAGGAGATGCTCCTCGCGCGGATGGCAGGCGCGCGCCTGCGGCGCATGCTCCCAGGCGAGGAGCCGCGCGCGCCGTTCCGCCGCAGCGACCTGCACCGCCGTGTCGTTCAGCCACGCGTCGAAGGCCTCCGAGCCGCCGGCCCCGCCGGCGAAGATCGCGCGCAGATTGTGGTAGCTGCTGCCGCTGCCGATGATCAGCACCCCCTCACTGCGCAGCGGCGCGAGCGCCGCGCCCAGCGCCCAGTGGCGCGCCGGATCGAGATCCGCCGTGAGCGAGAGCGTGAGCACGGGAATGCGTGCCGCCGGATCGATGATCAGCATCGGCACGAACACCCCGTGATCGAAGCCGCGCTCGGCAGTGCTCGCCGCGCGGATCCCGGCGCCCTCAAGCAGTGCGTGCACCCGCGCGGCGAGTTCCGGGGCCCCGGGCGCCGGGTAATTCAGCTGATAGGTGTGCGGCGGAAAGCCGTAGTAGTCGAACAGCATCGCGGGCGCCGCGGCGCTCGAGACCGTCGGCACCGCCTCCTCCCAGTGCGCGCTCACCATGAGGATGGCGCGCGGCGGGGCCGGCAGACTGCCGAGCACACCGGCTAGATAGACCCGCAGTCCCTCGTAGGCCTGGGGGCCGAACGGTGCCGGGAATTCCATCCAAAAGCACGGGCCGCCCCCGTGGGTCAGATAGATCGTCGGCTGGCGCACAGAAGTCTGCACAGGAGCGCTCCTCGGAATATCGTGCACTCATGCTAGCATCAGTGTGCGATGAGTCACCAAGACGGCAGGCATGCCGACGCTCTGCGCAGCCCCCCGGTACAGCCCGGGGTGCCGGTGCGCCTCTCTGCGCGGGTCTGGCGCCTGACCTGCGGCAATGCCGGGCTGATGACCGGCCCGGGCACCAACAGCTATTTCGTCGGCGAGGGCG
>JAKBBE010000160.1 GCA_021826035.1 Pseudomonadota bacterium | reverse complement strand
CTCGCGGCGGTGACCGACCGCGGCTTCGTCGCCGCGACAGCGCTCGATTTCTGGCAGAACTTTCCGAAGGCGCTGCGCTGGAGCGAGGAGATCTTGGACGTGGCGATCTTCCCGTGGGAGTGCCAGACGCCGTTCGCGCTGCAGGGCGGAGAGCGCAAGCGACAGACGATCCTGCTCGAGTTCGGTCCGGCCGGCGCAGCGTCCGCCCTCGAGCAGTGGCAGCACCCCTTGCGGGTGTCGCTCGACCCGGAATGGGTCGAGCAGTCCGGTGCGCTAGAGGGGTTCATCCCGGCGGCGCGTGATCGCAACGCCGAGTATCTTCAGTACATCCAGTCGATCATCGAAGGGCCGCATGCTTTCATTTCCAAGCGCGAGATGATCGATGAGTACGGCTGGCGCAATTTCGGCGATCTCTACGGGGACCACGAGGCGGTTCAGGCCCAGGGATGGCGTCCGCTCGTGTCGCACTACAACAACCAGTACGACTTCATTTACGGTGCGCTGATCCATCACCTGCGCACTGGGGACATACGCTGGCGTACGCTCGCCGAAGATGCGGCGCGGCACCTGATGGATATCGACATCTACCACACGGACGAGGACAAGCCGGCGTTCAACCACGGACTGTTCTGGCATACGGACCATTACAAGCCGGCGTCTACCTGCACCCATCGCACGTACAGTGCGCAGAATGGGCGCGGCCTCTCGTACGGTGGCGGCCCAAGCAACGAGCATAATTACACCAGCGGTTTGATGCTCTATTACTGTCTTTCCGGTGACCCTGACGCGGCGGAAGCCGTGCGTGAACTCGCCGGATGGGTGATCGCGATGGACCGTGGATCGGGGGAGGGGGCTGACGCGGGACCGACGGGACTCGCGAGCAAGACCGTCGATCCCTCGTACCACAAGCCCGGCCGTGGTGCGGGCAATTCCATTAATGCGCTGCTCGATGCGTTCCAGCTGTCCGGCGAGCGACCGTTCCTGGCGAAGGCCGAGGCGCTCATCGCTCGGTGCATTCACCCCCAAGACGACATCGCGGCGCTCGGACTCTCGGAGCCGGAGTTCCGCTGGTCCTATCTCGTCTTCCTGCAGGTCCTGGGCAAGTATCTTCACCTGAAATTGGAACTCGGAGAGACGGATTACGCCTTTCACTACGGCCGTGAGAGTCTGCTGCACTATGCCCGCTGGATGCTGCAGCACGAAGTTCCGTACAAGGATGTCCTGCACAAGGTGGAATTGCCGACCGAGACCTGGCCGGCGCAGGATGTGCGCAAGTGCCACGTGTTGCATCTGGCCGGGGAGTTCGCGCCAAGACCCGAGCGCTCGGCGTTCCATGACAAGGCCGATTTCTTCTTCAGGCGCAGTCTCGAGGATCTGCTGAGTTTCGACACCGCTTATTTGACGCGCCCGCTGGTGATTCAGTGCGTTTACGGGCATCTGCAGGCGTTCTATCAGGCTCGCGGCGCGCAAGGCGTCGACATCGAGTGCCCGGTCGAAGACTTCGGGATGCCGCAGCCGTTTGCGCCCCCGCAGCGCGAACTGCCGCAGCGGGTACGCGAGATCGGTACCCGGCTGGTGCGCACGGGCACGGAGCGGCTCGACGTGTTCCGCCGTCTATCGACCCCCTCCAGGTTGTGAGCGGACCACATGAGTACCGAACTCGCGGTGGTGTCGAGCGAGCGCGATCCGCCCCGTCCCGGCCTGCTCTACATCGTCAATAGCCTCAATCCCGGCGGGACGGAACGACTGGTGATGGAGATGGGACTCGCCTTCAGTGGCGAGTTCCGCGTGTCGATCGTGTGTCTCGATGAGCCGGGACTTTGGGCGGCGGATCTGCGCCGTCAAGGGATTCCGGTGCACTGCCTCTGGCGTCAGCCCGGGCTTGATCTGAGCATGCCGGTGAAAATCGCCCGCATCGCCCGTGAGATCAATGCGGTGCTCATTCATGCCCATCAGTGCACTCCTTGGTTCTACGGAGCGCTGTCGCGGCTGTTCTACAGAAAGCCGAAGCTGCTCCTGGAGGAGCACGGGCGTTTCTATCCGGAGGAAGACAAGCTCGCTCGCCGCCAGATCAACCGAGCCGTCATCGTGCCGCTCTCGCACCGGTTCGTGGCGGTCTCCGAGGATGTGCGCTGGCGACTCGATCGCTACGAGGGCCTCAATGCGGCGCGCGTGGATGTGATCTACAACGGCGTGGACGTCGGACCGAGGCTTTCAGCGCCGCAGCGACTCGCCTTGCGCCAGACCCTAGGGTTCACCGAGCGCGATATCGTGATCGGCACCATCGGCCGATTTGACCCCATTAAGAATCTGCCCATGCTTGTGGAAAGCCTCGCGGCGGCGCGCGGTCAGAACAGCAGGATCCGGGGACTTCTGGTCGGGGACGGGCCAGAGTTCGGCGCGGTCAAACAGCTCCTCGAAGCGCACGGCCTGGATGAGGCCGTGCGCCTGACGGGCTTTCGCAGTGACGCGCGGCAGCTGGTGCAGTGCCTGGATCTGTTCGTGCTGTCGAGTTTCAGTGAAGGCACCTCGATGGCGCTGCTCGAGGCCATGGCGAGCGGTGTTCCGGCGGCAGTCACGGCGGTCGGCGGCAATCCCGAGATCGTCGTGGCCGGCGAAACGGGGTGGGTGGTGCCGTCGGGGGCCGTTGCGGCGTTGACCTCGGCGGTCCTGGACGCTGCGGCCGATGAGTCATTGCGCCTCGATCTCGGTCGTGCGGGACGGCAGCGCTTTGAGGACAATTTCACTTTCGGCCGGATGGTCGAGTGTTATCGTGACCTCTATCACTCGATGATGCCATCTCCGGTTCGGGAGCACGCGTGAGTTCTTCATCCTCAACCTCTGCTGTGCGGCGAAGCGTCAAGGCAATCATATTTTTGATTGCGCTGGGGATGGCGCTGCCGCTCATCGTGCTGTCGTGGCTCGAGAAACGTCTCTCCCGCAGTGAGCTTCTTTTTCTTCTGTGTGCGCAGTCGCTCGCCGTCGTCCCCGGCTTTCCGGGGCAGTGGCTGCGTGGTGCGTACTATTTCGGGACCTTGGACGGGTGTTCCTGGGAGGTCCGTTTCGGCTTCGGAACGCTGTTCACGCACCGTGGCGCGACCATCGGGTCGCGAGTCTCGACGGGCGCGTACTGCGTGCTCGGGCATGCGAACCTCGGCGAGGCCGTGATGATCGGCAGCCGGGTCAGCATCCCGAGCGGTAAGCGCCAGCATCTGGACGCGGCGGGGCGTCTGGCGCCGGTCACACGATTCGATCACGTGCGGGTCGGCGCACACAGTTGGATCGGGGAGGGCGCGATCCTCCTGGCGGACGTCGGCGAGGGCTGCATCGTGTCCGCAGGCGCAGTCGTCATCGATGCGATGCCGGGCGGTCAGCTGATCGGCGGCAATCCCGCGCGCATCATCCGGGACATCGAACGGGCCCCAGCGGTTCCAGGGAACTGAGCCACATGTGCGGAATTACGGGTTTCGTCAGCTTCGAGGGCCACGCGCGCGAGGGTGCGGCGGCACGGGTCAAGCGCATGGCCGACGCAATCCTGCATCGCGGACCGGATGGGGGCGGCTACTACGTCGATGATCATGCGGCGCTCGGTCATCGGCGCCTGGCGATCATCGACGTCGCCGGCGGTCAGCAGCCCATGGGGGCTCTCGAGGGCCGCGTGCAGATCGTGTTCAACGGGGAGATCTACAACTACCTCGAGGTCCGCGCGGAGCTGGTACAGCTCGGGCACCACTTCGAGACGCGCTCGGACACCGAGGTGCTCCTGCACGGCTATGTCGAGTGGGGTGAGTCTTGCGTCGAGAAGATGAACGGCATGTTCGCGTTCGCCATCTGGGATGCGCGTACTCGGAGTCTGTTCCTCGGCCGCGACCGGGTGGGCAAGAAGCCGCTGTATTACTGCCGTCTGGGCTCTGTAGTCGCGTTCGCCTCCGAGCTGAAGGCGTTGCGCGCGGGGGATCTATGCCCGACGGACGTCGACCCGGAGTCGCTCGACTGCTACTTCAGCTTTGGGTACATCCCGGCGCCGCGGACGATTTACCGCGGCGTGAAGAAGCTGGAGGCCGCGCATACGCTCGTGCTGACGGCCGATCGGGCTACGAGCCGCAAGTACTGGGACTTGAGCTTCGCCAATCCCGTATCGCGGACGCTGGAGGAGGCCACCGAGGAATTCGGATGCCTGCTCGATGAAGCGGTAGAGTGTCGCTTGATGAGTGAAGTGCCGCTCGGTGCCTTCCTCTCGAGCGGGATCGACTCCTCGCTCGTGGTCTCCTCGATGGCCAAGCGCCTCGGTCGCCCCGTCCGGACGCATTCGATCGGGTTCAATGAGCGAGAGCACAGCGAACTGCCCGCGGCGGCGCGTATCGCGGAACATCTGAAGACCGACCATCACGAATTTACGGTGACGCCGGACGCCGCAGGCGTTCTGGAGAAGATCGCCTGGCACTTCGATGAGCCGCTGGCGGACTCCAGTGCATTGCCCACCTGGTACGTCTGCGAAATGACCCGACGCAGCGTCACGGTGGCGCTCTCCGGTGACGGTGGCGACGAAGGGTTCGGTGGCTATACCTTCCGGTATCAACCGCACGTCGCCGAGGCGCGCCTGCGCCAGAAACTGCCGGCGGCCCTCCGGGCGCCGCTGTTCGGCGCGCTGGGGGCCGCCTGGCCGGCGTCCGCGGCCCTGCCGAAGCCGCTGCGCCTGAAGACCATCTTCGAGAATCTCGCCGTCGGGGATGCCGAGGCGTTCTACCGGGACCTGGTGTGGCTGCGGCCCGACACGCGCGCGGCCCTCTATTCGCCGGACTTCCTCGGCGCTCTGCAGGGGTTCACGCCCATGGAAACCCTTGCGCCGTACTATGCCCGCAGCGGTGCCGCTGACGCTCTGGGTCGCGCTCAGTTCACGGACATCCATTTCTACATGACCGATGATGTCCTGGTGAAAGTGGACCGCATGAGCATGGCGCATTCGCTCGAGGTTCGCGCGCCGCTGCTCGATTATCGTGTCCTGGAATTTGCGGCCCGGCTCCCGAGCGCCCTCAAGATGAACGGTCGCGAGGGAAAACTGCCGCTGCGCCGGCTGGCGGCCGAACGGCTGCCGCCGGATATCCGCGATCTACCGAAGCGGGGATTTTCGATCCCGGCCGCTCAGTGGCTCCGTGGACCACTACGGCCACTGGTCGAGGAGGCGTTGAGCAGCGCCCACGGGCTCCCCTCAGAGATGCTCCGCCCCCAAGTCGTGCGTAAGCTGTGGACGCAGCATCTCAGCGGAGCCCGTGACCACAGCGTCTTTCTGTGGGGACTCATGATGCTGACGCTCTGGCAGCAAACCTCCCGTCGACTCAGTGCTCCGGCGTAGCCGCATGGCAACCGCGGTATCTTCAGATCGGGCCTTGCCCGCCAGACCTCTCAGAGTGCTGCACATGGGCAGCCCAACCGGGCTGTACGGCGCGGAGCGCTGGATCCTCGCGTTGATCAAGCATCTGCCGCCCTCCGAGGTTGAATCCTTCGTGGGGGTGATCAAGGACTCCCCCGAGCTCGAGGCGCCACTGTGCACTGTCGCGGGCGAACTCGGCTTTCAGGCTCACGTGATCGAGGCATACGGCAAGCTCAGCCGCTCCGCGATCGGAACGCTGCGCCGGCTTCTCCTCGAACACCAGATCGATATCCTGCATACCCACGGATACAAGACCGACCTCATTGGTGTACTGGC
>JAKBBE010000159.1 GCA_021826035.1 Pseudomonadota bacterium | reverse complement strand
AGGCGCTGCTGGTGCTCGATGTGTGGGAGCACGCCTATTACGTCGACTTCCGCAACCGCCGCGCGGATTTTGCCGACAACTTCCTCGCGAAGCTGGCCAATTTCGAATTCGCCGCCGCCGAGCTCGCCGCCGCCTGAGCGCGCCGCGCTCTGCCCGGAGGCGTCGCCCCGTCGGCGGCGCCTCCGGCCCCCGGACGGGAGCCGCACGCCGCTAGGGTGTGGCCGCCACCCAGTCCCGGACCGTCACACCGAAGTGCGCACCGGCGCCGCAGCGCAGATCGCTGCTGAGCACCTGCACGGGCAGCGTGGCGAGCAGCGTCTGGCGGATCTGGCGCAGCAGCCGGCAGTCCGTCGGCCGCAACCGCTTCGGCTCGCCCGGCTGCACGATGACGGTGCGACGCACCGCGCGCAGCTGGGCCCATTGCACAGCCTTCCCGTGCAGAATGGACGGCATGCGGAAACTCACCTGGACGCGCGGGGAGCGGAGGTCTCCGGAGGGCGTACGGCTGCAGCGGTACGGAAGGATGTGCACGCTGTCGGACGGCACCCCGAGACGCAACAGCACGCCGCGAAACACGTACCACAACTGGTCGCAACTGTAGGTGCGCGGCAGCTTGTCCAGATCCACGATCAGGTCGTAAGTCCGCCACACCGCCGGCTGACCCGGCGCCGCCGGACGCACGACGTGCGCCCCCGCACCGAGCGCCGGCATCACCCCGATCAGGCACGTCCAGACGAAGCCCCGCAAGCGCCTCATGTCGATCATCCTCTGCACCGTCCCCTCGCCGATTTGAGCGCGCCGGCCGCTCGGAAGTTTCCCCCGGCCCGGGCGCCGCTCACGTTCCAGGCCGCTGCAGGCCCGCCCGCAGCACCAGATCGAGCCGCTGTCGGTACGGGTCCGGTTCGAACACCGGGCCGTGGTCCGTGAAGTTCATCAGCCGATCGGCACGGATCTGGTAGCGCGGCCAGCGGGGCGCGCCGGCCGGATCAGGATGGCCGGTCCGCGCGAACGCGACCCAGTACCGCTGCATCGTGCGGGCCATGGCCTCATCGGCGCGCGAGGTGAGTGCCCCGTAGTGCACCCGCACGGTATCGAACACGAACGGAATCTCGGTGGCGTGCCAGGCCCCCCACCAGGTGCCGCGCATCGAGGTCGGCACGTAGGAATACCGATACTCGTACACCGGCTGCCCACGCGCCGAGAGAATCCGTGCAATGGCGCGCGCCGGCTCGATCATCCACAGATCGCCCCCGACTTCCGCCGACACCTGCTGCAGCGGCAGTTCACCGGTCGGATCGAACAGCGCGCGGGCCCGGGCGGCATACGGGCCGAACTCGGCAAACAGTGCCGGCAGGGACTTCACCGGCATCCAGCCGAGATCCGCGCTATTGGAGCCGATCATCACCGGGATGCGCGCGCCCATGCCCTTGGCGTACTCGCGCACCGGCGCTCCGAAATACAGCCGGTCATCGACCACCGGTCCGCCGACATAGCCGACGACGTGAGCACGCGTACGCATGTTCACACCCTCCAGCACCCGTTTCGCCGGCAGCGCGCGCAGCTCCGCAAGCGCCTTCGTCCCCTGTCCGCGCACCCCGAGCTGACGGGCGAGCCGCACACCGGCCGCCTCGGCCGATGGTGCCCCACCGCGCAACGGGCGATCGGGCCCCAGCCAGCCGGCGCCACCGCCGGACTCGATGATCGCCTTCTGGAACAGCCCCCGGGCGAGCGGCGTGATCAGCAGCGCATTCACCGATGCGCCACCGGCGGACTCTCCGAACACCGTCACGTTGTGCGGATTGCCGCCGAACGCTGCGATGTTGTGCTGCACCCAGCGCAGCGCGGCGATCTGGTCCATGAAGGTGAAATCGCCGACCGGTTGATGCCTGCGCAGCAGTGCCGGGAAGCTGAACAGACCGAAATTGCCGAGCCGATAGTTGAAGCTGACCAACACCACGCCGCGCCGCGCGAATGAGCTGCCATCGTAGATCGCCGGTGACGTGCCGCCATCGACGTACCACCCGCCGTAAATCCACACCATCACCGGCAAGGGCTTGCCCGAGGAATGCGCCGGCCGCCACACATTGACGTACAGGCAGTTCTCGCTCGGCCGGGTGCGCAGCGGGGCCTGATCTCCAGGCGTCGGACGCTGCATGCAATCGGGTCCGAAATGGCGCGCCGAGCGCACACCGTGCCAGGAGCGCGGCGGCTGCGGCGCCGCCCAACGCAGCACGCCCTCGGGCGGCGCGGCATACGGAATGCCCTTGAACGCGAGGACACCGCGCGTAAGCGCACCGCGAACCCGTCCGTATTCGGTACGCACCGTGAGGGGCGCATGGGCCGCATGCGCCGTACCACAGATCAGCGCGAACGCCGCTCCGATCGTCACGGTCGCGGCACGCCGCATTGCCCCGATAGGCCTGGTTTCCGCGGCGCTTCGCATCGCTACACCCTTTGGCAATCGGCCGGTTCCGGCGAGCCGAAGCCGCGGCCGGCAAAAAAATCCCGCATCACCTGCATCCCGCGGCTCAGATCAAGGCCCTTGGCCGCCACCCATTCGTCGTTGAAATAGGTCGACGCGTAGCGCTCACCCTGATCGCACAGAATCGACACCACCGAGCCGCTCTCGCCCTGCGCCACCATCTCGCTGATCAGGCGGGCACAGGCCCACAGATTGGTGCCGGTCGAACCGCCGCACGAGCGCCCGAGGCGCTCGCTGAGGACGCGCGCGGCGGAAATGCTCTCCGCGTCGCGGACCACGAGCATTCGGTCGACCACCTCCGGGATGAACGAGAGCTCGACACGCGGGCGCCCGATCCCCTCGATGCAGCTCTCGCAGCGCTCGAGCGTCGTCACGCTCCGATCGGCGAAGTAGCGGTGAAAGACCGAGCCTTCCGGATCGGCGACGCAGATCTCAGTGGCGAAATGGTTGTAGCGCACGAATCGCCCGAGCGTCGCGGAGGTGCCGCCGGTCCCGGCGCCGCACACGATCCAGCGGGGCACGGGATGCCGTTCGCGACCGAGCTGGTTGAAGATGGACTCGGCGATATTGTTGTTGCCGCGCCAGTCCGTGGCTCGCTCGGCATACTTGAACTGGTCCATGTAATGGCCGCGCACGTCTCGCGCCAGTTGCTCGGCGTGCGCGTACACCCGGTTGGGGTCGTCCACGAAATGGCACTCCCCGCCCTGGAACTCGATGGCCGCGATCTTCTCCTGGGCGGTGCTGCGCGGCACCACCGCAATGAAGCGCAACCTCAGCATGCGCGCAAAATAGGCCTCGGAGACCGCCGTGGAGCCGCTCGAGGCTTCGACTACCGGGGTTTCGGGGCCGATCCAGCCGTTGCACAGACCATATAAGAAGAGTGAGCGCGCCAGGCGATGCTTGAGGCTGCCGGTCGGATGGCTCGATTCGTCCTTCAGATACAGCTCGACCCCGGGATAGTGCGGCAGCTCGATCGGGATCAGGTGCGTATCGGCGGATCGGTTGAAGTCCGCTTCGATGCGCCGGACGGCTTGATCCGTCCAGGCGCGGCGGTTGCGCTCGGATTTAGGCATGCTCGGAAACTTAGCAGATCCGGCCGTCCCCGTCAGTCGGCGGACCCGGCGCGCGCGGGCGCGATTTGACGCCGGTCAAAGCCGCAGGCCCGGTCCGGCCTTATTCTGCGGGTGCGCGCCGCGCGGCTCGGGCAGATCCGAGCCCGATACCGCCCCCCCGCCACCGAATCGGCCCGACACGTCATGCGACTGCTGCTGATCAATCCGAAATCGCCCGAGAGCTTCTGGAACTTCCGCTGGGCCGTCGATGAAGTGCTGAGCGGCAAACGGGCGGTCAATCCGCCGCTCGGTCTGGCCACGCTCGCCGCGCTCACCCCCTCACACTGGCAGGTGAGCATCGTCGATGAGAACGTGGAGACTCTGCCGCTCGCACCCGAGGCCGACATCATTGGCATCGGCGGCATGGGCGTGCAGTTCCCGCGCCAGCGCGAGCTCATCGAATTCTACCGCCGCCAGGGGCACTTCGTGGTCGTCGGCGGCAGCTTCGCCTCACTCTGTCCGGAACGCTACGAGGGCCTCGCCGATGCGGTGATCAGCGGAGAGGCCGAACAGATCTGGCCGCGCTTTTGCGCGGACTTCGAGGCCGGTGTCGCCCGGCCGCTGTACCGCGAGGAGGGCGTCATCGCCCTCGAGAGCTCCCCGGTACCGCGCTTCGACCTGCTGCGACTCGATCGGTACACGACGGCCACGCTGCAGTTTTCCCGAGGCTGCCCATTTCTGTGCGAGTTCTGCGACATCATCGTCATGTTCGGGCGCAAGCCCCGCCAGAAGAGCACGGAGCAGATCGGCCTTGAGCTCGACGCGCTGCGTGCCCTGGGCGTACGCAAAATATTCTTCGTCGACGACAACTTGATCGGCAACCGGGCGGTGGCCAAGCGGTTGCTGCGCTTCCTGATCGAATATCAGCGCCGCCACGACTACACGTTCAGCTTCGGCACCGAGACTTCACTGAATCTCGCCGAGGACCGGGATCTGATGCAGCTGATGCACGCGGCGGGATTCCGCTGGACGTTCATCGGCATCGAGTCTCCGGACGAGGAGAGCCTGCGCGAGATGCGCAAAGTGCAGAACATGCGCACCGATGTGCTCGCCGCCGTGCATCGAATCCATCGGCACGGCATCGAAGTGTTGGCAGGATTCATCGTCGGATTCGACAACGACACACCGGCGACTTTCGAGCGCCAGTATCAGTTCATCGTCCGCTCGGGGATCCAGACGGCCATGATCGGACTGTTGCATGCCATGCCGCGCACCCCGCTCTATGAGCGTCTGCGCAAGGCCGGTCGCCTGCGCGATACCGATAGTGGTGGCGACAACACCAAGCTCGACACCAACGTCGTGCCGCTGAACATGACCGGCGGGGAGCTCATCGACGGCTACCGCGAGCTGCACCGCCGTCTGCTCGCCGATGCAACCATAGCGCAGCGCATCCGCAACAAGTGCCGCACTTTCGGCCGCAGCGGCGGCGGCGTGGAATACTCCGCGGCGGCCGGGCTCGCCATCCTGCTGCGACTCGTGCGCCGCGGGATCCTCCCCGGCGGACCGGGACGCGTATGGCACTTTCTGCGCACCATTCCCTGGCGGCGCCCCTGGCTGTTTCCGCTCGTCGTCGGCGACTGGATCACCGGGCTGTCCATGCAGGACTATGCTCGCCGGCACTTCGCGGCAGCGACCTCGAGCGACTCGCCCGCCGCCACCGCACGGCTGGCGCGGCTCGCTCGGCTCCTGCGCCGCTCCCATGCAGGACAGATGACCGTACCGTCTGTTGCGAGCGAGGAGTCGGCCCTGGTGCTCGATCTGCGCCTGCAGGCGATGCCACGGCGGGTGTTGCGCCGGATCGGCGCGGAACTCACCGCGGTGATGCGCGAGACGCCGGCACGCCTGACTCTGCGCATCGAACATCTGGGGGGCTCGGAGCTGGCGCGAGTGCGCCGGCTGTTGCATCACGCACAGTGTTTCGCCGACCGGATCTGCATCGAGGCGGGCACGCTCAACACGCCGCAGCTGCCGCACCTCTGGCCGTTCCAGCTACGCCTGGATTGCGGGACCACCCGCCCCTAGCCCGCCCTAGGCGCAGTGCGGTACGCCCGCGAGCGCCGCGAGCGCATCGGGCCGCAGCACACTGATGTCGCGGGCGCGTACTCGCAGCCAGCCCTCGCGCTTGAAGGTGCCGAAGGCAC
>JAKBBE010000158.1:1700-5755 GCA_021826035.1 Pseudomonadota bacterium | reverse complement strand
GCGCCGGAAACCCGTTCCCGGTGATGTGCGTCCAGTGGCTGCCCCCGTCATGCGACACGTACAGGCCGCTGCCCGGGCCGTTCGAGGGCGGATAGACGCTCCACGGCGGTCGGCGCGTCTGCCACAGCGCAGCGTACAGAGTCTGCGGATCGCCAGGCTTGAACACCACGTCATCCGCGCCGGTGCTGGCATTGAGGTACAGCACCTTCTGCCAGTGCCGCCCGCCGTCGAGCGAGCGGAACACGCCGCGCTCGGGGTTCGCTCCGTACGGGTGGCCGAGGGCGGCGGCGAACACGATGTCGGGGTTCGTCGGGTTGACGATGACGCGCGCGATCTGGCGCGTCTGGGTGAGCCCGATGTGCTGCCAGTGCTGCCCGCCGTCGGTGGACTTGTACATGCCGTCGCCCTGGGCGATGTCCGAACGCATGTCCGCCTCACCCGTCCCGACGTAGAGCACCTTACGGTCGGAGGGTGCGACGGCGATCGCACCGATCGAGCCGACCGGCTCGTGATCGAAGATCGGCTGCCACGTGCGCCCGGCATCCACGCTCTTCCACACCCCGCCGTCGACGGAGCCGAAGTAGAACACCCGCCCGTTGCCGGGAATGCCCGTGACCGCCAGCACGCGGCCGGCGCGGAATGGGCCGATCAGGCGCCAGTGCAGGGCCTGATAATCGGTGCGCGGCACCGCGGCGGCCGACACCGGGGGCATCGAGTCTGCGGCGCACGCCAAGGCGGCAACGGCCGCACCCAAGACCAGCATCGCTCCAATACGCACTCGCACGGGCAGCCTCCAGTGGTGTCAAGGAGTGAGCGCCGATGCGACTCGCCCAGCGCCCGCAACCGCTGAATCTAGCCGTTCACCCGGAATTTTGCGCGCCTCATCGCCGGGCGCACGTTCAGGCGAGCACCCGCCGCGATGAGCCGTGCGCGCTCGCCGCGGGCTGCTATTCTGGGCGAGGGCGCACGAGGCGCGTTAGCGCGGAGCGGAGACGATGAGCGAAGAACCCCTAGTGAGCCACCGCGGCGGCTGCCACTGCGGCCGGGTGCGCTTCGAGATCCAGGCCCCGGCGGTGCTCGGCGCCTCGGAATGCAACTGCTCGATCTGCAGCAAGTCAGGTTACCTGCACGTCATCGTGCGAAGCGAGCACTTCAAGCTGCTCTCGGGTCAGGACGCGCTCAGCACCTACACGTTCAACACCGGGACGGCACGGCACCTGTTCTGCTCGGTGTGCGGCATCAAGTCGTTCTACGTGCCGCGCTCGCATCCGGACGGCTTCAGCGTGAATGCACGCTGCCTGGATGCGGGCACGGTGCGCGAACTGATGGTGCACGCGTTCGACGGCCAGCACTGGGAGCAGAGCTATCCGCGGGGTCGGGGCGAATTCGAGCGCTGAATCCGCCCCGCCGCGCGGTTCAATAGCGGTCCCGGATCCAACGGCCCCCGGCCATCCGCCAGCCGCGCGGGGTGTGCACCCAGCGCCGGGGTATCCAATGGAACCCCACCCGCGGCGGCGTCCATCGGCCCCGCACCCAGACATAGCCGCGCGGAGCCCAACGCCAATAGCCGCCGATCCACACGTAGCCCGGGTACGGTGGCGCACCGTAGTACTGCACCGGAGGAGGTGGCGGCGCGATGCGCACGAGCGGACCGTAGTAGCGACCCGGCGGTGCGACCACACAGGCACTGAGCGTCAGGGACAGACCGGCGGTGAGCGCGACGATGCCGGTACGGAGGGGAAACCTTGCCATAGGGACCTCACGACCCCCGGGGAGGGGGCTTGACTGCTAGAACGCCGGTCGGTCTCGGCGGTGCACCGGCGCACGGCCGGGGTCCCAGTTTATTTGCGGGCCGCGGGGCTGCGCACCCCGCGGCCCGCGGTTCAGGCAGGTCTAATGGAACTCGTGAGCGATCACATCCGCGATCACGCCCGTCGCGACGGCCGCGAGCACGGCATTGCCGCCGACCCGCACCCAGTAGTATCCCGGCGGCGGCGGCGCCAGATGATAGTAGGTCGCATCGGGAATGATATACGCGGGCGCCCGGTAGTCGATCGGCAACCGATCGCCGCGTCGCCAGGCTCGGTAATAGTAGCCCGGCGGCCGGCGGTACGCGCCGTTGTCGAAGTCGCCCCGGCGGCGGTCGCGCCATCGTTCGCGATCGTGTTCGCGACGCCAGTCACGGTGCTCGCGCCAGTCGCGATGCTCGCGACCATCACGGTGATCGCCGTGATGCCACTCCCGATGGTCGCCCCCATCATGGTGTCCGGCCCAGGGCGGCGGATCGGCCAGCGCCAACGAGCTCGTCAGCAGTGACAGCATCATGCCGGCGATAATCATACGTTTCATGGAAAGCTCCCCATCATGCGGCGTCGAGCCGCAGCCAGAGGATCGCGCATCCTCCCTGAGCGCCGGCTGAATGGAACCGCGTGCCCTCCCCCTCGGGAGCGAGTCGGCGGCCGCTGCGGAATATGTCGCATGCATCACGAGGCGATGAGGCTCTCGCGACCGACCGACCGCCGAGCTTCAAGCGCAGCCTCGGCCGCGGGCACGACACCGAAACGCGGCTGCCGCAGCGCGCGCGCGCAGACGCTGCTAGAGTCTGCGGCGCCTGTCCCCACCGGGACTGACCACCCGAACCCGACACCATGAGCACCCAGCTGAAAGCCGGATCCCTGTCCTTCATCGAGTCCCTGGTCATGGGGGTGGCCGGCAGTGCGCCCGGCTACTCCATCGCCGTGAGCACGGTCGCTCTGCTGACTGTCGCCGGCACGCTCGCACCCGGCGCGCTCATCATCTTCGCCGTCCCCATGCTCGGCATCGCGGTCGCCTACAAGGCGCTGAACCGACACACGGCGCACGCCGGGGCCGCCTATCAGTGGACCTCAGCGGCCTTCGGGCCGCTGCTCGGCTACTTCTCGGGATGGGCCCTGCTGGTTGCCTCCATGGTGTTCATGATCACCGGCTCGCTGCCGATCGCGACTTCGACGCTCGATTTCATCAACCCCGCGCTCGCCAGCAACGTCATGCTCACTACTGCGGTGGCCACCGTCTGGTTCCTGCTGGTGGCGCTGATCCTGATCAAGGGCATCGAGATCACCAGCAAGGTCCAGCTGATCCTCAGCGCAATCGAACTGGCGATTCTCGCGCTGGTGCTGATCGCGGCGTTCGTGCACGCCGGCTCCGTACCGCTCGCCAACCCCTTCTCGTGGTCGTGGTTTGGGCTGCATTACACGCCGGCCGCCCTGTCCGGAGCCGCCCTGGTGTCCATCTTCTTCTATTGGGGATGGGACGTCACCGCCAACCTTTCCGAAGAAACCCGCGACGCCGAGCAGACCGCCGGTAACGGCGGGTTCTCATCCGTGTTCGTCACGATCGGCTTCTACGTCGCCTTCACTCTAGCGGCTTTGTTCCTGTTCACCCTGCACGGGGCGCGCAGCGTCTCGGACAACATTATCTATGCCATCGCGCTGCGCGCCGGACTCGGACGCGTCGGGGCGCTATTCGCCTCAATCGCCGTCATCCTCTCGAGCATCGGCACGCTGGAAACCACGATGCTGCAGTTCTCTCGCACCTTGTTCGCGATGGGGCGTGATGGCGCCATGCCCCCCGCGTTCGGTGTCTGCAGCCCGCGCACGCAAACACCGGTGCGCGCCATGTACCTGCTGATAGGCATTGGACTGGCCGTGCTGTGGGCCGCAAGCCTGATGCCGAGCGTCAACGACATCATCCAGGACAGCGTGAATGCGATCGGCGTGCAGGTCACCTATTACTACGGCCTGGCGGGCTTGGCGGCCGCCTGGACGTTCCGGTCGCTGTACAAGGAGTCCGTGCTGCGCTGGCTCGGCATTGCGGTCTTCCCGTTCCTCAGTGCAGTCTTTCTCATCGGCATGGGACTGTATGCCGTCACGACCTTCAACCCCCTCACCAAGGCCGTGGGCCTCGGCGGCCTGGTGGCTGGAATCCTGTTCTTCCGGCCACGCCGTCGCGTTACGACCGCCTCAGCGCTGCCCGCCTCAGAGTGACGCGACGCAGCCGGCTGGCGACAGTGAGCG
>JAKBBE010000158.1:0-1600 GCA_021826035.1 Pseudomonadota bacterium | reverse complement strand
CTGCGGAGAGCGCATTCACATGAAGGTGACCATCCTCGATGACTATTTTGATACGCTCAGGTCGCTGCCCTGTTTCGATCGACTGTCCGCCCACGAGGTCGTTGTCTGGAACGACCATCTGCAGGACGAAGATCGGCTGACCGCGCGGTTGCTCGACACCGAAGCTCTGGTGCTGATACGCGAGCGCACGAAGATTGGCGCCTCCCTGATCACTCGCCTGCCGAATCTTCGCCTCATCAGCCAACGCAGTGTCTATCCCCACATCGACGTCGCTGCGTGTACACGCGCCGGCGTCATCATTTCCTCCGACCTGCACGCCGGAACACCCTCCTATGCGACGGCCGAACTGACTTTCGGCTTGATCATCGCCGCGGCACGTCAGATCCCGCAGCAGATGGCCTCTCTGAAAAGTGGTCGATGGCAATCCGGCGTCGGGACGAGCTTGCGCGGCAAAACGCTTGGAATCTTCGGCTATGGACGGATTGGCCTGGCGGTTGCCGAGTACGGGCGGGCGTTCGGCATGCGCGTGCTGTTCTGGGCGAGCGATGCATCCCGAGCGCGGGCCCAAGCCGATGGTTGGGCCGTCGCCGAAAGCAAGCACCAATTTTTTGCGACCTGCGATGTGTTGTCCTTGCATTTGCGACTCGTCGAGGCAACCCGAGGCATCGTGAACGCCTCAGACTTGGCCCTCATGAAGCCCGCAGCGATATTCGTCAATTCCAGCCGGGCAGGACTGATTGAGCCTGGAGCTCTCCTCGCGGCCCTGAGAAGGGGACGCCCTGGTTTCGCCGCCATTGACGTGTACGATCACGAGCCGCTCCTCGATCCGAGCGATCCGCTTCTGACCTTGGATAATGTCATCTGCACGCCACATATTGGCTATGTGACACGAGAGGAATGGAATCTTCAGTTCACGGACGTCTTCGAGCAAATCAACGCGTATGCGGCGGGATCACCCATCAACGTCGTGAATCGAGAGGCCCTGTCAAGAGAAGTGCCACGGAATCCCGCTCGACCCCGATCTTCGGAATGAGACCTCGGCGGATACGGTTGCGATATCTTAGGAACGCTCCCGGGCGAGTGATCGCAGTGCCTCAGCCAATATTCAAGGCTACCAATACGACACATCGATGAACGGGCACGCACCCGCAATCGTGCTCAATCCGCGCGTGCAGGGAGCGCCGCCCAAAGAGGCGCAATGGTACCGTGCCCTCAACGACGGCAGGCGGATCGAAGAGCCCCACCCAATCGCCTTGCGCCTCTCGTACGGGTTGCGGCAGGTGCAGCGCAGCGGCGAATGCCCGATCCGCGGATGAGCAGGTCAGTGAACGTTCCGAGCGGCCTTGCACCCGAGATCCCCTCGCAATGCCTCCCGGGAGCTTCGAGAGGGCCATGGCGAGCGCCTGCACCGCTCGCGGGTCCGGCATGGGGAGTCTGAGATATCGGCGCCCGGCCCGCGCGTCTGTCTCGACCCCTAGAGGCATTGCGCTCGACGCCGAGTGCCGCGGCGCTCCCATTCGAAACGATAGCCGAATGTCAGGTGCAGACCCACTTCACGCGGCGTGAGTGGCACAGTGCGCCAGTCCCTGTCCGGCCGCTG
>JAKBBE010000028.1 GCA_021826035.1 Pseudomonadota bacterium | reverse complement strand
ATTCGCTTCGCCCTTCGGCAGCGGCGCTCGATCCGGTTTGCGATGGAGGTTAGATCATGAAAGCAACCCAGCTCCTGAATCAGTTCGGCCAGAGCATCTGGCTGGACAACATCACCCGTGATTTGCTTGACAGCGGCACGCTGCGGCAGTACATCGCCGAGTGGTCGGTCACCGGGCTCACCTCGAACCCCACCATCTTCGATCATGCGCTGAAGAAGAGCGGTGCCTATGACGGGTCGATCCGCGCCGGGTTGAAAGCGGGCCGCAGCGGCGAGGCATTGTTTTTCGACCTGGCGCTGCAGGACATCACGCGCGCGGCGGACGAGTTTCGCGCCACGTTCGATCGTACCAATGGCGTCGACGGTTGGGTGTCTCTCGAGGTCTCCCCGCAGCTCGCCTATGACACCCGCGCGACGATTGCCGCGGCCAAGGAACTGCACGAGCGGGCGAAACGGCCGAACCTGTTCATCAAGATTCCCGGCACCCGTGAAGGGTTGCCGGCCATTGAAGAGGCGATTTTTGCCGGCATTCCGGTCAATGTGACGCTGCTGTTCTCGCGCGAGCAGTACGTCGCCGCCGCCGAGGCTTACCTGCGCGGTATCGAGCGGCGCATCGCGGCGGGCCTGAACCCCGAAGTTGGCTCGGTCGCCTCGGTGTTCATCAGTCGCTGGGACGTGGCCGTGATTGGCAAGGTCCCGGATGATCTGGTCAATCGGCTCGGCATCGCCGTGGCGGGCCGGACGTATCGGGCGTACCAGGACTCGTTCCACGCCCCGCGCTGGCAACGGATCTTCAACGCCGGTGCCCGAGCGCAGCGGCTGCTCTGGGCCAGCACCGGGACGAAGGACCCGAAGGCCGACGAAGTGCTGTACGTGAAGACGCTGGCCGCCCCGTTCACCGTCAACACCATGCCTGAGGCGACGCTGAAGGCGCTGGCGCAGCGAACCGAAATCGGCGGCAGCATGCCCGCCGACGGGGGCGACTGCGAGGCGGTGCTCGCGCGGTTCGTCAAGGCGGGCATCGAGATCGATGCGCTCGCCGCGCAGCTGCAGGACGAGGGAGCGAAGTCATTCGTGAAATCCTGGCAGGAACTGCTCGGCATGATCGCCAAGAAGAGCTCTGACCTGGGCGCGGCAGCGTAAGCGCATGAACGTACTCGTCGTCGACGTCGGCGGGACTCACGTCAAGATCCTCGCCACGGGTCAGACCGAGAAGCGCGAATTCGCCTCCGGCCCGACACTGACGGCCCGGCAGATGGCCGCCAAGGTCAAGCGGTTGGCGCACGGGTGGCGCTACGATGCCGTCTCGATCGGTTACCCCGGGCCGGTGATGCACGGGCGAGTCCTCGCCGAGCCGCACAATCTCGGTTCGGGCTGGGTGGGCTTTGACTTCCGCAGCGCGTTCGGCTGCCCGGTGCGGCTGATGAACGACGCGGCGATGCAGGCGCTCGGCAGCTACCAGGGCGGCAAGATGCTCTTCCTCGGCCTGGGTACGGGCCTCGGCACCGCGCTCATCGTCGATGGCCTCGTCGAGCCGATGGAAATCGGCCACCTTCCGTATCTGAAACACACCTACGAAGATTACGTCAGCGACGGTGCGCTCGAGCGCATGGGCAAGAAGAAGTGGCGCAAGCACGTCACGGATGTCATCACTCGCCTGAGCCGCGCGTTGGAGCCTGACGACATCGTGATTGGCGGCGGCAACGTCCGGCATCTGAAGGAATTGCCGGCACACTGTCGCGCGGGCGATAACGCCAATGCGTTCGCCGGCGGATTCAAGCTCTGGGAAAAGCCGCAGTCCTCCGGCGGGGCCCGCGTGGCCCGCACCAAGACGCGCAAGAAGTAAGGAGACCCGCATGAGTCCGAACACCGCCGCGCTGGTGACCCGTCCGGCCTGGAGCGCGCTCAGCGAGCATCATCGAGCCGTCGCCGATCGGCATCTGCGTCAGTTGTTCGCCGAGGATCCGCGTCGCGCGGAGCGCTTCAGCGCCGAGGGCGTCGGGTTGTTCCTCGATTACTCGAAGAATCGCATCACCGAGGAGACGGTGCGACTGCTGCTGCAGCTCGCCGCGGAGTGCGGACTGCGCGAGCGCATCGAGGCGATGTTCGGCGGGCAGAAAATCAACGCCACGGAACATCGGGCGGTCCTGCACGTGGCACTGCGCGCCCCGCGTGGCGCGAGCATCCTGGTCGACGGCAAGAACGTCGTCCCCGAGGTGCACGCAGTTCTGGACAGGATGGCCGCCTTCGCCGAGCGCGTGCGCAGCGGAGCGTGGCGTGGCCATACCGGTCAACGGATTCGCAACGTCATCAACATCGGTATCGGTGGATCGGATCTCGGTCCGGTCATGGCGTACGAAGCGCTGCGGCACTACAGCGAGCGCGCGCTGTGCGTGCGCTTCGTTTCGAACGTGGACGGGGCGGATTTCCTCGAGGCGACCGAAGGGCTCGATCCGGCCGAGACGCTGTTCATCGTGTCCTCCAAGACCTTCACGACGCTCGAGACCATGACCAACGCGCAGAGCGCGCGCGACTGGCTGGTGCGCGGTCTCGGCGCCGACGTCAAGGCGGTCGCAAAGCACTTCGTCGCTGTATCGACCAACGCGCAGAAGGTCGGCGAGTTCGGCATCGACACCGACAATATGTTCGGCTTCTGGGATTGGGTCGGCGGTCGTTACTCGATGGACTCGGCCATCGGCCTCTCGACGATGATTGCCGTCGGTGCGGAGAATTTCCGCGCCATGCTCGCAGGCTTTCACGCCATGGACGAGCACTTCCGCAGCACACCGTTCGAGCGCAACCTGCCGGTGCTGCTCGGACTGCTCGGGGTCTGGTACACGGACTTCTTCGGCGCGCAGACCGTGGCCGTGCTGCCGTACGAGCAGTACCTGAAGCGCTTCCCGGCGTACCTGCAGCAGCTGACGATGGAGAGCAACGGCAAGCACGTGACGCTCGAGGGCATGCCGGTCGGCGTCGATACCGGACCGGTCTACTGGGGCGAGCCGGGCACCAACGGGCAGCACTCGTTCTACCAGCTGATCCATCAGGGAACGCGACTGATTCCGTGCGATTTCATCGGCTTCGCGCAGGCGCTGACGCCGCTCGGCCGGCATCACGATATGCTGCTCGCCAATGTGTTCGCGCAAGGCGAGGCGCTTGCATTCGGCAAGACGCCCGAGCAAGTGCGCGCCGAGGGCACGCCCGAATGGCTGGTGCCGCATCGGGTGTTCGAAGGGAACCGTCCGTCGAACACGATTCTGGCGGAACGGCTGACGCCGTACACGCTCGGTACGCTGATCGCACTCTACGAGCACGTCGTGTTCACCCAGGGCGCGATCTGGAACATCAATTCGTTTGATCAGTGGGGCGTCGAGCTCGGCAAAGCGCTGGCCCAGGCGATCATCCCGGAGCTCGAAGCTGCGGGTGACTCGGCTCTGAACCACGACAGTTCCACCAACAGCCTCATTCGCCGGTACCGGAGGATGAAGAGCACATCGTGAGTGCGGCGGCGCTGAGCGGTCAGCCGCCCGTAGTTTAAGGAGATTTCATGCAACTCGGAATGATCGGCCTCGGACGCATGGGTGCCAACATGGTCAGGCGCCTCCTGAAGGGTGGCCACGACTGTGTGGTGTACGACCGGTCGGCGGATGCCGTCGCCGGCCTGGTCAAGGAGAAGGCCACTGGCGCCGCCTCGCTCGCCGAGTTCGTCAAGAAGCTGAAGACGCCACGCGCCGTGTGGCTGATGGTGCCGGCGGCGGTCGTGGATGACACCCTGGCGGAGCTGATTCCGCTGCTCGCCACAGGGGATATCGTCATCGACGGCGGCAACTCCTACTACATCGATGACATCCGCCGCTCTCAGGCGCTCGCCGCGAAGGGCATTCGCTACCTCGACGTGGGCACGAGCGGCGGCGTCTGGGGTCTGGAGCGCGGCTACTGCATGATGATCGGCGGCGACCGCGCCGCGGTGAAGTCGCTCGATCCGATCTTCGCCGAGCTTGCGCCCGGGATCGGCACGATCGCGCGTACGCCCGGTCGAGAGGCAGCCGACGGTACCGCCGAGCTGGGGTACCTGCACTGCGGACCGAGCGGCGCCGGCCATTTCGTCAAGATGGTCCACAACGGAATCGAATACGGCCTGATGGCCGCGTATGCCGAGGGTCTCGGCATCCTGCGGGCGGCGAACGTCGGCAAGCGCGCCAGCGAGGTCGACGCGGAGACCACTCCGCTGCGCGATCCGCAGCACTACCAGTACGACCTGAACCTGCCGGACATCACCGAAGTCTGGCGTCGTGGCAGCGTGATCGCCTCCTGGCTGCTCGATCTGACCGCTGCGGCGTTGCAGCAGGATCCGCCGTTGGCGAAATTCGCCGGACGGGTGTCGGACTCCGGTGAAGGCCGCTGGACGATCAAGGCGGCGATCGACGAGGGACAGCCGGCGCCGGTGCTCACCACCGCGCTGTACGAGCGCTTCAGCTCCCGGGGTGAGGCGGACTTCCAGGCCAAGGTACTCTCCGCGATGCGCTATGGGTTCGGTGGACACCTCGAGAAACCCTCGAAGTGAGTCAGGATGGCGGGAGATTCCTATGAACGAAATCCACAACGACGCGTTGGTATTCTTCGGGGCGACCGGAGATCTGGCGTACAAGAAGGTCTTCCCGGCTCTGCAGGCCATGGTGAAGCGCGGCACGCTCAATGTGCCGGTCATCGGCGTGGCCAAGGCGGGCTGGGGGATCGAGCAGTTGCGGGCCCGGGCCCGGGACAGCCTCGAGAAACACGGTGGCGGAGTCGATGAGGCGGCCTTTGCCAAGCTGACGCAGCTGCTGGCCTATGTGGATGGGGACTACTCCGATGGCGCGACCTTCAGCGCACTGCGCAAGCTCCTCGGCAATGCGCACCGGCCGGCACATTACCTCGCCATACCTCCTTCGCTGTTCGGCAAGGTCGTCGAGCAGCTCGCCCAGGCCGGCTGTACCGAGGCTGGTGCGCGCGTCGTGGTCGAGAAGCCGTTTGGGCGCGATTTGCAATCGGCCCGTGAGCTGAACGCCATCCTGCTCGGCTCGTTCGATGAGGATCACATCTTCCGCATCGATCACTATCTGGGCAAGCGGCCGGTGCACAACATGGTGTTCTTCCGGTTCACCAACGCGCTGCTGGAGGCGTTCTGGAACCGTGATTACATCAAGAGCGTGCAGATCACGATGGCCGAGAACTTCGGCATCCAGGGCCGCGGCGCGTTCTACGACCCGGTCGGTGCCGTGCGCGACGTGGTGCAGAACCACCTGTTCCAGGTGCTGGCCAACGTCGCCATGGAACCCCCGGCCCGCACCGACAGCGAGTCGATCCGCGACGAGAAGGTGAAGGTTCTCAAAGCGATTCCGGAGCTGACGACCTCAGGCTTGGTACGCGGCCAGTTCCGCGGCTATCTGAACGAGCCCGGTGTCGCGGCCGGATCGAAGACCGAGACCTACGCGGCGCTGCGACTGGCGGTCGACAACTGGCGGTGGCAGGGCGTGCCGTTTTACATCCGCGCCGGCAAGTCGCTGCCCGTCACGTGCACCGAGGTGGTGGCTCATCTGCGCCGACCGCCGGCCGTATACCCGGGCTGCACGCCGCAACACGACTATTTCCGCTTCCGCATCAGCCCGCAGACGGAAATGGCCATCGGCCTGAACGTGATGGACGAAGCCGAACTCGGCATTGGCCAGACCAACGAGCTGCTCGCCAGCCGTCACGAGGGCGCCAACGAAATGGACGCCTATGAACGGGTGCTCACCGATGCGATGGCCGGGGAGCGCACCCTGTTCGCTCGTGAGGACTACGTGGAGGAGGCCTGGCGCATCGTCGATCCGGTGCTGAAGGCCGACACGCCGGTCTATCCGTACGAGCCCGGAACCTGGGGCCCGCCGGAGGCGGACCGCGTCGCGCCGCCGGAAGGATGGTACAACCCGGACCTGTCCGAGTAGGCGCATACCACGCGCTGTAGACGGCCGAAGCGCTCCCTTCCTACACTCGCGGCCGTCTCGGAATGCCCATCCGGTTGAAATGACCGGAACTCCCTTGCACCCCCAAAACTGACGGCGCATGCTCGTCCGCGGGGGGGCAAGTGAGTGGCCGGAGCTGTCAGTCGGTATCTTCTCGAGGCCCTGGAATGCGAGGGGCTCCTGCGGGCGTTCCTGTTCCGATACGCGCACAACGTGGCGGACGTTGATGAACTCCTGCAGGAAACCTACGCGCGCCTGTTGAGCGCGCAGGGCGAATCCAGTGCCGAGATCCGCTCCGTTCGCGCATTTGCGCTGACGGTGGCACGCAACGTCGCGCTCGACTGGCTGCGGCATCGGGACGTCGTGCCGATCAATCTGGTTGCCGATATCGCCGCGCTCGATGTGCTCGACGAATCGGCGCAGGTGGAGGAAATCGTCAATGCCCACCAGGAGCTGGCGCTGCTCGCCGAGTGCGTTGCGGAGCTTCCGGAACGCTGTCGGCAGGCCCTGACGCTGCGACGCGTCTATGGGTTGTCCCAGCGTGAAATCGCCGTGCGGCTGTGCATCAAGGAAAGTACCGTGGAGCAATTGCTCGCGCGTGCGGTTCGCCGCTGCGCCGAGGCGTTGTTTGCCCGCGAGGTGGGTTCGGACCAGCCGTACTCACTGGCCGGTCGCCTGGCGCGCCGGTTGAAACGTCATGAGTGAAGCGACGAACATTGAGGAACGCGCAGCAGCGTGGATCGCCCGCGGTGACGCGCGCGGCGCGGCTGTCGACGCGGAGCTCGCGGCGTGGCTACTGGCAGATCCGCGCCATCGCGCCGCCTATCTGCGGCTGGCTGAGGCCTGGGCCCGGACCGAGCGCCTGGCGCGGCTGCGCCCGCGGAGCGATGCCATCGACGCGGATCTGCTGGCGCCGGCCGGCGAGCGCAGAGGAGCGCGGCTTACGGTCGCTCCACGGTTGCGCCGCCATGGCGCGGCTGCAGTGGCGGTCGCGGCGGCCCTGGCGGGCCTGCTGACGTGGTGGAATTTCACCCCTCGCGGCGCGGTCGAGATGATTCGCACCGGTCCCGGTACGCTCTCGCGCGTAATGCTCACCGACGGTACGGTTGTGACCCTCAATGCGAACACCGAACTGCGCGTGCAGTTCACTCGCGCGACGCGGACCGTGGTCCTGATGCATGGAGAGGCGCAATTCAACGTCATCCACCATGATCGCTGGCCGTTCCATGTCCGCGCTGATGGGCGCACTGTGCGCGACGTGGGCACCGTATTCGACGTGCGGCGCCAGGATGCGCATACCGTGCAGATCTTCGTTCGCCGGGGCCGGGTCGCGGTGCTGCCGCCGGCCGGCGTCTCGGGCGTTTCGGCAGGCGCCTTACCGGTGCTGTGGGCCGACGATGAGGCCATGGTGACGGCGCATCGCGTCGTGGTGCGCCATAGCTCTGCCCGAGAGATCACGCGACAGCTGCAGTGGCTGCGACGCCGGCTCAATTTCCGCGGTGAGACGCTCGGTCGGGCCGTTGCGCAGTTCAACCGCTCCAATTACCGCAAGATCGTCATCGCCGACCCGGCGCTCGGGGGACTGCGCATCGGCGGAACGTTCCGGGTCCTCGCCGTGCACAGTTTCGTCGCGGCCCTCGCCCGCTCGTTCAACATCCAGTCCCTGCCCGGCCCGCATCACACGATCCTGCTGTACCGTTCCGCTACCAAGTGAGGATGATGGCGGTATAGGAAACTCCGGCGCCATCCGTCGACACTCAGGCACACGAAGAAAACGACTGAGGGGGTCGCATGCTACGCATCGCACGATGGCGGTGGATCTTGCCGATGGCTCTGCTGCTTTGCGCCTCGATGGCGAGCGCGCCGATCGCAGCTGCCGCAGACCATTCGATCGCATTCAACATTTCCGCGCAGCCGATGCCCGCAGCTCTGCGCGCGTTCGCGCACCAGGCGCACCTGCAGCTGTTGTTCGATTACCGGGCGCTCGAGCACCTCCAGGCGCACCGACTCACCGGACGCATGGGTGCCCGTGCGGCATTGCAGCGGCTGCTCCTTGGCTCCGGCTTCACGTTCACCCGGGTGAATGCGCGCACCATCGCGATCCGTCGTGCCGGTACCACGGATCGCCCATCGCCTCCGTCGCAAAGCTCGGTTGCACCCGATTCCCCGCCGCCGCGGCCCACGATTAGCCCAGCTCGGGTGCGCAAGCGACCTCCGGCCTTGCAGACGGTTCTGGTCGAGGCGCGATTCATCTCCAAGGCGGGCTTCAGTGCCATGAAGATGAATCTCCCGGCCAAAGATACCCCGTTCTCCATCTCGACCTACACGCAGAGCTTCATGCATGCCATCGAGGCGCAGCAGGTCTCTTCGCTCTACTCCTACATGACCGGCATCCAGAGCGCCGGCTCGACCGGCTACGACATCGTGTTCCGCGGCTTCGAGAGCGGTGCAAATGACCAGAATTCGATCCTGGTGGACGGACTGCCGGGCCTGGAGACCCGCTTCGGCTCCCCGGTGACGATCGGCATCCAGCGCATCGATGTGGTGCGCGGGCCCGCCTCGGTGATGAACGGCGAGGAGCAGCCCGGCGGGTTCATCAACCTGGTGACTAAAAAGCCCCAACCCCGCACGTCGGTCGAGCTGTCGGCGATCGGCACGACCTACGACGGGCACGGTGTCGGGGTGACCCAGCGGCCGGGATTCACGGCCGGGATGGACGCGACCGGACCGATCGCCGGCAATCGTCATTTTCTCTATCGACTCATCTTTTCCGACCAGAATGCCGACACCTACCGCACGTACGCCTACAACCGCAATATCTACCTCGCACCGAGCTTCACGTGGCGCATCTCCGCGGCGACGAAGCTGACGCTGCAATACGTCTACCAGGCGCTTCGATACAGCTACGACAGTTACCTGGTCGCGCCCAACAACGACATCAATCTGGTGGCGCCCATCACGACCCGCTACCAGCAGCCGAACGATTACGGGACGGAGCATGGCAGCGTCCTGTCGATGTTCTTCGTGCATCGGTTCGCCAACGGCTGGACGTGGCACCTGGAGACGCGTGATGTGTGGCACACGGACGAGGCGCACGGCTTTGACATGTACGCGATCAGCAAGAATCTGCAATTCATCCAGCGGCGCGCCCGTGGTCAGGTGAATCAGCGTGGCTACCATTATGCCGATACGCACCTGCAGATGAAGTTCGGTACGCTGGGCATCACGCACAGCATGGTGGCGGGGTTGACCGTCGGCCGGGATTCGGCCTATGAGGATCGCACGCAGTTCTTCAATGCACCCGCGACTGGCCCGGACTCACTAAACATCAGCATCTACGATCCGAGTTACGCGAATGTGCCGCCGCTCTCCTCGCTGCCATTGGTGGCGCCGGGGCACAGCACGCTCCTCGATGACCGCAACGAGGTGATCGAGAATTTCGGGGCGTACATGGCCGATGAGTTGTCGTTCGGGCACCATTGGAAGGGTTCGATCGGCCTGCGCTACGCTTACGACAAGCAGTGGCAGCGAACTTTCTATCCGATTCTCGGGAGTTGGTCGGCAGAGTCTGTGTCGACGGCGCACGACGTGTTGCCTATGGGCGGCATCGTCTATCAGCCGGACAAGCACTGGAGTCTGTACGCCAGCTACAGCACGTCGTTCGAGCCGCCGGCCTCGAACGCCATCAGCATCGACGGCACGAGCAATTTTGTGCCCACGTCGGCGACGCAGTACGAGGTAGGGGAGAAGGACAGCTTTCAGCATGGCCGATTCGACTCCACGCTCGCGCTGTTTCGGATCGACGAGAAGAATACCTTCAGCCATTTCGCCTGCGCCAACTATGGAACCTGCTACGAGCAGGTGGGCACGGCGCAATCCAAGGGCGTGGAGTTCGAGTTGAATGCCCGGCCGCTGCCAAATTGGCAGATCACCGCCGGGGCGGCCTATACGCGCGCACAGGTCACGCAGTCCACCGACCCGTACGAGATCGGGTTGCAGCTGCCGAACGTGCCGCGAATGGCCGAACACCTCTGGTCGCGATATCAGTTCTCGACGCCGGCGCTGCGGGGTTTTGGGTTCGGGCTCGGGCTCATTCATGACGGCCAGCGCAATGGCATCAGCCCGACCGGCGCCGAGCCGATGTTGATCTTGCCGGCCTATACGCGGGTCGACACTGCGCTCTATTACGTGCGCTCAAAGTACACGCTGACCTTCAAGGTGACCAACTTGCTCGATGCCACCTATTACCAGAGCTCTGGATTCACCAATAATCTCAGTGTCCTGCCCGGAGCGCCGCGCACCTTCACGCTCGCGGCGCGGGTGTATCTGCAATGAGGCGGAGCCGATCTGCACTCACGGTGTGGGCCGGGGCCGCGGCGCTCGGGCTGGCGGGACCGGGGTGTGCCTGGGCGGGCGCGGGGGTCGGTGGGCCGGCGACGGTGGAGTGGCAGTTGCCGCCGGCGCCCATCCACGCCGTGCAGACGCGTGCACAGGATCTCGCCGGGATGCGCGAGGGTCGCACGCTGCCGGGCTCAGAAGTGCTCCAGCCGACGCTGGATCCTCGATTGAAGCGCTTTAGGCCACATTACGCCCGGACGCTGAGCGGCACGCTGCGATTGATGTGTTCGGACACGATGCCGGCGCTCGTGCGTTCGTGGCTGCGCTCGTTCGCGCACGACTATCCGCAGGTGCATGTCGTGTTCGGTCCGCCGTTCGAGGGCAGCGACGGCGCAACGGCGTTGCGGGAAGGACGTCTCGATGTCGCGTTCGTTTCGCGGGAGCTGAAGCCGACCGACGTCACGTCGTTCCGGGCCAAGTACGGCTATCGGCCGACCAGCATTCCGGTATCCGGGGGCTCGTGGCGCCACTTCGGTTACTTAGATGCCGTAGCCGTCATCGTCAATCCCCGCAATCCGGTCAAGCGCCTGACGCTCACGCAGCTCGATGCCATCTTCTCCCGTTCGCACCTGCGCGGGGATCGCCCTGCGCTGACCTGGGGGGCCGTGGGGGCACGCGGGGCCTGGGCGAATCGGCCGATCCACGTCTATGGCATCAAGCCCTGGAACGGGTTCGAGGAGTTCGTGCGCGAACGTGTGCTCGATCGGGCCGGGCGGCGCGGGCACTGGCGCAAGGGGATGCGCTTCAGTCGCACGGTGTTCCCGCTCGCCCGGCGCATCGCTGCGGATCCGGAGAGCATCGGTTATACCGGCCTCGCCTTCGTCGATGCGGGGGTGAAGATCCTCGCGCTGGGCCGGGGTGCCCAGGCACGCTCCCCGACGTATACGAATGTCGCGCTGGCGCGCTATCCGCTCAGCCGCGTGATCTATGCGAACGTGAATCTGCGTCCAGGTGGGCAGCTCTCGCCGGTTGTGCAGGAGTTTCTGCGTCTGATTCTCAGTCGCCGCGGGCAGCGGGACGTGCGCCGCCAGGGGGTGTTCGTGCCGTTGCGCGAGTTCCAGGTGCGCGCTGCATTGCAGCGGGCCCGTCTGACCAATGGAGGCTGACACGATGCACGCGACATCAGTGCGGCCTCTCGGGGTGCTGGCGGCCGGCATCTTGCTGCTGACCATAGGGCTGCCGGCGGCGGCCGGGACCGGATTCCCGTATCGCCTGATGCGTCGCATCGCGTTGCCGGCCACAGGCGTCGTGCACGCGCTGCTGTTCGATCCGCAGACCCGAGTGATCTACGTCGCTCAGGGACATCGAATCGAGGGCTATTCTCCGGCCGGTAAGCCGCTCGCCCTTCACCGCCGGCTCGGCGGGACGGTGAGCGCGTTGGCGCGCACGCAATCCGGGCAGATCGTCGCGGCGGTGCGCGCGCCGGCGCAGCTCGTGTTTCTGTCGCCGCGCACGCTCGCCGTCGAGCATCAACGCTCGCTCGATTCGGGACGGCCTGCCGCGCTGCTCTATGACCGCACCGCCCGCATGCTCTTTCTCGAGAGCCGCTCGAACGGGTCCATCGTGCGGCTCGATCCGCTCTCCGGTCGGCCGTTGGGGCGGGTACGGATCCTCGGTGCGCTGGGCCAGATGGCGGGCAACGGACGCGGCACTCTGTATGTCACGAACACGGCACGCAATGCGCTCGAGGTCATCGACGCGCGCACGATGCGTCGTGCCGGCTCGATTCCACTGAGCCGCTGCCACGCGCCGAGCGGGTTGGCCATGGACAGAGTCGGCCGGCGGCTGTTCGTCGGCTGTGCCAACGGTCGGGCGCTGATCGTCGATGCGGACCTTGGGTTCACGTTCGTGCGCTTGCCCCTCCCGGGTGGCCCGCGGCTGCACGCGGCGTTCGCATTTCACCCCTTCGGTGCGCACGGCTGGAAGGGCGGGGCGTTCTTTGCCGGCGCCAAGGCCGTGGCGGGGATTCAGATGCAGGCATTCATTCGATATCGCAATCACGGGCAGTTGCCGCTTCCGGCGCGGTGCAGCGCTTTGGCGTTGGCGGCACCGGTCGGGGAGCTGTGGCTCGCCCTCGCGTCCGCTGCGACGGGGCGGCCCGTCATCTGGGTGCTCGGCGCCGGCCGATCGGAGGCGCAATGACCCGCGGCGCCCGCGTCGTGCGCCTCCTCGCCGCCGGCGTGCTCGGGGTGCTGATCGGCCTGCCACAGGCGCAGGCGGCGCTCGCACCGTGGTCGGCGCTTGCGGGCAAGACGGTGCTGTTCGTGACGGGCGGGATACGCGCGCCGCAGCCCAATGACGATGCGCGCGTGGCGCGTTACCTGCGCAAGCTGGGCTTGCGAGTCCGTACGGTCGATGCGCGGGTGAGCCCCTCGGCGGCGCACGGGGCGGCGCTGATCGTGATTTCCTCGACCGCCAATGCGCGCGTGCTCGGGAACAAGTTTGCCGCCGCGCCGATCCCGATTTTCACCTGGAACACGTTCGATTATCCGAATCTCGGCATGACTGGCGCGACGTTGCATCGGGATTTCGACGTCATCGATCCGGTCCAGCACTATGCGGACAGCTTCGCGGTGCTGTATGGATTCGGGGCGAACATCACCTCCGAGATCAGTCGCGCCGTCGGGTTGCGACCGCGGCTGTTCGGGACGCTGTACCTCGAACCGCAGACGGCGGGCTGGGGAGATCCCGGACCCGGCGGCACGGTGGTCACGGACTTCTTCGGGTCGCGCCACTATGCGGGGGTGTTCACTTACGAGCGCGAGGCGACGCTGGCCGACGGGCGCACCGCGCCGGCACGTCGAGTCGGATTCTATCTGGGCAGCGACAACTTCCACCTGCTGACCGCGGTGTATGGACCGGCGGCTCAGGATCCGAATCTGCGCCGCTGGGCGATCGGACTGAAATTGTTCGATGCGGCGTTGCGCTGGGCGCTCTCACCGCCGCCACCTGAACCGATCTACGACCCCCGCGCGCTCGATGCGGCGCTACTGAAGGCGGCCCGCGGCAAGCGGCTGCTGTACGTAGAGCGGGTCAACGGCGGGGAGGGCCGCCATTCGGATGCGCACATCGTGGCGCATCTGCGCCGTCTCGGCTTCACGGTCACCGTTGCCGACCAGACCGCGCCGCAGCGCATCGCGCGCGGGATGGATCTGATCATCATCTCCGGCACCTGCTCGAAATGGAAACTGGCCAACAAGTACATCGACGTGCCGGTGCCACTGATCTCCCTCGAGGGCCTCCTGTCCGATTCACTGCACTTCAGCGGGCGCAAGCGCTACGTCGATTACGGCGAGCACGGCGAGTTGCTCGAGAGTGAGGATCCGCCGGAGAACTATCTGGACATCGTCGGTGCGTGGAGTCCGATGGCGGCCGGCTTGAAGCCGGGTCTGGTGAAGTTCACCGATCATCCGGGCGTGCTGAAGTGGGCCTGGCCGCTGCCGGACGCGACGGTGATCGCCACGCTGCCGAATGAGCCGCGCGAGGACGCAATCTTCGGCTACCCCAAAGGGGCGCGAATGGCCGGGGGGTTCATCGCCCCGGCCCGCCGCGCGCTCTTGCCACTGGACAACCCGTCGTACGACCAGATGACTGCGCAAGGCAAGGCGCTGTTCGATGCCGTCGTGCTCTGGGCGCTCGGGCGCTAGTGCCGGTCAGTCCGCGGCGAACATACCGCGCAACCGCTGCGGCTCGCAGCGCAGGTATTGGGGCGCGGGGCGTACCTGGCCGCCGAGTGCGGCGGCGGCATGCCAGGGCCAACGCGGGTCGTAGAGCGCCGTGCGCGCCAGCGCCACCAGATCGGCATCCCCGGTCGCGACGATCGCTTCGGCCTGCTCGAATCCGGTGATCAGCCCGACGGCGACCACCGGGATCCGTACGGCCGCCTTGACCGCGCGGGCGAGGGGCACCTGGTAGCCGGGTCCCACCGGGATGCGCTGTGCGCCGTGCAGGCCGCCGCTCGAGACATGCAGCGCATCGCAGCCGCGCGCCTGCAACTGCTCGGCGAATGCGATGGTCTGCTCGCAGTCCCAGCCGCCCTCGATCCAGTCGGTGCCCGAAACCCGTACCGAGACCGCTCGTTCAGCCGGGAAGGCTGCGCGGACCGCATCGAACACCTCGAGCGGAAATCGCATCCGGTTCTGCAGCGACCCGCCGTATTCGTCCTCGCGGTGATTGCTGAGCGGGGAGAGGAACTGGTGCAGCAGATAGCCGTGCGCGGCGTGGATCTGGACGGCATCGAGACCGATGCGGCCGGCGCGGACCGCTGCGGCGGCAAAGGCCTCGCGCACGGCCCGCAAACCGTCCCGATCGAGCGCCGCTGGGGGCAGCTGCCCGGGGGCAAACGCCAGGGCGGACGGGGCGAGCGTCTGCCAGCCGTGCGCATCGGCCGGCGGCAGCTGTTGTCCTCCCTTCCACGGCACCTCGGTCGAGGCCTTCCGTCCGGCATGGGCCAGCTGCACCGCAATGGGAATCGGCGTGTAGCGGCGGATGCGCTCGACGGTGTCGGCCATGGCGGCCTGCGTCTCGTCGTTCCACAGACCGACGTCCGCATAGGTGATGCGCCCTTCCGGGAGGACCGCGGTGGCTTCGATGGTGAGCAGTCCCGCGCCGCTCAGGGCGAGCTGGCCGAGGTGGATCAGGTGCCAGTCGGTCATGCGACCGTGGTCGGCCGAGTACTGGCACATCGGAGCGATCACGATACGGTTGGCAAGTTCGAGATTGCGCACGCGTAGCGGCGTAAAGAGAGCGGGCGTGTTCATCGCGGTCCTGGGAGTCGCCGGAGGGGGGCCCGGACGTTCGGGCGAGTGGGATTTTACCAGCCGTCACGCGCCGCGACGATGTCCGCGGCAATGGCGCGCCGGCCGGCGCCGAGGCGCCCCTTCAGCGGCGCAGGCGATGCTCGCGATCCTGCTCGCGCGTGACGATGTCGGCGAGCACCGCGGCATCGGCGGCCAGCCGCTTCAGCAGATCATCGAGCGAGAGAATCCCGGCGAGCTGCTCGGTGTCATCGAGCACCGGAACGCGGCGTACGCCGTGCGCGCGCATGCGCTCGAGCGCACTTTCGGCCTCTTCGGACATCCGGGCGATCACCAGCGGCACGCGCATGATCTGGCCCACGCGGGTGGTGGCCGGATCGAGGTCCTTGGCGAGGACCTCCACGACGATGTCGCGGTCCGTGACGATGCCGATTGGGGCATGCGTGTCCGCGCTCTCATCGATGACGACCAGATCCCCGACGTGCCGCTCGCGCATCAGGCGAGCGGCGTGCAACGCACTGATCTGTGCAGTGCAGTACACGACATCGGGTGTGCAGAGCTCTTTCAGCTTCATGGCGCGCTCTCCTCGCTACGGTGGGAATCGACCTTGAGGGTGACGACGATGGCCGCGGTGCCCGCTCAGCGTGACAGGACGTGTGCCAGGTGAAGCCATTGCGGCTGCAGCGGCTTCGCACGCTCCAGTGCCTCGCCCAGCCGGCTCACCGTGGGGCGAGCGCCGCTCAGCCCGAGCAGAATGCCGTGTTCACCGGCACACCAGCGATCGATGGCCTCGGCCCCGAGCAGCGTCGCGCTCAATCGGTCGAATGCACCGGGGCTTCCGCCGCGCTGTACGTGACCGAGCTTGGTGACCCGCAGCTCGAAGTTCAGCCGCTCGGCGTGCTCGGTGAAATGCCGCGCCAGCGCGTCCGCGTTGTGTGTTGCGCCTTCGGCGACGACCACGATGGCGTGACTCTTGCCGCGCCGGTACGCATCCTGGATGGCGAGGGCGATCTGCTCGGGGGACTGTTCCGCCTCTGGGATCACGATGGCCTCGGCACCGCCGGCGATGCCGGCCATCAGTGCCAGATAGCCGCAGGCGCGCCCCATCACCTCGACGAGGAAGACCCGCCCGTGCGCGGCGGCGGTCACGCGCAGACGGCTGATCGCCTCGAGCGCGACATCGACGGCCGTGGTCGCCCCCAGCGTGACGTCGGACCCGGCCAGATCGTTATCGATGGTCGAGGCAATGCCGATGACGGCCACGCCGCGCTGCGCCAGCGCCAGCGAACCGCGCTGTGAGCCGTTGCCGCCGACGATGATCAGCCCGGCGATGTCGTGCTCGGCGAGCCGACGTACGGCCGTCTGCTGCCCTTCATCGGTGAGAAAGGCCGGGCAGCGGCTGGTGCCGAGCATCGTCCCGCCGCGGTCGATGATGCCACCGACTTCGCGGGCCCCGAGGTGGCGGAAATCCCCCGCCATCAACCCGCTGTAGCCGTGCCGGATGCCGAACATCTCCAACTCGCGCGCAAGACCGGCGCGCACCACCGCACGGATGGCCGCGTTCATGCCGGGCGCATCCCCCCCGCTGGTGAGAATGGCGACGCGCCGCGTCACGGCGCACCGCGCCTGGCGAGGGCCGCAGCGGTGAGGTTGACGGGCCGCACGGTCACTCGGCACGAGCTCCGCTGTGTCGCGTACCGCGGACCGTGCCGGAGACCTCGCGGAGCTCTCCGGCGAGAACGTCCAGCACGTCATCGAGGGAGAGCACACCGGTGAGCATTCCGCCGGCACCGACCACCGGCAACCGGCGCACGCCCATGCGGCGCATCGTGCGCAGCGCCTCCTCCAGCGGATCGGTCTCCTCGGCCATCGCCGGATACTGCTTCATCACATCGGCCACCGTGAGCCTCTTCGGGTCCGTCCCCCCGGCGACGACCGACACGATGATGTCGCGGTCCGTCAACACGCCGACGGGGCGGCCGTACGGGGTATTCGGCTGCGGATCGACGGCCACCAGGAAGCCCACGTTTTTCTCGCGCATGCACTGCGCCGCGGTGACCAGATCGATGTGCGGCCTCACCGTGACGAGTTCGCGGGTGCAGATGCTGCCGACGTTCATAGTCCTCTCGCCTCCAGCGAAGATTTCACGTTCCGGTGCGCCCGGGCGAACCGGCCGAGGCACTCGTGGCGAGTTCGCGCTCAAGCGCCAGGACACGTACCGTGGTGCGAATCAACGCATCGGGGTTCAAGCCGATCGAATCGATGCCGAGCGCGACCAGCTCGGCGGTGATTTCCGGGTAATCCGACGGTGCCTGGCCGCAGATCCCGCTGTGGCGGCCATTGCGCCGGCAGCCCTCGACCGCCTGCTGCAGGAACTTGCGCACGCCCGGATCACGCTCATCGAAGTCGAATGCCACGGTTGCCGAGTCGCGATCCACCCCGAGCGTCAACTGTGTCAGATCGTTCGACCCGATCGAGAAGCCATCGAAGAGTCTGCTGAACTCGTCGATGAGCAGAATGTTGTTCGGGATCTCGCACATGACGTAGATCTCAAGCCCGTTCTTGCCCTGCTCCAAGCCGAGCTCGCGCATGCGGGCGATGACCGCGGCGCCCTCCTGGACCCGTCTGCAGAACGGGATCATGGGCGTGATGTTGCGCAGTCCCATCACCTCCCGTGCCCGTTTGATGGCGGCGCATTCGAGCGCGAAGGCGGCCGCGTAGGACGGATGGGTATAGCGGGCCGCCCCGCGCAGCCCGAGCATCGGGTTATCCTCCTTCGGCTCGAACCAGCGCCCGCCGAGCAGTCCGGCGTATTCGTTGGTCTTGAAGTCGGACAGGCGCACGATGACCGGCTTGGGGAAGAAGGCGGCGGCAATGGTGCCCAGACCCTCGGCGAGCTGCGTGATGAAGAACTCGCCTGGATCGGTATGGCGATGCGTCAACTGCGCCAGCGCGCGCCGCTCGGCCTCATCGGCGACACGCTCGGGGTGCAGCAGCGCCATCGGGTGAGCCTTGATGTGCTCGGTGATGATGAACTCCATGCGCGCGAGCGCCACACCGTCATTGGGCAGGAAGCTCATCTGAAAGGCGGTGGCGGGATTGGCGAGGATCAGCATCATCTGGGTGCGCGGCCGGGCGAGCCGCGCCAGGTCGGTGCGCTCGACGGCGAAGGGAACATCGCCGGCGTAGACCTTGCCCGTTTCGCCTTCGGCGCACGACACGGTGACGCGCTGGCCGCTGCGCAGCACTTCGGTCGCATTCCCGGCGCCGACGACCGCGGGAATGCCGAACTCCCGTGCCACGATCGCGGCGTGACAGGTCCGTCCGCCGCGATCGGTCACGATGGCCGCGGCGCGGCGCATGATGGGCTCCCAGTCGGGCGTCGTGCGCTCGGTCACCAGAACCTCGCCGCTGCGAAACTGAGCGATCTGCGCGCTGCTCTCGATGCGCCGCACCGCGCCGCTGGCGACGCGTGCGCCGACGGCATGTCCGGTCACGAGCGGCACCGGTGTGGCGCCGAGCCGATACTCCTCCAGCAGCGCCACGTTGCGTCGCGCAGCGCTGGTTTCGGGGCGAGCCTGGACGACGTAGATCGATCCATCGGGGCCGTCCGTGGCCCACTCGATGTCCATCGGCACCGGCTCACCGGCACGTTCGCTGAAGTGCCATTCGATCTTCAGCGCATAGTCGGCGAGCGTGAGGATTTGTTGATCGCTGATGCAGTAACGGTCGCGCTCCTCGTCGCTCGTGGCGACATTGCGGGTCGACTGTCCTGCGCCACCCTCGGCGTAGACCATCTTGATCTTCTTGCTGCCGAGCGTGTGGCGCAGCACCGTGCGCCGGCCGGCTCGGAAGGTCGGTTTGAAGACCAGGAACTCATCCGGTTCGACGGCACCCTGGACGATGTTCTCCCCGAGGCCGTAGCTGGCGGTGATCAGCACCACGTCGCGAAAGCCGCTTTCGGTGTCGAGGGTGAACATCACACCGCTCGCGCCGCGGTCGGCGCGGACCATCGTTTGGACGGCGACCGACAGGGCGACCTTGAAATGGTCGAAGCCGTTGTCGGCGCGATAATGAATGGCCCGGTCCGTGAACAGGCTCGCGAAGCAGCGCCGGGTCGCCTCGAGCAGCTGCGCCTCGCCTGCGATGTTGAGAAACGAGTCCTGTTGTCCGGCGAAACTCGCCGTCGGCAGGTCCTCGGCGGTCGCCGAGCTGCGCACCGCGACGCTGGTCATTGCGCCGGACTCGCTCATCAGCTGCCGATACGCATCGAGAATCTGCGCCTCGAGGTCGGCAGGAAGTCCTGCGGCGTAGATCCTCTGGCGCGCCTGGCGGCCGCGCTCGGCCAGGTCCGCAGGATCATCGAGACGAAGCGGCGCCAGGAGCGCACGCAGCGGCTGCCAGAGCTGACTGTGCTCGAGGAGGTGCCGATAGGCGTCGGTGGTGATTGCGAAACCGTTGGGGATCGGTACGCCCTGCGGGCGCAGCGCTTGATACATCTCCCCGAGCGAGGCGGTTTTGCCACCCACCAGCGCCAGATCTGCCGAGGAGATCTGCGCGAACGTACGGATGAAGCGATCTGCGCCGGCCATCTTCGCCCCCGTGGCTGCAGGTGACACGGAGCGCACCGCGGTGCGGTGCCTCAGTGTCTTCGCGCAGACGGTACGCGCCTGGGAGATGGAGCGAATCCGCAGTTGTGCTTATCGGTATCGCGCGCTGCGCGGCCGCCCTGGGGCGATGCGCCCAGCGGCCCGACCGATGAGCGCCCGCACCGCAGCGCGCGGGCGCTCGGCTCAGGCGGCGACGGTGCGCAGCCGGTGCGCGTCGATCGGCAACGAACGGATGCGCGTGCCCGTTGCGGCAAAGAGCGCATTGCACAGCGCGGGCAGAGCCGGTGGCAGCGCCGGCTCGCCGAGGCCGGTCGGGGGGTTGGCGCTGCGCACGAAGTGCACCTCGATGGGCGGGGCCTCCTCGATGCGCAGCAGCCGGTACGTATCGAAGTTCTTCTGCAGCACGCGTCCCTCCTCCAGAGTGACGAGCAGGTGCAGTGCCTGACCGAGTCCGTCGAGAATCGCGCCTTGCGCCTGGTTGTAGGCGCCGGCCGGGTTGATGATCTGGCTGCCGATGTCCACGGCCGCCCAGACCTTGTGTATGCGCGGGATGCCGTCGGGCGTAACGCTCGCCTGGATGACCTCGGCGACATAACCGAAGTGGCTGTAGTAGAACGCCAGGCCCATGCCGGTTCCGGGCGGCAGGCGCTTGCGCTGCGCCCATCCGGATCGGCGCGCGACGTCCTCCAGTACGCCGCGAACGCGGCCGGTGTCGAACGGCGGAGGCGTCACTCCGTACCGCGGCGGGGGTGCCGGCAGCACGCGCGCCGGACCGTACAGCTCCAGGCGCAGTGCGAGCGGGTCGCGGCCACCGGCATGCGCGATCTCGTCGAGAAACGATTCGAAGGCGAAGGCGAGTGCGTTGCCGCCGGGGTTGCGCATCGGGCCGGTGGGCGCATCGAGTTGGATCAGCGACTGCGCGAACTGCAGGGCGGGTACGTATCCGGCCGGGAAATGGTCGCGTGGCAGTTCGGCCGAGGAGGCGACGTGGCCGTTCTGGCCGAAGGTGATGAAGTGATCGCGAAACGCCGTCAGGCGGCCCTCGGCATCGAGCCCGGCGGTGAAGTGATGAAATCCCCCGGGCCGATACGAGTCGTGGCGGATGTCCTGCTCACGGTTCCAGAGCAGTTTGACCGGGCGGCGGGCGTGCTGCGCGATCGCGGCGGCCTCGATCATGTAGTCATTGTTCAGCCGCCGCCCGAATCCCCCGCCGATCCGTGTCATGTGGACGCGGATCTTGCCCGGATCGATGCCCAGAGTCTCGGCGACCTGCTTCGCGCCCGGCGCGGGGTTCTGGGTGGGCGCCCAGATCTCCACGCTGCCATCCCGCCCCACTCGGGCGGTGCAGTTCTGCGGCTCGAGCGTCGCGTGTGCCAGGAAGGGATATGCGTAGGCGGCGCTCACGGTCCTGTGGGCGCGCGCCAAGGCGGTCTCGACATCGCCGTCGCGCCGCAGGACGGATTGAGGTGCGAGGCGCGCCAACCGGTCGGCCTCGAGGGCGAAGGCGTGCGTGCTCTGGTTCGAGGCGGCCCGCGGTGCCCACTCGGCCCGCAGCATGCGCAGCGCCTTCTGCGCGTCCCACCACTTGTCGGCGAGGATGGCCACGCCGTCGACCAGCCCCATCTTGATCGCGGCATCCGGCTGCGAGGCGCGCAGCACGAACGCGTCGCGCACCCCTGGCTGCGCCTTGAGTTCCTCGAGGTTGGCGTGCACCAGCCGCGCGCCGAAGACCGGGGACTTCGCATACACCGCGTAACTCAAGTCCGGCAGCTGCACGTCGATGCCGAACAACGGCTCCCCGGCGAGCACCCGGGGGCTGTCGACGCCACCGGTGAACCGCCCGATGATCGTGTATTCGGCCGGGGTCTTCAGGCGCACGGTGCTCAGATCCGGGGCGGGCAGCGCGGCGGCACGGCTCGCCAGGGCGCCGTAGCCGAGCGTGCGCCCGCTGGTGCGGTGGCGCACGGTGCTGCGCTCAGCGACACATTCCTCGAGCGGCACGTTCCAGGCGCGCGCGGCCGCCGTGAGCAGCATCTGCCGGCCGGCCGCGCCCACACGCTGCATCGGAATCCAGTTCAACGGCGTGCCGAGACTGCCGCCCGCGAACTGCGGGCCGTAGATCGGATTGAGCATGGCCTGCTCGACCCGCACGCCACTCCAGTCCGCGTCGAGTTCATCCGCGATCAGCATCGGCAGGGTGGTCTTCATGCCCTGACCGATTTCCGGGTTCTTCGCCACGATGGTGATCGTGCCGTCCGGGTCGATGCGGATGTAGGGGTTCAGAGGCGCGGCCGGCGCGGCTTGCCCGAGGGCGCCGGCGGCGCTCGGCACGTTCAGCGTCAGCAGCAGACTGCCGCCGGCGGTGAGTGCGACGCTCAGAAATTCCCGGCGCGAGAGCTCTGCGGCGTCGCGGGCCGGCTCGCGATCATCTCGGATACTCATGAGCGTGCCTCCCGCGTGTCGGCGGTGGGCAGACCCGCGGCCCGCTTGATGGCCGCACGGATCCGGGTGTAGGTGCAGCAGCGGCAGATGTTGCCGTGCATGGCCTGGTCGATATCCGCATCGGTGGGCCGAGGGTTCTTCGCCAGCAGTGCCGTCGCCGACATGACCTGTCCGGCCTGACAGTACCCGCACTGCATGACGTCGAGCTCGAGCCAGGCGGCTTTGACCTTGCGGCCCCACTCGCTCGCGCCGATGCCTTCGATGGTGACGACCGGAGCGGTGCCGACGGCGGAGATCGGGGTGACGCACGCACGTGCCGGTACGCCGTCGAGATGCACCGTGCAGGCCCCGCACTGGGCGATGCCGCAGCCGAACTTCGTGCCGCTCAGATGCAGATCGTCGCGCAGCACCCACAGCAGCGGGGTGTCAGGATCCTCCTCGACGATGCGCCGCTCGCCATTGACCTGGATCGAAAAGTGCATGCGCGCCTCCGCGTTCGTGGCGCCGCCTGGAGCGGGCGGCCGGGCGTTCTCGCACCCAAAGTATAGGGGATCATGCCCGCCGGGTCAGCCGCGGCGGGCATACCGGGAGCGTTGTCTCGGGCGTTGGGTCGCGGCCGAACTGCGCTCAACGCGGGGCGGGCTGCAGGCCGGCCTTGAGGTCCGCCGGCGTGTCGAGATCGAGGGCGGCGCTCGGCATCGCGAGCGTCCTCAGAGCGTCCGCGTGCTCACGCAACACGAATCGCGCGCCAACGTCGCCTTCGAGCGCGAGCAGCGCCGCGAACAGCCGGCGGGGAAAAATCGCCGGTGCCCCCGCGTGGCCGTCGAAATGCGCCGCGACGATCGAGTCCGGGACCTGCCGCCAGAGGGTGGCCAACTGCGCGTAGTGCTCGGCGCGGATCGCCATCTGGTCGGCGAGCACCAGCATCGCGCCGGCACAGGTGGGCGGCAGCGCCGCGATCCCGGTGCGAATCGAACTGGCCAGCCCATCGGCCCACTGCGTATTGACGTGCAGCGCGAACGGCTCCGCGGCGAGCAGCGGCGCGAGCCTCTCAGCGTGGGCGCCGAGGACCACGGTGGTGTGATCGACGGCGGTGGCCGCGCGGCGAGCGACCCGCAGCAGGAGCGGTTCGCCCTCGATTGTCTGCAGCTGCTTCAGCGTGCCGAAACGGCGTGCGGCGCCGGCGGCGAGCACGATGGCGTGCAGTTCGGCGCGCGGGGCGCTCATCGCCGCGGTGCGGCCGTCTGGCCGGGCGCTGTGCCGTGGGCCTTGCCGTGGAGGAATGCGAGAATCTCCGCGACGATCGAGAGCGCAATGGCCTGCGGCGAGCGTCCGCCGAGATCCAGTCCCACCGGGGCGTGCAGCCGCGCGCGCACGCGGTGCGCGTCCTCGCCGAGTTCCTCCAGCAGGCGTTCGGCTCGCGCCGCCGGACCCAGCAATCCGATGTACGGCACGCTCGTACGCGCCAGCGCCCGGAGATAGTCGCCGTCCGCTTGCAGTTGGTGCGTCATGACGACGGCGGCTTGAAAGCCCTCGACCTCGAGTCCGGTCACGAGCTGCTCCGCAGCTAACGTGAGGACACGTTCCGCCGCGGGAAACCGCGCGGGCGTGGCGAGTGCGCTGCGCTGATCGGCCACGGTCACTTTCCAGTGCAGCTCGGCGGCGAGACGCACCACGGGCAGAGCGTCCGGACCGGCGCCGAGCAGCAGCAGCCGCGGGGGCAGCGCGAGCGGCAGCAGAAAGAGCCGATAACGTTCCGGTACCTCGAACTCACCGGGTGCGCTCGTGTCGGCGGCGCGCTCGAGCGCCGCGCGGGCGGCTTCGGGGAGCAGGGCGTGCGCACCCGTCCCAGGGAGTGCCAGTGCGCCGAGGGCGACGTGCGGATCGCGGGATTCGCTGACCAGTCCGACGGCCGTCGAGCGGTGCGCCGCGTACGCTTCAGTGAGGTGCGCGAGCGGCTCCCAGTGTTCCTGCGGCCCGACGCGCACGAGCAGAATGCGCATCTCGCCCTCACAGCCGGCGCCGAGGCCCCACAGCAGGTCGTTCGGGTCGCGCAGATCGTAGGTGATGCGCCGTGCCGGTGCGCCCGCGATCACCTCGCGGGCATGTTCGGCGAGGTCGCCCTCGAGACAGCCGCCTGAGATCAATCCCGCGAATTGCCCGTCAGCGGCGATGCAGACCAAGGCGCCCGGGCGCTGGTAGGTCGAGCCGGCAGTGTGGATCAGGATCCCGAGGACGACGGCGCGGCCGGCGGCCCGCTCAGTGAAGAACAGCGGCAGCAGGGCGCCCAGGGTGGAGTCCATGTGCGATCCTAAGCGCGATCCGCGCCGAACGGCAATCCGCAGCCGCACGGGTGGGGCGGCGGATGCGCTGTGCGGTGCTCGTGGCCGATGGTATTCTCGCTCGTCGATCAGGCAGAAGCGTGTGGAGTCCCGCATGAATGCGACTCGTGCCCGTCCCGTCAGTCTGACCCACCCGATGCTCCTCGGCGCAGCGCTGGTCCTGATCGGGATCCTCGGTCCGCGGGCGCTGCCCCAGGCCCATGCCGCCGCGATGCGGCCGATGCAATCGACGGCGACGCTGCAGGCTCGTCGGCTCGCCGCTCAGACTCGCCCGCAGCATGAAGTGGCCTTCAACCCGGTAGACTTCGACAAGTTCGTCGGTGACTACGAACTGTCGCCCACGGCCTTCTTTCACGTCTTTCGCCGCGGCGATCATTACTTCGCGCAGCTCACCGGACAGCCGCCGGTGCGGGAATACCCGGAGAGTCCCACCACATTCTTCGCCACGGTCGTGGCGGCGCAGATCAGTTTCCTCACCGACGCGCACGGTCGGGTCACCGGGTTGGTGTTGCACCAGAACGGAGATCTCAGATCCGCGCCCCGGGTGTCCGGACAAATCGCCGCACGCGCCGCGGCACGGCTGCAGCGGCGGATCCAGAACAACATTCCCAGTCCGGGAACGGCCGCCGCGGTGCGGGCGCAGATCCGCTCCTTCGAGCGCACCGGTCACGCGCGCTATGCCGGGATGGTGCCGGCGCTCGCGGCCGCCGCGCGCAGTCAGGCGGGCAAGGCCGCAGCGCTGTTTCATTCACTCGGCGCATTCCGCTCGTTGCGTCATGACAAAGTGCTTGCCAACGGCGCGGACGATTATGTGGCGACTTTCGCTCACGGCCAGCTCGAGGTGATCATCGCGCCGCTCACCTCGCAGGGCAAAGTGCAGGGACTGTTCTTTCATCCGCTGCCCTGAGCCGGGTCGCGTGGGCGCGGGCCGCTGCGCGCACAGTGCTCGGGGTCCGGTCGGCCTCAGGCCGCAAGCGCGCGCAGGCACGCCATGATGTGATCGGCGGCAGCGCCGGCGCCGTCGAGCCGGCCCGATGTGTCTGCGGCCTGCGCCGCGGCCCGCGCATGCGCAGGCTCATCGAGGAGTCTGCGCAACTCGCGCGCCAGGCGCCACGGATCGTGTGCCCGGCGAAACGGTAGCACGCGACCGACTCCGAGCCGCGCGGCGCGGGCGGCATTGTCGAACTGATCGAATCCGGCCGGGGTGAGCAGTTGTGGTCGACCGCTGCGCAGAGCCTGCGCCAGCGTGCCGATGCCGGCCTGATGAACCACTGCCGCGGCGCGCGCAAACAGCTGGGAATACGGCAGGTAATCGAATGCGGCAACCGTAGGCGGCAGCGATCGCTGCAGGGGCGTGCCGGTCAGGAGCACGCCGCGCACCCCGAGGCGGGAGCAGGCGGCGATGGCCTGTGGCCAATAGTCGCGGGCGAGCCACACGGCCGAGGAGCCGAGCGCGAACACCACCGGCGGTGCGCCCGCGGCCAGGAAGCGCTCCAGCCGCTCGTGAGCGGACGGTTCCAGATTCTCAGGATCCGCCGCGTCGTGCAGAGCGGCCCCGCACAGCATCGTCCGGGCAGGCCAATCGGACTGGGGTGCCGCAAGCTGCGGATCGAACAGTGCGAGGGTGCCGAACGGGGAGAACTGGCCGTCGAGCAATTGGGCCCCGCGGATTGGTGCCAGCCCGAGCTCGGCACGCAACGCGTGCAGCGGCCGTTCCCAACGGCGCATCGTGGCACCCACGAGGCGGTGTACCGCGCCGTGCGGCCAGCGGCCGATGCGCGGCAGATGGTGCAGCCAGGGGACATTCGGGAGCACGGGCGGGTCGAGCGCCGAAAACAGGCTGCACGGGGCGAGCACGCTGGAGAGCCAGGGCAGTCCGCGCGCCTCGGCCAGCAGAGCGAGCGCGGGCGTCAGTGGATGCGAGACCGCGATCGAGACGCCCTCAGTCGCCGCGCGCAGCGCCTCACACGCTCGCGGCAGTGGAACGTTGATCATCGCCTCGCACAGGCGCTGCGGTCCCCGCCAGGGATCGAAGAAGAATGGCGCAACCTGCTGCGGTTCCCCAAGTTCGGCGAGCGAGGGCGGCAGCGCAGCACATTCCAGGCCGGCGGCTTCGACGCGCGCCCGATAGTCGATCGACGTGGCCAGACGTACCTGCTGTCCGCGCGCGACCAAGGCTTTGCCCACGGCGATGTAGGGGTGCAGATCGCCGAGCGAACCCAACGTCGCGAGCAGGATGCGACTCATGATGGCGGCCTAACCGGGTGATTCCATCGTGCGCTCTGGCGGCAGGTGTTGCCCTTGCGGCCCACTGGGTCAGGGTTTGGGGCCGTCGTGATCAGCGACCACGTAGGAACCCGGTTTTGCCGGATCGGGGCGCACGGCCGCGCCCGGCGCCAACTTCAGCACCCAGCCGCCCCTCTGAAGGGTCCGGCCGGCCACCGAGGCGGGTGCCGCGACCGTGAGCGCCGTGAATTTCGCATCGATGAGCGCATCGCCGTGGACGACGGTGATGCGCCCCCAGGGGGCGCTCAGCATCACGCGGTGATAGACCGAGCCGTAGCGGCCGAGCGGCGTCAAGGTGCTGGGATTGAAGCTGATCTTGAACCGCTGCAGCGGCATGCGCAGCGTCCTGCCGGAGACGAGCTCGGCGCGCAACGCGGCGCTCCTGGCCGCCTGATGCGCCGCGCGCACCGCCTCCTGGGCTTCGATGGCGGCGCCGCCGTAACGGGCGAGGATGTTCTGTGCGAGCCGCGCCGAGGGGACTGTCACCGAAATGCCGTAGGCCCGTGCCGCCAGCGCCGCGATCGAGGTCTTCATCGTCACGGTGCGGCGCCAATGCGGATCTGCCGCATCGAGGAGCTCGGAGTAGGCCGGCCCGATCGCGAAGAAGAACGTGCGCGCATAGCTGCGGGCATGCTCAACGAAGCGCATGTCATGCAGCGCATACGCGATGCGGCGCGCCGGCGGCAGTCCAACATCGATGCCCGTCGACTCCGCGAGGCCCTCCATGATGTCCAGTTCGTGCTCGGGTGCAACGCTCGCCGGCACAATGGCGTGCCGATAGGCGCGCATGCGCAGCGCATTGGCGAGCGCTCGGGTGCGGGCCGCGCCTCTCGAGATGAGTGCGACGCGCAGCGCATGGATTTCCCCGCGCAGCCAGATTCGGCCCGTTTCCGTGTCGAGGGCTGGGTCCCCCGAGATCATGCTGTCTGCGTTCGCCGCACCGCGGACCACGAAGCCGAGCTGCGGCTCGATCCGATGAAAGGACTCGTGCATGAGATTGACCGCTTCCTGAGCCGCGCTCTGCACGGGCGGCCAGGTGACCTGCGCGAAGCGGACGCCTTCGTATTCGAACGGCGCATTGGCAATCGGTTCGCTGCGTGCGAGCGTCAGGAGATAGTCAGCGCCGACGCGTCGGGCGCCCGGCACGGGTGTATTCGTGATGGCGGCGCCGGTGCGCGGGTCTGCCAACATGAGCGGGCCGCACAACGACACGCCCCACAGACGGCCGCCGTCGGCCGCGCACAGCGTGTGCGCGCGAGCGAATACCGCCGCCGCCGCTGCTACCGGGATGCTCGGTGCGCTCGCCGCTGCAGACTGAATGGCAACGGTCAACAATGCACTGGCGACCATACGCTTCATGGACCGACTTCCCCGCTGACCGCCCTGGAGTCTGGCGTTGCGCGGGACTTCTCTCGCGCACCGGCGCATCATCATATCGCCGTCTGCGATCGAGAGGGCGCGTGAGCAGCAGGGCAACCGCCGGTCCGGGCGCGCTAGCGTGCGCTCAGCGGCGCCTCGAGGGGTTTCGCGCAACGCACCCGGTCGGCTCGCAACCGGGTGCCTGGGAACCGGCCGCCTCAGCGGCGGGGGGGCTTGCCGCGATGTTTGGGCGCGTGACCGTGCCGAGGTGCCGTGCCTTTGCCTCTCGGGCCTTGCATGCCCTTAGGCGCGTGAGGACGGCGCTCGGCGTGCTCGGGCCTCGAATCGGCCCGGCTGATGCGCAGCTCCGTTCCCCGCACCCGCACGGCCTGGAGGTTCTCGAAGACCTCCTCCGGCATGCCGGGGGGCAGAT
>JAKBBE010000157.1 GCA_021826035.1 Pseudomonadota bacterium | reverse complement strand
CCGACATTCCAACGTCCGGAATACGGCGAGTGAGTGGTCCAGAACCTACGTCGGCTTCTGGCCGACCTCCGCCACTCAGACCTGCGTTGAATCCAAGGCGCAACGGAACCTCGGCTGCGCCGGCGCAGTGACGCAAACCGCCCTTTGGGGAATGTGCGAGGAGACAAAAGGGCGACACGCGCGCGTCGTCGCGGCCCAGCGGATGATCTGGCAGGTGAACTCGACTCCATCGGTCCAGTCCATCATCGGCGCAACACTGATTTTTCGATTCAATTCCAATGATTTGCCCGAGATCACTCGACGTTCAATTCGCCCCCTCCAGGCGCGGACCGGCACCCCGCAGATCGGGCCTGCGCGTGACGCTGCGCTGTTGAACGGCCGATCGCCTGCAGCGGCGACTCGTTTCGTGCCGAACTTATGCCTTCGCCCCTCTGCCGCGCTAGCGGAGCACGAGTCAAGAGCCCCTCGCGAACCACGACGATCACATCGGCTGCATCGGCGAGCGATCCGATCCGCTCGCCCCAGTGCCCGTCAGCCACCGACGCGACCGCCGACGGATGCAGAGCCACTGCGATGCGCTCGATCTTGGCAGTGGGATTGCGGCGTGGATCGATACGCGGAGCGAGCTGAGCGTTTCGCACCCGAGGGATAGAGACCGGCTCGTCACCGGCGGCACGTTCGCCCCGGCGCTCGGGTCGCTGGCCCACGCCGCGGCGCGCGGCTCAGAAGTGCCACTCGCGCAGCAGCGCGGAGAATGCACGAGCCTCGGCAGTCATGCCATCCGCCGGCCCGCCGGCGGCTTGGGAGTCCGGGAACATCCGGAAGCTCTCGCCCATGACGGCGCGGGTCAACTGCGGGGCAAGCCAATCGACGATCTGCGCGAACCGACCCAGACCCGTCGAGAGCCGCTCCGGCCGACGCGCCACCGCATCGCAGACCAGATCGGCGGCCTGCTGCGGACTGAGCAGTTCGAACGCGTCGTACACCTTGGTCGGCGCCACCATCGCGGTGCGCACCAACGGCAGATTCACCACGGTGAAGCGAACCCCGCGGGCCGCGAACTCACCGGATGCACAGCGCGTGAACGCCTCCAGGGCCGCCTTGGAGGCATTGTAGGCGGCAAAGCGGCTCGCATGCGTGAGCACCCCGATCGAGGAGATGCTGATGACGTGGCCGCTGGCGCGCGCCGTCATGCAGGGCAATACCCCAAGCGTCAGCCGCACGGCCGCCACATAGTTGATCTGCATCAGACGCTCATAGTCGTGCAGCCGGTCGTAGGTGGCATCGATGCCGCGGCGGATCGAGTGCCCGGCATTGTGGATCAGGATGTCGAGGGGAGGATCCCGCGCCGCGAGCCAGTGCAGGAGCGCATCGGTCGCCGACGGCTCGGTCAGATTGCAGGAAAACACGCTCACCTCAGCGCCCAGGGCCGCGACCTCGGCGCGCGCCTGCTCCAGCCGCTGGGCATCGCGCGCCACCAGAATCACGCGTGCCCCGGCGGCGCCGAGCTTGCGCGCACTCGCCAGGCCGATTCCGGAGGAACCCCCGGTGATGAGCACCGTCTTGCCCTGCACGGCCCGGCGCAACCGCACCTCAGGCGAGCGGTCCGGATCGAGCTGGCGTTCCCAAAAATCCCACAGCCGCCAGGCGTACTCGGCGAGCGGTGGCACGTGAATGCCGGCCGGCGCGAGCTGCTGCTCGGCGTGGCGGCAGTCGAAGGTGGTCGGATGATCGATCAGCCTCAGGAGCGCACTGGGCACCCCGACCTCGCTCAGCAGCTCATCGAGGATCCGCCGAAGCGGCTGAAGCGCCTCACCGGGCAGATGCGCACCGAGGGCCAGTGCATCGATCAGGCGCCGATCAAGCTGCACGCGCATCTGGGGCGCATGGGCGGCCGCGGCGAAGAGGTTCAAGACCTCGCCCACCCGGTAATCGTGCGGGTCGGTGAGATGGAAGCAACGGCCCTGCACGCCCGGCACGTGCGCCAACCGATCGAGCGCCGCGGCCACGAAATCGACCGGCACCAGATTGACGTGTCCGCCGACGATGCCAATGAGCGGGACCCAGCGCGGCAGCGTCTCGCGCAGCCTCTGGATGAGCTTGAACAGATAGTAGGGCCCGTCGACCTTGTCCATCTCACCGCTCACCGAGTGACCGACGACCATGCCCGGCCGGTAGATCTGCCAGGGAATCCGGCAGGTCGTGCGCACCCGTGCTTCCGCGTCATGTTTGCTCCGAAAGTACGGATGATCGAGCGGCCCGGCCTGCGCGAACATCTCCTCGGTGAACGTGCCGCGATAGCGACCGGCCGCGGCAATCGAACTCACGAAGTGGAAGCCGCCGGCGTCGATGTCCCGGGCGAACGCGAGCGCGTGCTCCGTGCCGGCCACGTTGCTGCGCGCCAATTGCGCCTCATCGGCACGCAGGTCATACAGTGCCCCGAGGTGAAAGACGTGCGAGACTCGCCCCACGAGCGCGGCGCGCTGTGACGCAGCGATACCGAGCCCCGGGGCACCGAGATCGCCTTCGACCGCCACGACCCGATGAGCGTGAGCGCCGCACTGACGCACCACGCGCTCGAACTTCGAGCGTGACCCGGCCCGCACGAGCAGATGCACCGGCTCACCGCGCGCGCTGAGCTGCTCGACGAGGTGACGGCCGATGAAGCCCGTGCCCCCGGTGACGAAATACGTCATGGATCCGATTCCGGCGAAGGCTCCTGAGTGCGCACGCTACTGCCCCCCCGCCGACGCCGCATCGTGACAAACCGAAGCTTCGCATCGCATGCGCGTGCGCGACACTGCGCGCATGCGATGGGAGTCTCAGCCGAGCACGAAGCCGACCGCGGTGTCGCCCGAGCGCCTCTCGAGCGTGGACCGGGCGTTCCTCAACATGGAGCGCGCCACCAACCCCATGGTCATCGTCGCGCTGATCGTGCTCGGCGCACCGCTGAGGCGCGCGCGGGTCCGCGACCGTCTGGCCGCGCGGCTGCTGGCGCACCGGCGATTTCGCTGCGTACCGCGCGAGGGCATCGCACAGGCCCTGTGGGAGCCATTCGAGGGGTTCGACATCGACGATCACGTCCTCGCCGCCGCGCTGCCGGCGCCAGGTCATCAGCAGGCACTGGAGCGGCTCGTGGGCGAACTGGCGAGCGAGCCGCTGCCCCAGAACCGGCCGTTGTGGAGCTTCCACGTGGTCGAACGGTTCGGGCACGGCAGCGCAATCGTGGCGCGCATTCATCACTGCTATGCCGACGGCATCGCACTGGTGCGGATCCTGCTCAACCTGGCCGAAGAGGCGCCACCCCCGGTGCCTCCACACCGCCCCGAGCCCACCGCGGCCCCTGCCCGGCCGGCCATCGCTTGGGCGAGCGCCCTGCCCGAGGCCCTGCAGGACCCGCGCCGGCTGGCCGAGGCGGCGCTGCACTGGGCGCTGCATCCGCAGGCCGCGGCCACCGCGGCTCGTGAGGCGGCAGGACTCTTCGAGGAACTCGGCCGTCTCGCGCTCCTCCCGGACGATCCGCCCTCCCGCCTGAAGCGACCACTGTCAGGGATTCGGCGCGTCGCCTGGGGCGCGCCGCTCTCGCTCGAAGAGGTCCAAACGATCGGCATCGTGCTCGGCTGCACGGTGAACGATGTGTTGATCTCGACACTGGCCGGTGCGCTCGGACAGCACCTGGCCGCACAGGGCGATGTCATCGACGGCGTCACGCTGCGGGCCACGGTTCCCGTCGATCTGCGCTCGCGACACGAGAGCGCGGCCCCCCTCGGCAATCGCTTCGGCCTGATCTTCGTCGATCTGCCGATCGGCGTGCGCCACCCCCTCGAGCGGCTCTACCAGGTGCGCGCGGCCATGCGGGCGCTGAAGGGATCCGAACAGGCCGTGCTCACCTACGGGCTGCTCGCCACCGTCGGCAGCCTCCCCCGTCCGCTCGAGGACCTCGCCATGACGGCGCTCAGCACCAAGGCGAGTCTCGTCGCCTCGAATCTGCGCGGCCCGGAGGCCGCCTTGCACATCGCCGGTGTTCCGGTCCGTCAGCTACTCTTCTGGGTCCCCCAGTCCGGCAGCATCGGTACCGGCATCAGCATCCTCAGTTACCACGGTCGCGTGCAGTTCGGCGTGATCGCCGACCGCGCGCTCATCGCCGACCCCACCGATCTGATCGCCCGGATTCAAAAGGGATTCGAGCAGCTCGTGCTCCTGGTGCTGCTCGGCGGCGCCGCACTGCGCTGAGCGGCGCGTCCTACTGCGCCAGCCCCCGCTTGGCGCGCTCGACATCGAGCGCCTCCATCGCATCGAGCGGCTCGGTGGTCGCGGCGACCTCGTAGAGCGCCTGCGCTTCCTCCCGGTAGCGCCGGGCGTCCAGCAGCAGCAGCCCGTAGGCATATTCCATGTGCACGATCGGCGAATGCGGCGCCAACTTCAACGCCTGCTTGAAATGCTCGATCGAGTCCTTGCTCGACGCGCCATACGTCAGCGAGGCCACGACGCCACCGAGCTTGTTCACGATCTCGGCGTTGTAGAGCCCGAGCGCCACGTGCGCCTCGGCATGCTGCGGCTCGAGTTCAAGCGTGCGCTCCAGTTCGGCGCGCACCCGTGCGGCGAGACCGTCCGTGATCGCCTTGAGAATCGAGATGCGCTGACTGTACCGGCCGAGCACCAGCGCCAACGTGTAGTGAGCGTTGGCGTGCGCGGCCAGGACCTCGAGCGCCGCTTCGCCGCGTGCCACGGCGGCCAGCAGCAACTCCATGACCTCGGCATTGCCGGCATGGGTATACAGTGACTCCACGGCGGCGGCCCGATTCGCCACGCACGCCCCGAGTGCCCCGAGCGGCGCACCCTGCTCGATCGCGGCGCGAAACTCGCCGGCGTGAAAAGCGCCCCACGCCGCCTGCAGCGCTGCGGCGAGCTTGCGCGCGCTGCCATAGTGACGCAGCCATTCGGCGAACTTCGCTGCCGCGGCCGCCTCGCGCGCGATCAGTGCTTCATCGGGCCAGGGCTCACGGTCGGTGCGATGCAAGCGCTCCCAGCGCGCCTTCAACTCGTTCGCGCCGCGCGCTGCCGCGCGCGGCGCCGCCGGCCTCGATGTCGATGTCTTGCGATTCATGATGAGCGCCTTCGGCAAGTACGCATCCAGCGATGACAACCTCGTGATTAGAGTACTCGAGCAGATTCCGCCACCCAGTAGGGCAAATACGCACGCCCGAACCGGCGCAAGCCGTCAACCGAGGGAAACGTCATGGCCGCGAAGAGAAAGTCTCGCAAACCCGCTCGTGCCAAGGCGAGCGTCGCTCAGTCTCGTCTGCCCGAGGCCGTGCATCAGATCTGGCTGGCCGGTCTCGGCGCGGTCGCGCGCGCACAGAGCGGCGCCCCGAAGCTGCTCGATGAGCTGATCAGCGAGGGCTCGGAGCTCAGTGTGCGCATGCGCGGAACGGCCACCGAAGCCGTGCGCGGACTCGTCGAGAACGTTCAGGAGAATGTCAGCGCGGGCGTGTCCGCCGCGCGCGGCCAGGCCGTCGATGCGATGGACAACCTGGAGAAGATGTTCCGCGCCCGCGTACGCCGGGCGCTGACGCAGCTCGGGGTGCCGAGCAGTCAGGAGATCGAGGCGCTCAGCAAGCGCGTCGACACGCTCAATGACCACCTGGGCAAGCTCACGCCGCCCCGCCGGACAGCGGCGCGGCGCCGCACGAGCAGCCGACGCTCCGGGGCGAAGAGCCCACCGCCCTCGATGCACGCGCCCTGAGCGATGCTCACGCTCGAGCCCGCACTGCGCCCGCGTTCGAGCCGAGGTCAGTTTGCGATCGCGCTCGCGGGCGGCGGTCCGCTCGGGGCGTTCTACGAACTCGGCGCGCTGCACGCCATTCAGGAAGCGATCATCGGTCGC
>JAKBBE010000002.1 GCA_021826035.1 Pseudomonadota bacterium | reverse complement strand
CTGGTACATGGACAAGAAGATCCACATCGATGAGCTGATCACGCACGTGCTGCCGATCGAGCGCATCAATGAGGCGTTCGACCTGATGCATCGCGGCGAGTCAATCCGCACGGTCGTGACGTTCTGAGCGAACCGCCGGCGGGGATGCGGGTGCACCGGGGGCGCGAGGCCACCCGGCGCACCGCGTCTGGAAGGGCTACTCGAGCGCGACGTCCATGCGCTGAGTGTAGAACGTGTTGGTGCCCGAGTCGTAGGTGCCGATCGCTACCAGCTTGAACACCTTGTTCGTGCCGTTGATCGCGCTCGACAGGCCGCTGATGAAGCTCGAGGCACCGTCGTATACGTTGACCCCGCTCGTGGCGTTACCGACGGCGTACTCCGAGTTGCCGGTGCACGTGCCGCTGGCACAGCCCGCAATGATGGTCGGGCTGGCGGAGAGGCTCGAGAGCTGCACGATCTGCGGTCCGGTGCGCAGGATGGCCGATGTGATGCCCGTATTGCCGAGATTCACGACGATCCCGGAATTGCCCGCACTGGTGAACGGCGCGGTCGTACCGGATGTCCACTCTACGATCAGCGTCGAGGGGCCGCTCGCCATGTTCGTCACGGCATTGGTCGTGAAGTCCGGAGGGGCCGCGCCGAACGGTGCGACGATGCCGATTGCATTGACCAGCGTGCCGGCGCTGAGCGTGCTGGCATCGAACGAGCCGGTGTTCAGCGTGTAGTTTGCCGCATTGGCGTCCGTGCTGCTCGTAATCCCCGTGCCGGCGAACGAAAAGGCGCTCGGCCCGTCATTGGCGAGCTCAAGCAGGTTCACCGTCGCGCTGCCGGAGGCGCCGCTGTTCAGCGTGCCCCAGAGGCTGGTTGGCTGCAAGCGGATTTGCCCGGGATTGGCATTCATCGAGAGCGCGTTCGAGCTGCTGATCGAACCAATTCCGAGCGCCGTGATCTGCTGGCCGACCGAGACCGATTGCGTGGTGAGGCTGGTGGCATCGACCCCGTCCTGGCTCACTACAGTCCCTGAACCCAGCGTCACCGTGGCCGTGGGATAGTAGGTGAACGAGGCGTTCGAGAAGCAAGGACCTTCCTGGCAGATGTACTCCGCTCCGGAGAGGGTCAGGGTATTGCCGCTGCGGGCTGTGACCACGCCGCGCAGCGCCTCGTTGCCCTGGCTGATCACGGTGGTGCCGGCATAGACGGCGCTGGCGTTCAACGCTGGTGTGATCGTCGAGAGGTTCCCAAGCGTCCCGTACGCCGTGATGGTGATGCCGGGATTCAGGGCGGCCATGGCGTTCAGCCCGGCCGAGCCGATGTACGTGGTGCCGTTGATGTTGAAGTAGGTGCTCGAACTGGTGTTGACGGTGAGTGCCCCGACGTCACCGTCCGCATAGTAGGTGTCGTCAAACGGACGGATATTCTCCGTGAAGCTACCGCCGCTTGCGTTGGTGAGGACGATCTGGCCGCGCGCGCGCAGCGGATTGTTCTCGTAGGGCAGCACGGTCGCGACGACGAACGGCTTGACCGTGACTGTGTTGGTGCTGACGTCGATCGAGTTCGAGGCCGCCAGGTCGATGTCGAGGGCGAGCGGGGTGGATTTGTTCAACCCGATCACGAGCGGATTCGACGGATCGAAATTCACCGTCTCGGTGATCACGCCCGGGTTGGCGGTCCCGGAGGCGCTCTCAACCTTCGCTGGGGTGCTCTGGCCCTTCAGGTAGATGAGCGGCGTGGAGTAATCCAGGCTCACGGACATGCTCTTGTAGGTGCCGTCCGGAACGCCGGTCGCATTGAACAGTTCGGAGAGATTCGTGCGGCGGGTCAGATCGACCTGCTCGTCCGAGGTCTGCACGTACGCCACGTAGCCATCGGAGCGGGTGAGGGTGATGGTGTACAGGCCTACCGAATAGGCGCTGAAGTCGCCTGCGGCCTCGCCGGTGAGCGTCAGGACGGGCGTGCCGTTGTACACCTGCGTGTTCGCACTGCAGCCGCCGAGCGCAATGGCCAGTGCCGCGCCTACGGCGCAGATCGAGGTGCGCAGGGTGCCCACGGCGCCCGGTATTGCGCGAGCGCAATCGAATCTCATCAATCTCCCCCTTGGCTCGGGATGGATATTTCAGGTCCGTTCAGGCCGAACGGCTGTAAAAAGTACTAGTGTAACGTCTTTGAGCGGGCCGCGTCGCCGGGGTTCCGGTTCCCGGCGCTTTTGTGCCTGCGGTGCCGCCGACCTAGCGATCCTGCGAGAACACCCCGACCGGGGCGCTGGTACTGCCGAACATGAACATGCTGTACACGTTGCCCGAGCCGAGCGCGGCGGAGGTCAGCGAGTACAGCGTCTGCGAGGTCGTGTAATCCGTTACGGTCACGGTTCCGGTCGTGGTGGCGACCACCTCGGTGTCGTACGGGGAGGTGCCGCTCGCGGCGCCGCTCGGCAGATCCGAGCCCAGCGGCACGCCGCTCGCCACCGGCATGAAATTCACGGTAAGGGAGAGCGGGTCGCCGCTGCCGGACATGGCATTGATCAGCCGGACGCTGGAGTAACCACTGAGCGCCGGGATATTGCTGTCGGCCAGCCAGCTCTCCTGCACGTTCGCCGGGGTGCCGTAAACGAGCAGGGTATAGTCCTGGCCGGCGGTGAGACTTTGGCTGGGGGCGGTGATGGCCGTGCCGTTGACCGTCAGGCTCACCGGCTGGCTGCCGGCGGGCACGAGCTGGTAGGTGCCGACCGTCGAGGCGGGCGCCGCGCTGAGCAGTGTCGTGGAGCCCACGGATGCCGAGACGCTGCTGGCCCCGCTGACGCCGATCGCGGCACGCACCCGCGCATCGGGGTTGGTGTAGACGCTGAGCGAGCCACCCTGCGGCAGTGCCATCACATTGACCAGGTAGCCGCCGGGCGCCTCGCTGATGATCAGCGAGAGTGTCTCCTGGTCGGAGAGCTTCAGGCTCGGCAGGTCGAAGCGCAGGTCCGTGTTCCTGCCCGCCCCGGTGATGCGCAATTCGTACGTGCCCTGCGGGATGGCGTCGAAGGCGCTCGCCTTGCCGCCGGCGAGGGCGCTGAAGTTCGGCGAGGCACTGTTCAGCGGGATCCCCGGACTGGTCAAGTACACATCGAGGCTGCCGGCATCCGGGTCGGCGTTGAGCACCTCGACGTTCGCATAGCCGCTACTCGGGGTGCTCTGCTGCTCATTGATGTCCAGGACGCCGAACGAGCCGCTGTCCCCGTAAGCGACGTAGGTGCGCTGCTCGCTGTTGGTGAGCGTCTTGCTGAAGCTGGAGAGGGCGTTCGCCGCCCCAACGCCATGGCTGGTGAAGTAGACCGTGTACGCGGCCGGAATCACGTCGCTGTAGCTGCTCACCGTACCGGAGGCGACGTCGCTGATCTGCGGGGTGCCTGCCGTGCCGCTGCTCTCGAAGTACACATCGAGCGCGGCGTAGCCGGCGCTGGCATTGAGCAGACGGATCTGAGCATCGCCGCTGTTGCCGCAACCGCTTAAACCTAAGGCGAGCAGCGCCGGCAGCCACGCTGCGCCGCGACGTACGATCGACATGCGGTCATCTCCTGAGCGGACGACCCGAAGCGGCCGCGCTGCTGCGGGCGCCAGGGTGGACCGAATCCTCGGCCTAAGGATAGCGGAACCCGCCGGCGCCTGCCGCTGCGATTAAGCGTCCTCGCGCTGCCCGTCGATCCAGGTGGCGCGCACGTGCAGTGACTCGTCGGTCAGTACCAGGTTGGCCCGGTAGCCCGGCTCGATGCGCCCGAGCTGCGCGGCGAGTCCGAGGAACTGGGCCGGATACAGGCTCGCCATGTGTACCGCCTCGTGCAGCGGCAGGCCGAGCAGCGCCATGGCGTTGCGCACGCAGCTGGCCAAGTCGATGTTTGAGCCGGCGAGCCGGCCATCCTCGTCGTAGCACACCGCTCCGGATACGATGATCCGCCGGCCCTGCAGCTCGAAAGTACTCAGATCCGTGCCGAGCGCGGGCATCGCGTCGGTCACCAGCATGAAACGCTCGTGCGGCTTGCAGCGCAGCGCCAGACGCAGCACCGTCGGGGCGATATGCTCGCCGTCGACGATGATGCCGCACCAGCTTGCCGGATCCTCGAGCGCCGCGCCCACAGCGCCCGGCTCGCGGCTCGTCAGCTGCGACATGGCGTTAAACAGGTGCGTAAAGCCGCGCAGTCCGTGACGCAGCGCTTCGGTCACCTCCGCATAGGTGGCATTGGTGTGGCCGGCCGAGACGATGACGCCCGCGTCGGTAAGCCGCTGAATGATCTCAGGGGTGGTCACTTCGGGGGCGAGGGTGACGATGGTGCGTCCGGCGCCGAGGGAGCTCAGCAGGCCCACGGCGCTCTCGTCGAGTTCGCGCAACTTCGCCTGATCGTGCACACCCTTGCGCTCGACGCTGAGAAACGGCCCCTCGATGTGGATGCCGAGCACCCCCGGTACACCGCTCGCGAGTGCGCCTCGCGTGGCGCTGATGGCTTGTGCGACGACCTCGAGGTCGGTGCTGATCAGCGTCGGCATGAATCCGGTGGTGCCGAATCGGCGGTGCGCGCGTCCGATCTGGCGGATCGCCTCGACGCTCGGGGCGTCGTTGAACAGCACTCCGCCGCCGCCGTTGACCTGTGTGTCGATGAACCCTGGGAGCAGCAGCCCGCCGCCGAGATCCACCCGCTCGATCCCCGGGCCGCGCGCCTGCGCGGCGGGCACGATGTCCACGATCCGCGCCCCGTCGATCAGTACACAGTGGTCCTCGAGGAGCTGGCGGTCGCGCAGCACCCGCGCATTGAGCAGTGCGATGGACATCAGACGGTCTCGGTGACCTTGCGCAGGTGAGGGGGATGATCCGGGTCGAGCCCGCGCGCCAGCGAGAGCGCGTTTGCCAATCGGTAGAAGGTCTGGATCAGCAGCATCGGTTCGATCACCGGGTGGGCCGGTTCGGCCGGCAGCTGCAGCGCTTGCGGGCAGCGTGACCCGGCGATCATCACGGTCGCACGCCGCGCGGTGAGTTCCTGCGCCAGCATCTCGATGCTGGCGCGGGCCTCATCGTTCTGCGAGAAAACCAGTACCGGGAAGTCGGGCTTTACCAGCGCCATCGGTCCGTGGCGCAGCTCCGCGGCACTGACCGCCTCGGCGTGCAGTCCGCAGGTCTCCTTCAGCTTCAGGGCCGCCTCCTGCGCGACGGCCAGGCCGATGCCGCGGCCGATGACGTACAGATCGTTGGCCCTCACGAGCGGCTCCAGGGCCACACTCCAGTCAAGGCTCCAAGCGCGCTCGAGGTGCTTCGGGGCCTTGCGCAGCGCCTCGGAGAGCGTTCGATCGGCGCTCCAGCAGGCCACCAGGTGCGTGATCGCCGCGAGCGAGGCGATGAAGGATTTGGTGGCCGCGACGCTCGTCTCGGCGCCGGCGGTGAGCGGCACGAGGTCATCGGCGAGCGCCTCCAGGGGGGAGTTGGCCGCATTCACCAGCGCCACGATCCGGGCGCCGGCCTCGCGCGCCTTGCGCACCGAGGCGAGCAGGTCCGGACTTGCGCCCGACTGGGAAATCGCCAGACACAGCGCACCGGAGAGGTCCGGGCGCGCGTCATAGAGCGAGCTCACAGATGGGGCAGCGGAACTGGTCGGCACCGCCAAGCGCGTCTCGATTAGGTACTTCGCGAACGTCGCGGCATGATCGGAGCTGCCGCGCGCACACGTCACCACTACGCGGGGGGGCTGCGCGCGCAGCCGCTCCGCCAGGCCCTCCATACGCTCGGCGTTGCTGAACAGCTGGTCGCGCACGACCTGCGCGGCCTGCGCAGCCTCGCAGTACATGCGGGTGGCGGATTCGGGCATCTGCACACTCATACGTCGCTCAACTCCGCCACGAAGTCGTAGATGTCGCCGCGAAAGTACGACTGGGTGAATTCCACGGCCCGGCCGTCCTTGAGGAAACCGACGCGCTCGACGAGCAGTCCCGCATCGCGTTCGCGGATCTGCAGCAGCTTGGCTTGCTCAGCGGTGAACAACACGGCGCGCAGGCGTTGCAGGGCGCGCACCGGGCGGTTCCCGGCGCGCTCGAGCGCCTCGTAGAGAGAGGATTCCACCGCCTCCAGCGACGGCAGGCAGGAGGCGAGCACGGTCGCATACTCGATGCACATCGGCGCATCGTCCGCATACCGGATACGGTGGAAGCGGTAGACCGGCGTTCCGGGGCTAGAGCGCAGAGTGAGCGCTTCCTCGGGCGTTACGCTGCCCTCGGCTTTGCGGACCCACACGCTGCGCGGTGTGCGGCCGCGCGCCTGCATGTCCTCGGAAAAGGACGTCAGCTTCGAGAAGTTCTTCTCCACGCGCGCGCACACGAATGTGCCGGCGCCCTGGCGGCGCACCAGCAGTCCCTCGCCCACCAGACCATCGATCGCCTTGCGCACCGTGATGCGCGAGATGTGGAAATCCTCCGCGATGTCGCGCTCCGGTGGCAGGGCGTCTTCGGGGCCGATCAGTCGAGTCTCGATGGCCTCGCGCAGCGTGCGCTGCAGTTGCTGGTACAGGGGGAGGGCGCTGCTCCCATCGAGCTTGCCGAGCGTTTGCGACAGCATCAAAGGCGTGATCCCCCCAGCCAGTTTCGATATCGACCTGATAATACCACTACAGTACCAGTACGCAATCGCGCTGTCTAATCGTAGTTTCAAGCATATGAATTCACTTGATTAAAGCCGGCCAACGCTCGCGGCATCGTCATGGTATAGCTTTTTCGAGAAACTGGTATTAGACTGGCCTCTAAAAGGTACCAGTGTGGTGTTTACGCAACGTCTGCGGGTTGATCACCGGGACGGCAGTGCGCAAAACACCGGGAATGCGGCCACGAGGCGGCGCTGGGATCAGGAGGAACGGTCGCCGGGGCGTGTGGCGCCGATGAGGCTCACGACATGGGCGGTCTCGACTAACGACAACATCATCGGGGTAAGTGAACTTATGAGAATCGCGAAATCTACGTTGATCGGCACCGCCGTCGCGGTTGCGCTGTGGGGCGGCACAGGGTTCGCGCAGCAGGCGAGCGTGTCGTCGAACAACTCCGGTAAGACCAAGTCGCCAAGCTCGGCGCTGCAGGAGGTGGTCGTCACCGGTATTCGCTACTCAGTGAAGGAGTCGCTCGCACTGAAGCGCGCCTCAACTGAGAACGTCGAGGTGATGACCGCTCAGGACGTGGGCAAATTACCGGCACAGAATGTCGCCGATGTGCTGCAGACCATGCCGGGCGTCGATACCCAGTCCTCGGTCGCAGGCGAGGGCGGCTTCGCGATCAATGATCGCGTGAGCTTGCTCGGCGCGCCGCCGATTCTCACCCAGGTCACGGTCGATGGGCACTATGTCTCCTCAGGCGACTGGTTCATCGAGGACCAGTACGCCACCGTGGGGCGTAGCGTGAGCTTTGATCTGTTCCCGGCCTCCATGATCTCCAAGGTGACGGCCTATCAGAGTCAGGACCCGAAGCTGCTCGAAGGGGGTGTCGCCGGCACTGTCGACATCCAGACCCCTCAGCCCTTCGATTACAAATCCGGGCTGCACGGCTTCGTCGACGTCGGAGCCAACTACTGGGACATGTCGGGCAAGACGAACCCGCAGGGCAGCCTGCAGTTGAGCTGGCACAATGACCGGATCGGCGTGCTCGGCCAGATCTTCTACCAGAAGCAGTCGATCCGCCGCGATGGCCAGGAAGAGCTCGGCTACGCCCCGGTGCCGGCGGCGACCGCCGCGGCCTGGCAGGCGGCCAATCCGTCGCTGCCGAACGCTGCCGGCGCGATGTACCCGACGTTGCTCGGGCAGGCGCTGTTCGAGCAGACCCAGGAGAACACCGGTGGTCTGTTCGATGTTCAGATCAAGCCCACGAATCGTCTGTCGTTTAACTTGACGGCCTTTTACTCGCATCTGTTGGCCTCGAATTACAACGACAATTTCCTGATGTGGGGCAGCCATTTCATCTCCCCGAGCTACGTGCCGACGTCCCTCACCGTGCAGAACGGTACGCTCACCGCCGGCAGTTGGCCGACCATGGCCGGTGCGCCCGCCTCGATCGTGTACGATCAGATCATGCGTCCGGATGCGGCTGCGGAGAGCGCCTTCATCAACCTCGACAGCAAGTGGGAGGCGACCAGCAACCTGACCCTCGAGGGCCAGGTCGGGTTCACCTACGGCGAGGGCAAGACGCCCTCACAGCCCGCTTTCGAGTACTTGGGCGGAAACGGCGTCAGCTATCAATTGAACGGATTGAACAGTCTCGCCACGGTCCAGTTCCCCGGAACGGCGACCAATAATCCGGCGGGCTACGGGGTCAGCTGGGCCTGGAATGACATTCTGCATTCGATCGACAAGGAAGTTTACGGCAAGTTAGACGCCACGCTCGCCTTCCACGATGGTGCCTTCCAGGACATCCGCATGGGCGTGCGCTTCTCGCACCATGGGCACAATACGATGTGGCCGCAGGACCAGGGGCTGGCATGCTACTCCGGTCCGCCGACCTGTGTGCCGAGCTACACCGGCGGGGAATATCCGAGTAATTATCAGTCAACGCTGCCCGGTGGCGGTGCCTGGGCGAATAATATCTTCACCAACTCCGAGAGCGCCATCGAGGCGTTCGACGCCACCAATCTTAGCACTGGGCCGGGTCGGTACTACTGGCTGGGGACCTTCAACGTCACGGAGAACGACTTCGCCGGGTACGTCATGGCGGATGTCGGTGGCGATCATTGGAGCGGCAACTTCGGTGTGCGCGTGGTCAATACCCTGGAGGAAGTGACCACGAACGTCGCCGGCGGAGCGAATCCGGTCACCACCTCGGCGTTCGGGCCGTTCACGCCGACGCTGGTCGACAACAGGTACTTCAATGCGCTGCCCAGCGTAAATCTTAAGTTCGATCTGACCAAGGACCTGATCGCGCGCTTCGCGGCGGCCGAAACCATCGCCATGCCCGATTACAGCACGTTGGGCGGTGGCATCAATCTGACCGATACAAACTTGACCGGCAGTGGCGGTAACCCGAACCTGCGGCCGATCAAGGGCGCGGTGTACAGTACGGACCTTGAGTACTACTATGGTCCGGAGTCGATGCTCGAGGCGAAGCTGTTCGAGATGGACATGTCTTCGTACGTCGATTTCGGCACGTCTCAGGGAACCTATTACAATGCCACGACGAAGCAGTTTGCCCCGTTCAGCATAACTTCGCCGTTCAATACTCCGGCGCAGATAAAAGGCGTGGTGTTGGCATGGGATCAGGCGCTGCCTTATGGGTTCGGCTTGAACACCAATATGACCTACGCCGACGGTACGACCTCGGATGGCAATCCGGTGCTCGATAACTCCAAGTACACCTACAATATTATGGGGTACTACCAGCGCGGTCGCCTCAATGCCAATGTCGACTACAATTATCGCTCGCACTACTACGCGGCGGTTGCCGAGGGGTCGCCGCAGAACGTGGCGAACGCCGGGTTTCTCAATATGCAGGTCAGTTACGACGTTCTGCACAACCTCAGCGTGACGTTCAGCGCGCGCAACCTGACCGATGAGCTGATCAAGGAGTATGGGCAGAATCTCTCCCAGCCGGTGGCGATCTACAACAACGGACGGCAGTACTACCTCAGCGCCGAGTACAAGTTCTAGTCTGTAGAGCGGGTGCTGAATGGCCGCTCTCCCGCGGCGGGGTGTCGCGGGAGAGCGGTGCGATGATTCCGGCGCCGGGGTCCTCGCGGCGACTCCCCCCAGCTGCGATGATCCTGGTGGGGCTGACAACCGGTACGGGAGCTGTACCGGTTGTCGGCCGGGCCGGCGGCGGCGTGGGCCGCCGCCTGAGTCCTCGGGGGACCATCAATTGAAAGAGGCAGGGCGTATGCGGACTCCAAGGGCGGGCGCGGTGTCGTGTCCGCCGGCAGTGTGCGACGGCAGGGTGATGAGACTTCTAGGCTCAGGGCTGGGGGCGCTGCTCGGCGTGCTCATGCTGGCCGCACCGGTGCGAGCCGCAGTGCCGCAGATCGTGGCTTACTACGACGGCGGGATGCCGGTTGCGGCCATCCCGGTCCGGTACCTGAATACCCTCATCTATGCGTTCGAGGAGCCGAACGCGGCGGGCCGCTGTGCGCCGCCGAGTGCGGCGCAGCAGCGCACCATCGCCGCGCTGCGCCAACTGCGCCGGCATCACCCGGGGCTGACGCTGCTGGTGTCTATTGGCGGCTGGGATCAGGCCCCGGAATATTCTGATATCGCGCTCACTGCGGCATCGCGCGCGGCGTTCGCGCGTAGCTGCGTCCGGCGGATGATCGAGCAGGATCATTTCGACGGCATCGATCTGGACTGGGAATTTCCCGTGCAGGGGGGGATGAACCGTTCCCGGCCGCAGGACCGGGCCGATGCCACCGCGCTTGTGCGTGCGCTGCGCCAGCGGCTCGATGCGCTCGGCGCCAAGACGCACCGGCACTATCTGCTCACCATTGCGACACCGGCCGGCACCTGGCAGGAAGGCGGCGCGTACTCGGTGAGCGACAGCTACGACCTTTCCGCCATCGCCCCCGAGGTCGATTGGTTCAATGTCATGACCTATGACATGAACACCATTTTCAGTCCCGTCAGCGGTTTCAATACCCCGCTGCGGGCCAATCCCCGCGACCCTGAGCCGCAGCCGCAGCGGGCACGCGACAATCTCCTCGGTGCGGTGCGCTATTACGAGGCGCATGGGGTGCCGGCGGACAAGATCCTCCTCGGCGTCGCATTTTACGGCCGTGGTTTCACGGGGGTGAGTGCGCGACACGCCGGGCTGTACTCGAAGTACACCGCCGGGTTCCCTGAGACGCCGTGGAAGAGGATCGCGGCCCGCATGCTGAGCAGTCCGGCCTGGGTGCGCCACTGGAGCGCCACGGCCGAGGCGCCCTGGCTGTACAACGCGCGGCGGCATATTTTCTTCACCTACGATGATCCGCACTCGCTTCGCATCAAGGCAGCGTTCGTGCGGCATGAACATCTGCGCGGGGTGATGATCTGGGTGCTGGGCGAAGATGATGCGCGTGACTCGCTGCTGCGCGCGCTGGTGTGGGGCCTGCATGTGCCGCATGCCGCCCCATGAGTGAACGAGTGCTGTGCTCGCCGCTGCGGGGTTGGAGCGCCCCGCTGGAGGAAGTGCCCGATCCGGTGTTCGCTGGACGCATGCTCGGGGATGGGGTGGCCATCGATCCGCTGGAGGGGACACTCTTCGCCCCCTGTGACGGACAGGTCGCGGTGCTGCCGGCGACACGGCACGCGGTGACCCTGCGGACCGCAACCGGCGTGGACGTCCTGATGCACATCGGCATCGATACCGTGGGACTCGGTGGGCAGGGGTTTGAGGCCTGTGTCGTGGCCGGCCAGATGGTACGGCGCGGAGATCCACTCATTCGCTTTGACCTGGATCTGCTCACGCGCCGTGTGCCGAGCGTGCTGACTCCGGTGCTGCTGCTCGGCAGTCCCGCGCCACAGCTGATGCGGCGCATCCAGGGCCGCGCGGTCGAGGTCGGTGATCTGCTGCTGGAGTGGGGAGTGCCGCCGACGGTGCGCACCGAGGTGTCGCAGGCACGACCAGAGGACCCGGTGCGGGTGCTCACCGTGCGGGTGGCACTCGAGCACGGCATCCATGCGCGTCCAGCGGCCCAGGCGGTCGCGGCGCTGAAAGGGCTGCGCACGCAGGTTCAGGTGCATTTCAAGGGACGCAGCGCCGATGCCCGCAGCGCCACCGGGCTGATGACGCTCGGGGTGCGGCGGGACGACTCGGTGGAGCTGCGCGCCGGTGGCGCCGATGCGGGCGCCGCCCTGGAGGCGCTTGCGGCGCTGCTCGCGAAGCCGGAGCCGCCTGCGCACCGCGCGGCGCCACGCACACCCGCGGCGGTCGCTGCAGCGAACGGTCCTGTCGGGGCCGGTGGGACGCTGCGCGGAGTGGTCGCGAGCCGCGGTCTGGCGGTGGGCCGAGCGGCGCTGCTGCGCCGACAGGAAATCGCCGTGGCGGAAACCGGAGCCGGCATCGATGCGGAGAGCGCGGCGCTGCACCGTGCCTGCGCAGAGGTGCGGGCGTCCCTGGAACGCGCCCTCGATGGCGCGCGCGGCGCGGCCGCAGAAGTCGTTGCGGCGCACCTGGCCCTGATCGAGGATCCCGCACTGCACACGAGCGCGCTCGCGTTGATCGGGCAGGGTAAGAGTGCTGCGTTCGCCTGGCGAGCCGTCACCGGTCAGAGTATCGCGGCGCTGCGCGCGCTCGAAGATGACCGCATGGCCGAGCGGGCCGATGACCTCATCGATTTGCAGCAACAGGTGCTGCGTGTGCTCACCGGGCAGGCTGTCGCGGTGCCCGCGCTCGCTCCAGGGGCCATTCTCATCGCCCACGAGCTGCTGCCCTCGCAGCTGGTGGGACTGCAGTCCGGCACACTTGAAGGCATCTGCCTGGCCGCGGGCGGGGCCACCTCGCATGTGGCGATTCTCGCCGCCGCGGCCGGTATTCCGGCGCTGGTGGCGCTCGGCGCGGCACTGGAGCAGATCCCGGAAGGCACGACGTTGGTGCTCGACGCCGAACGCGGGGAGCTGCGCGTCGATCCGGATGCCGCGGCGCTCGAGAGCGCTCGCCGGCAGGTCGCGCGGGTCGCCGAGCGGCGTACCCGCGAGCGGATCTCGGCACAGCGGGAGTGCCGTCTCGCTGACGGGACGCGTATCGAGGTACTCGCCAACCTCGGCTCCGTGGCCGACGCGGAACTCGCGGTGCGCAACGGTGCGGAAGGGTGCGGGCTGCTGCGCACTGAGTTTCTGTTTCTGGAGCGCCAGACGGCCCCGGATGAGGCTGAGCAGCGCGCCGAGTATCAACGCATCGCGACGGTGCTGGCGGGCCGGCCGCTGACGGTGCGCACGTTGGACATCGGTGGCGACAAGCCGATTCCCTATCTGCCGCTGCCGGCGGAGGAAAATCCCGCGCTCGGTTTGCGCGGCATCCGTACCAGCCTCTGGCGCGAGGAACTGCTCGATGAGCAGTTGCGGGCGGTGCTCGCGGTCGAGCCGCCGGGGCAGTGCAGGCTGCTGCTGCCCATGATCACCGATGTGACTGAAATCCGCATTGTGCGTGCGCACCTCGAGGAGGCATGCCGGCGTCTCGGTCGCACCGCGGCGGTAGAGCTCGGTGTGATGATCGAGACGCCCGCCTCGGCGCTGATGGCCGACTCGCTCGCCCGCGAGGCGGACTTCTTCTCCATCGGGACCAATGATCTCACCCAATACACCCTGGCCATGGACCGCGGCCACGCACACCTTGCGGCGCGCCTCGACGGGCTGCATCCGGCCGTGCTGCGTCTGATCGCCCGCACTGCCGAGGCGGCCCACGCGAGTCACCGGCGCATCGCGGTGTGCGGCGGGTTGGCGTCCGATCCGCTGGCGGTGCCGATCCTGGTGGGGCTGGGCGTGCACGAGCTGTCGTGCGTGCCGGCGGTAATCGCGCAGATCAAGGCGTTGCTCGGAACGCTCACCCTCGAGCAGTGCCGTGAGCGGGCCGTGCTGGCACTCGCGCAGGACTCGGCCGAGGCGGTGCGCGCTCGCTGTGCCGAACCGGAAGACGCACCCGGCGAGCAGGTGACGGTGCGCCGCTGTCTGCACCCGTGAGGGAAAGATTCCTATGAAACAGATTCTCACCTCCCTGCAGAAGCTCGGCGGCGCTCTGATGCTGCCGATTGCGGTGTTACCGGCGGCAGCGCTGCTGCTGCGGCTCGGTCAGCCCGATCTGCTGCACATCGCGGTCATGGCCGCCGCCGGTCAGGCGATCTTCGCCAACCTTGGGCTGCTGTTTGCGGTGGGTGTGGCCATCGGGCTGGCGCGCGACAATCACGGCGCGGCCGGCATGGCGGCGGTCGTGGGGTATCTGGTCATCAACAAGGGTGCGGCCGTGTTCGTCGTGGCGCCGGCGGCGGTGCTCGCGGGAGTTCCAGCGCATGCGCACGCCTTGGTGATCGCCGCCTTCACCCGCAAGCAGCTCGCCGAGCTTACCGTTCCGGTGGGCATCGTCTCGGGTCTGATGGGCGGGGCGTTGTACAACCGCTTCCACAACTTCACGCTGCCGAGCTACCTGGCGTTCTTCGGCGGCCGACGCTTCGTGCCGATCATCACCGGATTCGTCGCACTGCCGTTGGCGATTCTGCTCGGCACGCAGCTTGAGCACATTCAGCACGGCATGGACGCGCTGAGTCGCACGGTGCTTGCCGCAGGTCCCTGGGGCCTGTTTGTTTACGGCGTGCTCAACCGTCTGCTCATCGTCACCGGTCTGCACAACATCCTCAATAGCTTCGCCTGGTTCATCGTCGGGCACTACCACGGCGTTACCGGTGATATGAACCGCTTCTTCGCCGGCGATCCGCGCGCCGGCGCCTTCATGGCCGGGTTCTTCCCCGTCATGATGTTTGGCCTGCCGGCGGCCTGCCTGGCGATGTATCACACCGCCCGGCCGGAGCGTCGGGCCGCGGTCGCTGGCCTGCTGCTGTCGATCGCGCTCACCTCGTTCCTGACCGGCGTCACCGAGCCGGTTGAGTTCACGTTCATGTTTTTGGCCCCCGGGCTGTATCTGGTGCACGCGCTGCTCACCGGCCTGGCGTTCGTCATTATGAACGCGCTGGATGTGCGGCTCGGATTTGGCTTCTCGGCCGGTCTGTTCGACTACATATTGAACTTCAAGTACGCCACCCACCCGTTGTTGCTGTTGCCGATCGGTGCGGTGTATTTCGGGCTGTATTACGGCATCTTCCGTTACTCCATCGTGAAATTCGACTTGAAGACTCCCGGTCGTGAACGCGATGCGCAGCCCGCCGCGACCCCGCCGGCCGCCGCGGGGGGCGAGCGGGCGCGAGCCTATATCGCGGCGCTCGGCGGTCCTGGGAATCTCGAGTCGGTCAATGCCTGTACCACGCGATTGCGCCTGACGGTACACACCCAGAGCGCGGTCAGCGAAGCGGCGCTGAAAGCGCTTGGCGCAATCGGTATGGTGCGTCCGTCCCCGACGGCACTGCAGGTCATCATCGGTCCCGTCGCGGAACAGATTGCCGGGGAGATGCGCGAGGCGCTGCAGCAGATGCCGCACGATGCGCCTGCGCCGGCCGTCGTTGCGCCACACGCAACGTCCGCTACCGTGGCGACTGCCCGTCCGGCGGCTCCCGCGCTCGAATCGGCGCAGATCCAAGGGCTGCTTGCGGCGCTCGGTGACGCGGCGAACATCCGTGAGATCGCGGCCGCATCGTCGCGGTTGCGCATCTCGCTAGCTGATGCCGGGCGTGTGAATGTGGAGGCGCTCAAGCGCCTCGAGCTGCGTGGCAGCGCCTGGGTTGCACCAGGCTGTCTGCACGTCATCATCGGTCCGGCAGCCCCGGCGACGGGCGCGCGTTTGCTGGAAGTGCTCGGCGACCTGCCGACAAACACCTAGCAGAGTCCGTTCTGCCCGGGGCAGAGGCGGGCATTGGGCCACAGTCCTCTGGCGACGCGCGCTGGCTGAGACGTCAGCGTTGACGTCCAATTCGTGACGGCTCCCCATACCCGGTGACCGTAGTAACGTTGTGATGTCATGCAGGACGCTGTTGCGTCCGTGCATCACCTAAACCGCACACGACATTTGATCGCGGCGATCCGCGACGAAAGGGTTGGCGTTGCGGCTTGGCTGAGGACTATAGTCTACACACTGTCGATGTGACCGGGAGATGTCGCGAGTGGACAACGCGTCGCGTTAGCCGGTGTCGCGCGAGTAGGGCGCGCAAATGCTAGATGAATGCGGCGGTGAGGAGGCGTGGTGCAGACGACAAGAACAGCCGAGGGACCCTGCTGCGGGTTTCCCCCGAGTCCGACTTATGCGTTTCTCACTCGAATGGATCCGCCGTGAACGCACGAAGCGCGGAGGCGTCGCTCGACGCAGTCTCCGAGTCCAACGACGGCGCTGATACGGGCATCGCGCCGGTCGAAGATCGTTCCGCCGCGCTCGCCGAAGTGGCTCGCCAGCATCATGCGCCGCTCGTGAGATTTCTCACCCAGCGGACGGGTTCCATCGAGGTGGCCAAGGAGATTGCCCAGGATGCGTACGTCAAAGTGCTCGCGGTCGAACGACAGGGTTCGATTGCCTCATTGGCAAGTTACCTGTGGCGGTGTGCACTCAATCTCATGACCGATCACGGGCGCCGGCGCGGCGTGCGCGAGCGCTTCGTGCAGGCGGTACGCGCTGAGGCCGAGCAATTGGCGCCGTCGGCAGAAACCGTCGTCGACGCGCGCCAGCGGCTCGACATCATCGAGCAGGCGCTCGAGCAGTTGCCGCCACGGTGTCTCGAGGCGTTCATTCTGCGCGTCGTGCAAGGGCTCCCGTTTGACGAGGTCGGCCAGTCTATGGGCATCAGCGGCCGGATGGCCAAAATATACGTCGCCCGCGCGCTCGCCTATCTGCATGAATCGCTGGAGGACGAGGACGGCGGGAGTGCAGAGCGGTGAAAACCGCTGAACTCCTCTACGACTATGACGAGGGTCGCTGGCTCGAGGCGCTCGACTGGCACGCGGTGCGCTGTGCGTCCGACCCGTTGACTCCAGAGCAGCAGGAAGCGTGGCGCCAGTGGTTGTGTGACGCGGGGAACCGCCGGGTCTATGCGGCCTGCGCGCAACTCTACTGGGACGCGCAAGGGCTCGAGGACACCGACCACAAAGCCGGGGTCAGCGCGGCCGCGCCCCTCTCGCGATTCCGAGCGATCAGGCAGGCCGTGAAGTGGGCGCTGGGCGGCGCACTCCTCGCCGCCTGCGCCGCCAGTACTGTGCTGGTGAGTCCCCGTGCGCGCCCAACGCGCACCCCATCGCCCTCAGGTGAACCCCCAGTGGCCTCCACCGTCTACCGGTCATCTCCGGGCCAGACGCGGCGGATCCGCCTCAGCGATGGATCGACGGTGGTGCTCGGCGCCGCAACGGTTCTCGATGTAGACATTACACCGCAGCGGCGTGCGCTCAATCTGCGGCGCGGCGAGGCATGGTTCAAGGTCATCCACCGCCCACATTGGCCGTTTGTGGTGACCGCAGGTACGGGTCAGATCCGCGATCTCGGCACCGCGTTCGTCGTCGATCGGGAGTCCGGGCGCACCGAAGTGACCGTCACCCAGGGACAGGTCGAAGTATCGCTCTCGGGGATGCACCGTGCACCACAGCTCGGTACGGTGCGACTGAAGCCGATCCGGCTCCACCGCGGCGAGCGGTTCGTGTATGGAACACGCATTCCGTTGGCCATCCGGCACGTCAGTCCCCGCTTGGCCCTCGGATGGACCCGAGGTCACCTGGAATTCGTCGATGAGCCGCTGGGCGTCGTGGCGGAAAACATCAGTCGCTACTCGCAGCAGCCGATTCAGGTGTCGCCGGCGGCGGCCCGCCTTCATCTCACCACACTCGTACTCAGTCATCACATTCCCGCATGGATCAATGGATTGAGTCGGGTCCTGCCGGTTGTCGTCGTTCACACGAATCACGGAATTTGCGTCAGATTACAGACGTCAGTCAGCACGCATAAGACCAACGAATGCCATACGCCGTGAACCTACGTTCACATCGACGTATCAGTATCTGACGTGCGATCAGATCGCCAATAGGATCACGCCTCGATCAGTTCCCTTCCAGATCCATTGTTCGTCTCTTGACCCAAGACAACAATGACGATCGGGGGACTTCATGGTGTTGTGTACTTCGAATCTCGCCTACGGTTGCGCAGGCCGACGTGCGGCGCGCTTCCATCATTTTTTGTCGGCGTCACTCTGCGCACTCCCGCTGCTGCTCGCGGCGCCGGCGTTCGCAGGGGTTCTGGATCACGTCACTGCGTTTCGCATCCAACCGGAACGATTGCGCCAGGCACTGCTCGCTTTCGGGCGGCAGACGCATCTGCAAATCATTTTTCGAGGCACCAATCAGTCCGCTTATAGAGTGTCCGGAGTGTCGGGCCGATACACTGCGCGCGCAGCCCTCGCTCGGCTGCTGCACGGCACGCATCTCACGTATTCCATGACCGACCGGACCCTGGCGATCTACCCCATTGTGACCGGCAAGGCGGACCGCCCGGCCGAATCATCCCGTTCTGCGTCGTCTTCTGGAGTAGTCGGTCCGGCTGGACACACGCCTAAGCGGTCTTCAACGTCGCACCCGCCCTTGACCCCTCCTAGTCTGCAGCAGGTCATCGTCACCGGCAGTCACATCAGCGGCGGTCCTCCGCCGTCTGAGCCCATCATGAGCATCACCGCGCGTCAGATCCGGGAATCAGGGTATCAAAGCGTCGAGCAGCTCATGGCGTCGCTGCCGGAAGATCTGCACTCGATTGGGTCGGAAGTCAATAATCTTCCGGCACAGGACAATGCGGGAAATACCGCGGAGGGTTCCGGCGTGGATCTACTCGGTATGGGATACGACTCGACGCTCGTGCTGGTCAATGGTCACCGACTTGCACCGGCCGGAATCAATGGAGCGTTTACCGATATCTCGGTCATTCCTCTGAGCATGATCAAGCGAATAGATGTGGTAACCGATGGAGCGTCGGCGATCTACGGGTCAGATGCGATTGGCGGAGTGGTTAACTACATCCTGAAGAACAGGCAGGAGGGTGGGGCGACGTCGGTGGAATATGGATCCGTGACCCACGGAAGCCTTAATGACTACCGCGCTTCGCAATCCTATGGAATGAACTGGCAGTCCGGACACGCCTTGATCGCTTACGAATATCACGACGTGACTCCCTTGAACGCGACCGACCGTCCGTACAGCTTCAATTCAGTCCCTGGTCAGCTGACCCCGTCGGTGACGACAAATAGCGTCTATGTGACGGGAAACGAAAGTCTGAGCCGAGACGTCTCTCTCAATGGCTCTGCTTTCTACTCACATCGGCGAGACTCCACGCTGGTCACCGCAGGAATCACATTGGCGGACTACGTCGGGGTCACGCAGTATTCATACTCGCTCGGTACCGACGTGACTCTCCCGCATCAATGGACATTGCGCGCGCATGGATCGTACGGCGGGAACAACTCGCATACAACTTCCACGGAAGGATTTATCGCCGGCGACAATGTGCTCTCGACCGGATCTTTGGTGGGGAGTGGGCCGATATTCAGAATGCCCGGCGGAACCGCCAAAGCCGCAGTCGGGGTGCAATACCGGAGAAACTCGCTGTCTGCGTACTTCACTGGACTCTATGACGAACAGGATATTCATAAGAGTCGTGAGGTCGACTCTGCGTTCGTCGAAGGCGAGTTTCCATTGTTCGGCGCGAAGAACGAAGGGCGGTATGGACAGCGACTGGATGTCGATGTCGCGGCCCGCCTCGATCACTATTCTGATTTTGGGTCTACGACGAATCCGCGGCTTGGAATCGCGTGGCAGCCGGTGCAGGGCATAAAGTTCAGAGGCACCCTGAGCCGATCTTTCAAAGCGCCAAACTTCTATGAACTCTACGGGGGTATCTATACATATCTCGTCAATTCTCCAGAGGCAACATTATCGGCGGGACAAACGACCCCTGCGCTCGTGCGTGTCGGGTCAAATCCAGGGCTTACCGCTGAACGGTCTACTGAGTGGACTGCCGGCGTCGATTTTGATCCTAAAACAGTCAGAGGTCTGCAAGCGCACTTCACCTACTATGATGTGCGATTCACCCAAAAAATTGAGAATGGAATCATTCCCCTCTTGGATTCGCTGGATAACGGAAACCTATATTCAGAATACATCCAGCAAAACCCATCACTTGCAGAGCTTGAACAATACGTCAACGCGTCAAATACCTTTATAAACTTGACGGCGTATCCGGGGTATGGACCATCCAGGCAACTCGCAGAAGCCGCGGCTATCGTCGATGATCGATTTCACAACGTGGGAACGAGTCACACGAGCGGGCTGATCGCAAATCTGGAGTACACCCGAGAGTTCGAAGGATACAGAGTTAACGCAGGCTTCGGTGGTGCATACATTTTTGCGTTTGACAATAGAATTGTGTCAGGAGCTCCATCATTTAGTAGCCTGGGAATATTCGGTAGACCGGTGAATTTCAGGGGACGACTTTCGATCGGCGTTCACCATAGAGCGTGGGGAATCACCGCGTTCACGAACTACGTCAATGGATATGAGGATACATCCGGAACAGTTCCGCTTCCGATTGCGTCATGGACAACGATAGATGTCACTGCGTCGTATCGCCTGTTCAACGGAACGAACCGATGGGGTCGCCCCACGATCGAGTTGTCCTGCATCAACTGTGCGGATCGCGCTCCGCCGGAAGTCTCGCAACTGACGAGCAGTATGCTCGGGTACGACGGGGCGAACGCAAATCCCCTAGGCAGATTCATCAGTGCCGCAGTCTCCGTAAGGTGGTGATCTGATCCACGGGTGTGGAGTGCGCACGGACGCGCGTCCCTGTTCACGACAGAGTGGTCATACAGACCGGGAGTCGCGATCTCGGAACCCATGGCGTGCATCGAGATTGAAACTTGAGTTTCATTGAATTTGCGCGAGTGGCGATTTCGTCAGAGGACCGGAGCCTTGGTACGGCCATACCCTTGATTGATCGCCGTGTCTACAGAAGCCATTGGCGGAGTCGAGCTGGCGTCGGAAGCGGACTCTTCAGGGGACTCAGATTTCCGGTCGAAAATAGCAATGACAATCTGCCGTGAAAGTGCCTATCGCGCTCACGTCGATGCGAGAAAGTGCGTACAACCCTGGAGTCCTCAAATGTCGAAGAACAGAATAGCGGCTCCTGCCAGCGCGGGAGTCACATTCTGCGTCTGTTTGATGGTCATTACCGGTCTTGCAACCATCGTGCGCGCCGAGTCGAGAGATTTCGGGCAATCGTGGGCGGTCATTTCTTATGCGATATCGCCACATGGCGCCAGGTTGGCAGAAGTAGAGCGCAATAGCGCCGAAGCGCATGGAAATGAGCGGATCGTGATCAGGACTCTCAAAGGCGAGGAATTACGCGTCGTCTATAGAGGGGGAGGCATTGGGACCGTACTCTGGCGAAATGCCGGAAGCATTTTATTTTGCAAATATGGGCCCGTGAATGAAATTCAGTGGGCGAATATTCGGACCGGCGCGCGGGGCGTTCTTTTTCGCAGCAGTCACACCTTCGCCATTTCTGCGTACGACCGTATTCGGGGTCTCCTGGCATATTCGTACGCCGTTCCCTGGCGGTGGCGAGGGCGGAATTCCGTTCGCGTTAGAGGCGGAATGACGACACTCGAGCTGATATCGCCGGTCTGGGCTAGATGGCCGGTACTCGAAAGAGTGGGTGCATTCATGTTGGTGCGCCAATCCAATGGATTTCGGACAAAAAAGATTCGTCTTTCACTAAATCGGTTTAAGCTTGCGCCGCAGCTCATTTGGAGGCAAGGGCGGCTTCTGGGGTTGGTATCGTCACTGCGATCTCTACATACAAAAATTTACGATATCGAGTCTGGGCAAAGAATTCATGGGGGTATCCCACTGTTCAGAATTGCTTCGTTTGCTGCGTCTCCTCGTGGTCGAATGGTCTTGATATCGAACCGAATTCATCGTGATGGCACATCCAGGACCCTATGCGGTTGTGTGGGTTCGTTGAAGGCATTTGTTCTTCGTAGACACGACGAGCTCAAGGAAGTTTCGGCCTTGACGTCCGGGCGTTTCATTCGGGATGTGGGTGGCGTGTGGCTATCAGGCAACCACCGGATGTTCATAGACTCTCTTGGGTTTGAGAGGCCTGGAGGCGTGAATCGCTGGCGTTTAGATGAGGTGAATGTAAAAACCGATGCGCTCTTGAGGGTATTCCGCTGGCCGCATGGTGACCTGGGAGGCGGTGGGAATGCGTGTCAGTTGGATTCAGATACGACCGTTGCGGTCTGTGTCGCACAAACGTTGAGAGATCCGCCGAGACTGGTGGAGATCAATCTGACTACGGGGGAGATGAACGACCTGGGAAAGCTGGATCCAAGAGCGCGAAGACTCAATTTTCCATTCAAAACAGTCAGGGTAGCCTCGAGCTTTGGAACGTACAGTACGGGATTTCTCGCGGTTCCGCCGGGGTTGGCGGGACGGCCCGTGCCATTGGCGGTGATGGCATACGGATTCTCCGAGAGCTATTCAAAAGACGCCCAATGGATTACTTCATACCCGGTCGCAAGGCTCGTCCATGCGGGGATTGCAGTGATGCTCGTCAATTGGGCGAACATTGATGAGCGTGGGTTTGGGGACTTCATGGCATCCAGACGTGCTCAGAAAAGTGCGATCTCGACCTTCGCACATGCGATTCCCGCCGCGGAGGCGGCTGGCGTTCATGTGAGTCGAGCGATGGTGATGGGATGGAGTTTTGGTGGCCTGTTTGCGGCCGATGCCATAGAGCGACTGCATCAATATGTGGCCGCGGAAGTGGGAGACCCGGCGGACTACAATGTGACGGAGTTCGCGCTGGGCGGAGCGCTTTGGCGGAGAGAATCAGCCATCTTTTTTGGCGGCGCCCCGGTGGGGAAGAATATTTGGCGCTACCAGTATTTTGACCCGGTGGGGACTGGGAAGCCTGCAAATGGGCCGATATTGCTGGAGTTCGTGAGTAGAAATCCTGATGCGGGGCAGCTGCTTCAAGAATGGAAGGCAACTGGTACGACCGTCGAGGCATTCGCGTATCGGCGAAGCGTTCATTGGTTGAGTGTTCCAGCGGAGGCGAGGATCTCAAGGATGCGTAATTTCTATTGGGCGGAGCTTAACTTGCTCGGACCAAGCGCGGTGTCGCCAGCACTTTTGGATAGTGTGGGACTGTCGGTGCCGAGGCCCACACGTCCTCGGTAGCGGCACGGATGCGGGGCGATCTGCCGCTGGCGACGGTCCGTGGCACGAGGTCACGCAGGAAGGCGTTGACGACGAGCACTAGACCTGGCGTCTTTGAGACGCCGAAAAACATTCGAGCCTGGTGGTCCGAGGACCTGGTGGCCCAGAGTGACGTAGTGCAGCGCGAGGCCGCTTACTGGCGAGCGCAAGGGCGTGACTCGAAGTCCATCACGCTGTGCAAGAGCAGACGGCAGGCGAGTGCGGTGGGGGGTGTGCCTTGAAGTGATTACGTGTCCACTCCATTTCTTGGGGACACGTATCACCCAGTCATGCCGCGTTAGATGCAGGTGCGTTGCCCGGATGCTTGCGGTTCTTGGGCCGAGACCGCACGCGTCCTGACGGCGTCACACGCGATATGCCGTCTAGGTTGTGCGGCCTGTCATGCCTGGGAAATGCATTCAAGGCGAAGCGTTTTCGCCTACGGTGTGCGGCCAGAAGACCATGCTCGCAACCAAATTTCGGCTGCGACGGCAGCACAGAGAGGAAGAATTTGAGTATCTGAAAGAGTGCTCTGGCAGTCCGTAATTGCAGTAATCAGTGATGTGTTGATGAATTCGTGTTTGCGTAGAGTGCCATTAAGACGAACTTCATTCATGAAGGCAACGCTGCGGTAAAGTATGCCGGTGAGGCTGTGGGTCGTCTCGCCCTTCGATTCGCGATGCAGGATGTCGGGTGGCAATGTTTGTGCGAACGCGCGCCGGGCCAGGCCGCGCGTATGGCCACCATGAAGGAGAGAGTACGTGGGAATTCTAAGGCACAATTCTATGAGCGGTTGGGATAGAAGTGGATGACGGGATAGTGAGTCAAGGGAACCTGGAGTGGGGTAATGGCGGTGGAGGACTTCGCCGAGCAATCTTATCTGCTCGCGTTTGCCGGGAGGGGACTCGAGCGCGTGACCCAGCCAAGGATGGTCGGCGGGTGGATTCTCATAAGGTGGTGTGTCGTGGAGTGTCCCTGGTGGGGCGGCGCGATGTGGGCCGATACCTGCGGCATGGCAAATGGCCTTGTAAAGAAGAGATGGAATGCATGTGCCGGTCAGCTTTGAAGAGTCGGTGGCAATAGATAAGGTATTTCGGTTCAGTCCGTAAGCGGCGATAAAGTCGATTATGCCCAATTCTGTTCGGTACGCGATGAAGAGGTGGTCACCTCCCTCACCGGTCCATATAGAATCAAACTTGTACAAAGAGTTAAGTTCAGAGAGGTAGCAGGACTCCACGGGATACAGAAGTGATTGGACGTACGGCTTCGCGCCTATTGGTGCGTCAAGACATGCGTGATCCAATGTATAGCTGGAAAATCTCCATGGGCATTCGATGAGGGGCATGGAGGAGGCCTGGGATGCGAGTCTTGCGTATGGGCGCTCGTCCTCCGCGGGGCCGTCGGCGTATCGGTTAACACAGAGGATGCTGGGGCGTGGGGTGCTGCGGGTGAGCAATGCGAGAATCAGGGAAGAGTCGAATCCGCCGGATAGTTGATGAACGATCGCTTCATGGGTGCGCGCCCATGCGTGGATGCATGAGCGAGTCGTCTCGCGGAGTTCTTCGGTAATCGACGCTAGTGAAGTTCCGGCAGTTTTCGACGCAAAGGTCGCAGGATTCCAGGCCAGGTCCGCAACGGGTTCTTGTTCCTCCCTGGTGAGAGTCTCCCCGGCAAGGAGTTCTCGGACGCCAAGCAGGCCAGTGTCTCGTGCCGGCCTTTGGGAGTCTTGCAGAAAGGCCGACAAATAATGCCAGTTGATGCGAGCCGGTGCGAGTGGGCATTCGCGGCTCCAGTTCGAGCGAGAGTAGAAGTTGCGCGCATCGGAGGTCACCAAGGTGACGCCACGTATGCTGGTGTAATAGCAGGGAAGGGAACCGGAGCAGTCACGGAGTACGCACCAGTGGCCGGAGGTCGGTTGTGAGTGCAGCGCAATGAATCCGCCCCAATATTCTCGCGTCAGGGTACGGGCAAGCTTCCTTGGGGAGGTGTCGAGAGAATAGTCATTCGCCAGTTCTTCGGCCGTCAAATGGCGATTTGAACTGCGGGAAAATATTGTTCCGAAGATGACGCCTGTGTTGTTCGGGAGGATATATGTTCGCAAGCAACGGCTGGCAATTGGCTTTCTGTAAACCGCGAGGCCCGGATACTCGATCTGCGTAATCCACGTGGCATGCGAGAATTGTCTTAGGAAGTGAAGCGCATTCTGCGCTTCGACGGAATCGCGGGGGTTCCATAGAAACGCAATATAAGGGAAGTCCATTGCGATGCGTCAGATGGCCAAAATTGGAATAAAGGGGCGAATTCGGTCCAAGCGATCGTTAAGAACGGTGGACTTATGCTGGACCCAGCAGTGTGCGAGGAATGGATCCTCTCTGACACCGAAGAGCCAGTCGGCGTGAATTCGATAGCTGCCAAGAAGCAGCATCAGCGCAAGTGAGTCATATAGACAGAGGTAATCCCGCGGGTACCAGGGTCTGATTTGTAGGAACGTCGTGGTAATGGAGTCGACTTCCCATGGGGGCGGGTCGGATAGGTCGGGCTTAGGGTGTTCCTTTCCTGCACGGATGCGGTCAGCGATCCGCCATAGTGGAGTCTGCCGGAGGGCGAGGCTGGCCCGAAGCATGGCCAGGAGTGCTGGGAGGCTGTGCCTCGATCGCCCGTGGGCTATCGGCGAACGAGCCGGTTGGTGGAGTTCACGGGTTGCGCGGGCGGGAAGTGGCGGCCGTGGTGTGGGGAATGGCGGCGCATTGCACAAGAGTCCTGCTTTGAGGAGTTCTTCAGCCACGTCCGTGGATGATTCGTCCTGCGCACCGGGCAAGTCGGATTCACGGGGCTCCGGGTGCCAGTCCGTGAGTAACGGTGCTAGCCGGTGCACCCGTGCGGCTGTTACCGCGAAATATTGATCACGTTTCAAGTCGAGGAAGATGCAGCGCCGCCCTGTGATGCAGGAAGAGACGTACGGTGCGAATTCGTACATGGTGCGGATTTCGTTCCTTCGGAGTCTCGGGGGAAGGGCGGTGTGCGGCGGACGCCGCACACCGCCGGTTCCCTCAACGCGGATCGAATCCGACGATGACTCCCTGCTCCAACGCGGATCCAGGAGTTCCTTTTGTCTGCGTCGAGACATTGCCCAGGTACTGCATGGTCGTTCTCCTCACTCGTATGAATGAAATGTCCTATCACTCACGGAGTGGCGCCGAATCCGTGGTGACGTGATTACGCAATTCCTCGAACAGTTTTTTGTCAAGAGACGAATTGACGAGTTCGTCCCTGCCATCAACGAGTTCGTCCCAGGGCGACATGTCTCGCACCGCACGCCGTGAAATCACGGGCTTGCCGGTTTGGCGGAAGGCGGGAATTTTTTATTTCGATTATTCAGTCACTTGCGACCCGAGCGGAGTTCTGGTTCGCAAGGAGGGCAGGGAAATTCCGCAGGCTATAGTCGACAGGAATTGACGGCCATGTGTCGGACTCCGGGTTGCTGTACAGGCGTCGCAGGTTGGGAAAAGTTTGGAGAAATTCGGAGGTTACAGATGCGAAGGTTGGGGATCGCGGAGCGGCAGTCTGGGCGAGCGCAGAGTTGATGAGGGCATAAAAAACTAACGGCATGTCGGCGTGTTGCATCGCGTCAAGTGTCGGAGTAACGTATTTTTTTGTGAACTAGGCGGTCGGCGTCTGTCCGTGTCGGCGGCGGGCGTTCGGCGAAGGGGAGATTGTCGGAGTGCGCGCACACGATCGGCCTGAGAATGGACGAGTGAGCAAAAAAGGGGGCGGCATGAGGACCAGGCACGCTCGAGTGGGATCGGAGCATCGTTCTGCGGCGCTGTTGCACGTCATTCTGCGCAGCGGTCTTCCGGGGCCGCTCGTCCGGGATGAGAATGATTGGCGCAAGATGGCACACAGCATCGACTCGATGTTGTTCTGGTGTGGAGGACGGGTATTCGCCTGTCGCTGTGAAGCGGATCGCGTTGAGTTTGCAGTTGAACCCGCACAGGTTCCGATAAGCCGCATGTTCCGTTATGTGACTGTGCCCTATGCGCTGCATTTCAACCGGTCACGCGGCAGTACGGGTCCGGTATTCAAGCGGCTGAGGACATTCCGGATTCGCGATGCGTTTCGAGCCGAAATCGTGCTGTGGCTGCATCGTCCGCTCGCCGGAACGGGTTGGACCGCGGATGCGGCCTACCAGGGGGAGACGGGGCTTCCCTGGGTCGATACTGATACGGTGCTCGAGCAGCTCGGACGCGGGCCGGGTGCGGTGCGCGAATATCGGATGCTCAGAGCGCGGGGCGTCGAGAGCGAGTTGGCGCGGGCATTTGCCTCGCCGAGCGGTGCCACGCCGGGGATCCGGGAGGTGTTCTGTCAGGCGCGTGCGTTGCGCAAGCGGCAGCAACAGGCGCTGCTGCGGTCCGTCATCTGGTTCGTTGCGCGTCATGTCGGGTTTGCGGCCGAGCGGATGGCGGAACGTTCGCGAACCCGGCGCCTGTGCCGGGGGCGGGCTCTGGTCACTTTAGTCGCGGTTCGATGCGGCGTGTCCCTGAAGTCAATCGGTGAGTTGCTGGGGCGGGATGAGAGCACGCTGCAGGGGACTGTTCGGACATTGCGCGCGCGTGATCCGCGGGGGCTGTTGAGTGCGGCGGAGGCAATTCTCGCGGAAGTTCGAGCCCGCTGTGAGGCGGAGTCGGGCGCAGCCGGCGGTGGCACAGATGAATCGGAGCAGAGCGGGACGGAGGGGGACCCCGATGGAGCCGAGAGCGCGGATCCACCCGAGCCTGGGCGGACCAAGGACGGCCGGTGAGCTGGGAATCCCGCTGGCGTCAGTGGCGGGAGGCGGTGAGGCTACTGCACGGCGAGGTGACGCCGTTTGTCGCACTGCGGCTCACGGAGGTCCTGCTGCTGGTGCTGTTCGGGGCCGCGATGAACGCACTGGCGCCTCTGGCGTTGAAGTGGATCATCGACGGGCTGAGTGGACAGGGCCACATCCCGTTCGCGTCGGGTGTGCTCGTCGGACTCTATGCGGCCAGCCAGTGGCTCGGACGTTCGAGCGCGGAACTGCGTGCGCTGAGGTACGCCAGGGCGGAGCGGCGGATGCTGCGAACGCTGAACGAACGGCTGTTCGCGCATGTGCTGTGTCTGCCGTTGCGTTATCACCTCACCCGACAAACCGGCGCGGTCAGCCAGATCATCGAAAACGGGCTCGAAGGGGTTCGGTTGATACTGCATCACTTGGTGTTTACCGTGCTGCCGGTGTGCGCCGAGCTGTTGCTTGCCGCCTACGTGCTTCATCGACTGCACCAACCGGTGTTTCTCGGACTGTTTTGTGGCGCCGCGCTCTGTTACGCGGTGCTGTTCGGCCACTCGGCGCGTCGCATCGGAGACAGTGCGCGCGACGCGGCCGAGACCCGCGTAGCTGCAGGGGCTGTCATGACGGACGGCCTGTTGAATTTCGAGACGGTGAAGGCCTTCGGGGCGGAGCCGCTGGTGACGGGCAAGGCCGGGGAGGCGCTCGCGCGCAGCGAGGCAGCGTGGGTGCAGTTCTATCGGGGTTATGCGCGCAACGGGCTCGCGGTGGCTGTGGTGTTTGCAGTGTTCCTGGCGGCGACGCTGACCTACGCGTTACATGCGGTGCGTGCGGGAACTCTCACGGTCGGCGGATTCGTGCTCGTCAATACCTACATGCTGCAACTGGTGCGGCCGGCGGAGATGCTCGGTTTCGCGGTGCAGGGATTTGCGCAAGGCACTGCGCTGCTCGAGAAGGCGATGGCGCTGCTGGCGGTCGTACCGGAACCGGTGACCGGCGTGTCTCTGCCGGTTGCGCTGACGGGGACGATCGAGTTCGATCGGGTGACGCTGCGCTACGCTTCAGAACGGGCGGCGCTCGAGGCGCTGTGCTTCACAGTCGCGGCGGGGTCGACGCTCGGCATCGTCGGCCAGAGTGGCTCGGGGAAGTCCTCTATCGTGAGGCTGCTGCTGCGGCTGATTGAGCCGGAGCGCGGTGAGATCCGGCTCGGCGGACTCGCGCTGAACAGGATCGCACCGCGCGCGCTGCGCAGTGCAATCGCGGTGGTGCCTCAGGACGTCGTGCTGTTCGATGATTCGATCGAGTTCAACATCGCGGTCGCAAAGCCTCGGGCGAGCCGCGAGGAGGTGCGCCAGGCGGCGCGGATTGCCCAACTCGAGGAGTTCGTGGCTGGGTTGCCGGACGGATACGACACGGTGGTCGGCGAGCGCGGGGTGCGAATCTCGGGCGGTGAGCGCCAAAGGATTGCCATCGCGCGGGCGGCGCTGCGCCGCCCTCTCGTATATGTCCTCGATGAGGCGACGGCGGCACTCGACAGCCGGACCGAGCAGGCGGTCCTGGCCCGCCTGCAGGCGATGGCGGGGTCGGCGACCCTGGTGCTGATCGCTCACCGGCTGGCGAGCGTCATGCACGCCGAGTGCATTCTGGTGCTGCACGACGGACGGGTCGTCGAGTGCGGCCGCCACGAGGCTCTGCTGCAGGTGGGTGGGCGGTATGCGGCATTGTGGGCGGCGCAGCATCCGGGTGCGGCGGCGGCCTGAAGCGGTGCGCCTCGGGAGGCGAACCCCGCAGAGCGCCATTTCTGAACAAAGACGGCAGAAATGTGGCTGCCGGTGGCGCGGCGGGCGTGTTACAGAAGGGCACGACGCAGGGGATGTCCGTGGGTCAGAGGAGGCATATGCGGCACGGCACGGAACATGAGGGAGTGCAGCTGTATTGGCTGGCGCAGCATGTTCACCTTGCGTTGTACGGCAACCATGCGGTGCTGATGGATCTGCGGCGCAACCGCTATCTCGCGGTGCAGCCGGCAGGGCGGCTCGCCGGCTGGATCGGCGCGTGGCCGCTGCCGGCGACTGTGCCGCTCGGCGCTCCGCCAGCGGTGCTGGGCCGGCTGCTGGAACACGGAATGCTGGTGCGCGATCGCGGAGCGGGCCATGGCGCGACGCCTGTCGTGAATGTATTGCCGCAGCGTACCCTGCTCGAATTTGATTTCGATGCACCGCCGCGGCCCAGCGGACGTGACCTGCGGCGCGCCGCGTGGGCCTGTGCAGCGGCGGGGAGCGCCTTAAGACTTCGGCCCATGTCCACGGTGCTGGAGCAGTTCCGCCAGCGCCGGCCTGCGGACCCGCGACCCCAGGGGCAAGTCGATTTCGCGCGTGCGCAGGGACTGGTGCGCCGATTCGTACATGTGCGTCCGTGGTTCTACAGCGCGCGCGGCGCCTGTCTGCTCGATTCCCTGGCGCTCCTGACCTTTCTATCCGCGTACGACCTGCACCCGCATTGGGTCTTTGGCGTGCGGACCGCACCGTTTCATGCTCACTGCTGGGTGCAGGACGGGGAGGTCCTGTTCAACGATGTACCCGATCGTGTGCGTCAGTACTCACCCATCCTCAGGATCTGACCGTGTTCCGCTACCTGGTGTTTGTCTGGAATGATGCGGATGCCGCGGCGCGTGCCCAGGCGCAGATCCTACTCGATGCACCACAGCGGTCCGCCGGGCCGTGGCGGACGGTCAGCCGGGGCGCTGGCTTCGAGGTGCGCTGCGCAGGGGAGTGGAACTCGGGCAATGCCGCCCGACACCTCGCGGGTGGGCGAGGCGTGGTGATCGGGGTGTTGTTCAAGCCTGACGAGGCGGGCGTATCCCGGTCGGCACCGGCGCTCTTCGATGAGCCGGAGAGCCGTTCGATCGTCGCGTCTGAGGGTCGGCGCCTTCTCGGGCGCTACTGGGGCCGCTACGTCGCGGTGCTCTTCGAGCCGGGCGCAGGCAGCATCTGCGTTCTGCGTGATCCCTCCGCGGGGCTGCCGTGTTACACGATGCAGCTTGGAGCGCTGGCGGTCTATTGTGCGTCGATCACCGATTTGTTGCCGATGTGCGGCCGGCGGCTGGGGACGGACTGGGCGTATGTGGTGGCCTGTCTGAGCCTGGTGCGCGAGCACAGCCGGCGCACCGGACTTGAGGGTGTCTCACAGCTGGTCGGCGGTGAGTGCGCCCGGCATCATGGTGATGCGCTTCTGAGGGTCTGTCAGTGGGATCCACTGGAGATTGCCGCAGCGGCGCCCATCGAGGCGAGAGAGGCCGCAGAGATGCTCGGTCGCTGTACCCGGGACGTGGTTCGCGCCTGGGGCATGTGTTATCCGAGCGTTTTGGTATCACTGTCCGGTGGACTGGATTCCTCGATCATTCTCGCGGCGCTCGCGGGCGGGCTGGCGCCCCGGGTGGAGTGTTTTCACTATTATCCGCCGCACACCGATCTGGATGAGCGGCGGTTTGCGCGGCTTGCGGCCGAGTCCGTCGGCCTCGGGCTGATCGAGCGCCTCCGTCCGCTCGGGGTGGATCTGAGGCCGTTGCGCGCGCTTGTCCCGAGTGCGGAGCCAACCAATTACCTGTTCTATCTCGAGCACAGTCGCCGCGAGGCGGCGCTCGCGGCCGAGCGCGGCGCCGCGGCGCTGTTCATCGGATACGGGGGGGACCAACTTTTCTACCAGGAGCGGGCCATGTGGGCGCCGGCAGAGCTGCTGCGCCGGCGGGGGCCGAGTCCGAAGGTACTGCGAGCGCTGCTGGATGCGGCCCGGGTGGATGACCTCTCGGTCTGGCGCGTACTGGGCGTGACGGTGCGCGAGACCCTGGGCATAGCACGTTGGAGTCCGCTGTGTGAGGGCGGGCGCGAACGGCCGTTGCTCGCCCCCGAGGCACTGCGTCAGGCGCTGGAGGCAGCGGCCTGTTTGCATCCGCTTGCGCATCGACATGCTGAGGCGTCGAGTGCCAAGCGCTGGCATGTGCATCAGGTGCTCGCGCCGTTCGACGCATACGATCCCTTCGCCGCGCCCGGCGATGCGGACCGGATTGCGCCGCTGTTGTCGCAGCCGTTGATCGAGGTGTGTCTGCGGATCGCGCCCGCCATCCACACGGCCGGTGGTTGGGGACGGGCGCTCGCGCGGCGCGCATTCCACGATGCGCTGCCCGCGCCGATCCGCAATCGGCGCGACAAGGGCGGCATCGAGGCGCACGCGCGCATGACCGTGGAGCGCAACCGACCGCTGTTGCGCGCCTTGTTGCTCCAGGGCGAACTGGTGGGTGCTGGGCTGCTTCGACGCGCGCCGCTGGAGCGGGCGCTCGGCGGCGGGGCGCAGATTAAGACTCAGTCCGGAGAATTGCTCGAGTACGCCAGCATGGAAGCGTGGCTGCAGTGTTGGCGACGACAAGGCTCGTCATGAGTGGCCAACATGTGGCACACTGCCGTGCAGGCAGCAGGGACCATGGACTATAACCAGCAAGCCTCCAGAGAGGGGACACAGGAGCGTGACGCGGCGCGGGGAGTGCGCCGGGCTGCGTTGATTGCGCTGGCATTGGTCCCGCTGGCGGCACCGGCTTGGGCCGAGGGGCCGGTTACGCAATTCAAGCTTCCCGCCGAGCCATTGCCCCAGGCCGTCATCGATTTCTACCGCCAGTCGGGCGTGCAGGCGATTTACGCCGCAACGCCTCAGGTGCAGCGGCTCAAGACCCAGCCCGTCACGGGGCGCATGGACAGTTCCGCTGCGCTGAAGCGCATGCTGGCGGGCACCGGACTGACGTTCTTCTTCGACACCCCCAGCTCGGTGATCATCCGCCCGGTTGCCCGGGGGGACGGCGCAGTGGCGCGACCGAAAGCGGTGCCGGTGGCCGTGGCGCTCAAGAATCCGCAGCCGGATTTAAAGCCGGCTGACCTGCGTCCCGTTGAAGTCACCGGGAGTCTGATCAGCGGTGTGCGCTCGGCCATTGCACCGCTGGTGTATCTGCGCCGCGCGGATCTTGATCGCGCTGCCTATCCGAACGTGCAGCAGGCCTTGTACGCGCTGCCATTGGTGTCGTTGGACGGGCCGCGCGAGGACCTCGGCGTCGACAACAACGGTCAGTACGGCGCTGCGATCAATCTGCGCGGGCTGGGCACCGGCGCGACGCTCGTGCTCGTGAATGGACACCGGCAGCCGTTTGGGGGCCTCACCGGGGACTTCGTGGACGTTTCCACCATACCCTGGAGCGCGGTGCGACGGATCGAGGTGCTGCCCGATGGTGCCTCGGCGCTATACGGTGCCGATGCGGTCGCAGGCGTCGTCAACATCATCATGCGTGACAATTTCACCGGGGCGAAGTCCGAGGTGCGCTACGGGACGGCGGTCGGTGGCCGCGCCGAATGGATGGCGGCACAGCTGTTCGGGACACGCTGGAGCAGCGGACACGCCATGATGGACTATGAGTACTCGGATGCCACTCCGCTCGCGGCTGCGGCCCGCCCTTATGCGGCCAACGCGAATAAAACGCCCTACGGCGGCGCTAACTACGACACGTATTATTCCAATCCAGGGAATGTTCTGGATCCGTTCACGCTGCAGCCGAGCTACGGCATCACCGCTGCCGGTCTGAGCCGCAACGTCAACCTGCAAAATCCCTTCACCGCGGCGCAGATTTTTCCCGACCGTATGGCACAGGAATTCTACGGTTCGGTGAGCCAACGCATCGGCTCGAATATCGAGCTGTTCGCGCAAGGCCGTTACACGGAGCGCAATACCACCCTCAGCACCCGTCCCAATGCGACCGTGCTGCAGGTGCCGGCGAGCAATCCGTACTACGTCAATCCGTTCGCGGGTGTGCCTTATACGCTCGTGGCCTACAACTTCCTGCCGCTACTCGGACCGACGCGATTTGGCAGCAACACCCTGGTCTATAGCGGTACCGCGGGGGCGACCTTTCGTCTGGGCCACCGCTGGCGGATGACCGTGAGTGAGTCCGGTGGCAAGCAGATCCTCTCGCTCAATCAGTACGGAGTGGTCAATCCGGCTGCGGTCGCCGGCTTGCTGCAGAGCGCCAATCCAGCCGTCGTCTTTAATCCCTTCGCAGCCAACCCGTCGACGAACGTCGCGGCAGCGGCGAGTATTGCCCAGACATACTTCGAGCACTCGGCTGCCGGCATCCAGTCGAGCGATGTCGTGGCCAGCGGCCCGCTGATGCGGCTGCCAGCGGGCCGGGTGAAGCTGGCCGTGGGCTTTGAGCGGCGCACCGAGACGCTGGAGATCGCGCAACCGGCCGCGCAGAACCTGCAGAATACGCCCCTGGTGCAGTCGTTCGGCCGGCGTGTCGAGTCCGTGTTCTCGCAGCTGCACGTGCCGTTGCTCGGTTCGCCAGTCAATCGGGCGCTGACACCGCGGTTGGCGCTCGATCTGGCGGGGCGCTATGACGACTACAGCGATTTCGGCGGTACGTTCAATCCCACCGCCCGCCTGCAGTGGACCGCGAGTCAGTGGCTGAAGCTGCACGCGAGTTGGGGGCAGTCATACCGTGCTCCGAAGCTCGCGGATTTGTACGACACCTCTCAGAACATCGCCGGCCTGGTGTCGCTGGTCGACCCAAGCTCCCCGAGCGGTCGGTCGTTGGTGCTTGCCGAGCAGGGGTCGAACCCGGCGCTGCGCGAGGAGACTGCACGGACCTGGACGGCCGGTATCGACCTCTCGCCGTGGCGCCGTGCACAGATCTCCGTCACTTACTACAGTATCAACTACCGCAATCGCATCGAACAGCCGGCCGCCGATGACCCGTTCGGTATTCTTCAGCACCAAGCCGAGTGGTCCGCGGTCATCAACCGCAACCCGACGCGCGCGCAGATCGCTGCGATATGCGACAGCTCGCAGTTCTTCGGTTCGGCCGAGTCCTGTCTGGTCAGTCAGCCGGTGGCGATTGTCGATCTGCGACTGGCGAATCTCGCCACCACCCGCACCCGGGGGTTGGACATCGAAGCCCAACAGCACATCTGGACTCGCTGGGGACATTTCCAAGTACAGGTGCGCGGGGAGGACGTGCTGTCGTTCACGCAGTCCGTGACGCCGAACTCGCCGGCGGTCAGTATCCTTGACACGGTGGGCAATCCGCTCGCGGTGCGCTTGCAGGGCACCCTCACCTGGAGCCGGCACGGAGTCGCAGCGTCCGGATGGGGCGGGGCGTTGATCGTGAACTACACCGGGGCGTACCACAATCCGGGCAGCACGCTGATGCCGGACGTGCCACAGTGGACCACGTTCGATGCCGATGCCCGCTACCGACTGCAGTCAACGGACCTGGGGCCGACGACCGTGACGCTCAACGGGGTGAACCTGTTCAACCAAGCCCCGCCGTTCGTCGACAGCCTCTACGGCTACGACGTCGCCAATGTGCAGGCGCTCGGCCGCGTGCTCAGCCTGCAGGTCACGCAGCGCTGGTAGGTCGCCGGCCGCCTCAGGCGTATTGCCAGCCCATGCCGGTGTCGTACTTGGCGCCGAGCAGTCCGCCCTGGGTTGCCGACACCGGTTCGAGCTCGATGAGTTCCGAGGGCTCTTCGGTCGCGGCTGCCTCGGCGCCAGGACTGATCTCGGGTGTCTCGGGGGTTGGGGTGCTCATGACGTGGCTCCTGTTCATTAGAGTGAAGAAGCTGGACGCAGAGAGAGTGCCCCTCGCGGGCAACTGAGGACGGCCCATCTTAGCCAGAGGGGGGGGCTGCGGAAAATCTTTTTTACGCAAGGAGGGGGGGGATGCCCTCCCGATGCATCTTAAATACCAAGGAACAGGGAATGGACAAACGATTCGGTGAGATCAGGCGGTTCCCGCGATCGGCGGGAACGGAGTTCTTCGAGCAGCTGTGCCGGGCTCACGAGGCGCAGCTTTTGGCCTATCTCACGCAAATGCTCGGCCGCGCAGACCTGGCGCGCGAGGTGGCGCAGGACACCTACGAGCAGATGCACCGGATCTACCGGCCGGATCAGGTGCTCTTTCCGCGCGCCATGCTGTTCAAAGTGGCGACGAATTTCGCCCTCATGCACCTGCGGCGGCGTCGGCTCGAGAGCGCCGTGCTGGCGGGACCGGGAGGAATGGAAGCGGTGGCCGATGAGGCGGGCGGGCCGGACCGGCAGGTGATGGCCGAGCAGATCGCGCAGCGCCTCGCTGCCGTGATCGGGAATCTCAGCCCACCGCTGCGGGCGGTGTTCGTGCTGGCGCACGTGCAGGGCAGGTCGCGCAAGGAGATTGCCGGGCAGCTCGGGGTCTCCGAGCGGCGAGTGGACAAACGCATGACGCGGGCATTGAAGCAGTGTCGGATGCAGTTGTCATCGCAAGGCATTGATCTGACGGAGGTCGATTGAAACTCGGCGCACTCCTCGAACGGCGGCGACAGCGGCGCGCGCGGGCTCAGGCGGCGGCGTGGCTGACGCGCATGGGGCGCGGCTTGACGCCGGGCCGTCAGCGGGCACTCGAACACTGGCTGTCCAGCTCGATGAATGCCAAGGAGTTCAGTGAGCTGCGCTCGATTCTAGATGTTGCAGCGGAGCTCAAGGGGCCGATGCGCACCGCACTCATCGCCACGGTGCCCGAGCCGCCACGCCGCGCGCCGCTCGGTCGCGGCACGCGCTGGCTGGCTGCGGCATCCACCGCGCTCGTGGTGGCCGCCTCGAGCGCCGGCATGCTGTGGCTGTGGACCGCCGGGTACCTGCCGCGGACGTATCAGACCGGCGTCGGGCAGATGCACAGCGTCGTGTTGCCCGACGGCAGCGTCGCGTACCTCAATACCAATACCGAGCTGCGCTGGGTGGGCAGCCCGGACAACCGTCGCGTGCGGCTGTTGCGCGGAGAGGCGTTCTTCGAGGTCGTACACGATCCGACGCGCCCGTTCCGGATCCTGCTCGCGCACAGTGAGGTTCAGGTGCTCGGCACGCGATTCGACGTCTATCGCAAGCGCAACGGCGAAGTGCTCGTGACGGTCGTGAGCGGCACGGTCTCGGTGGAGGGACTGGGTGCAGGTGAGGGCGATCAGCCCTCGTGGATGCGCCGGCTCACCGCCAACGAGCAGATCGAGTACTCCACGGTGGGTCTGGTCGCCGATGTGCACCCGGCCAGTGCTCTGAACGCCATTCGCTGGCGGCAGGGAATCATCGAGACGCACGGCGAGCCGTTGTCGAAATTTGTCAGTGATCTCAGCCGTTACACGGCGCAGCGCATCGTCATCGCCGACCCGCGCGCTGCGCAGATGCAGATTGGTGGAGCGTTCAGCGTCCGCAACGTGGACGCCACGCTCGAACGCATTGCCCGGATCGAGCCCCTTACCGTCACTCACCGGGACGGGCAGCTCATTCTGGGCTATCGATCCACACCTCAGCGGTCGAGGGGTGTTCCCCGCTGAGCGGTGCGGATCGGGTTTTCTTTGGACCACTAACACCTACAGAGGACAAGCAGATGCTCATTCTTACCAGGCGAGTCGGCGAAACCGTGATGATCGGGGATGAGGTGACCATCACCGTGCTCGGAGTCAAAGGCAATCAGGTTCGCATCGGGATCAATGCCCCGAAGCACGTCGCGGTGCACCGCGAGGAGATCTACGAGCGCATCAAGCGCGAGCAGCGCGCCGTGACCGGCAATGGGGGGGAGTCCGCGTCCATGCAGAGTTTTGCGCCGCCGAACGCCTGAGTCGCCGCCGGCCGCGGGTGCGAGTCCCGCGGACGCAAGCGGCGCGGCCCGACACGTCTGCGCACGGGCTGCCGCGGCGCTCTCGGCGCGGCAGCCCCGGCGGCACGAGTGCCTCACACGTGCAACGCTGGGTCGGGAGTGCTAGACTTTGTTGACATAAGTAAAATCAATAGGTCTGCCGCCGGTCCGCATGCGCTACCAGCAATCTAGGGATGAGAGCGCCGAGATTCTCCGGCGGGCCCTGCAGTTGATGTCGCCGCACGAGGCAGGCTATCACCCGTTGAGTTACACGGTGTGGTACGAGCATGCTGGCGACCTCAATCCCACGCTCTCGCAGGATCTCGACAAGCTGATCGGCTCCGTCGGGGTGCTCTCCGATAGCGAAATCTGCCGGCTACATGCGCTGCACATCGCCGCGCGCGACGTCGAGATGTTCGAACTGGCGCAGCGCGAGCTGCGCGAGCTGATCGGGCGCACCGAGCAGGACACCGCGGCGGCCGAGGGGACGCTGCAGACCTTCACCGAGACGCTCGCGCACACCACGGAGCGGCTGGCCGAACCCGATCCGCAGCGCGTGCGCACGCTGCTGCGCGACCTGCTGGCGCAGGCCACGCAGGTGCAGTCCACGCTGCGCGTGCTGCACGCGCAGCTCGCCAAGCAGCGCGAGGAGGTCGCCGGGGTCATGGAGCGGCTCGAGCGGGCCCAGACCGAGCCGCTGCGCGATCCGCTCACGGGCCTGGTGAACCTCGCGGGCTTTCGCCGCGCGTTCGACGGACAGGACGACCCGGCGGATTTCTCCCAGGTGGTGCTGCTCGCCGTCGACATCGATTACTTCAAACGCATCAACGACACCCACGGCCACGTGATCGGCGACAAGGTGTTGGTGAAGGTGGCGAAGATCCTGCGCGAGCAGCTCGCGGCGGAGGATGTGGCGGCACGCATCGGCGGGGACGAATTCGTGGTGCTGCTGCGCGGCAAGACCCTCAGTGCCGCCGCGGCGCTCGCCGAGGCGATCCGCTCCGCGGCCCAGCGCAGCCTGATCGTGCATCCCGACGGGGCGCAGTTCGCCGGCGAAGTGACGCTGTCGATCGGCGTGGCGAGCGGCCGTGAGGGCGATTCGCTCGAGACGCTGCGCCATCGCGCCGATGCGGCGCTCTATGATGCCAAGGCGGCCGGTCGCAATCGCGTCTCGGTGGCCTCAGAAGTCGAAATCCGCGCCCGCTGAGCGCGCTCAGCACTCCGTCACGTTCACGGCGAGACCGCCCTGGGAGGTCTCCTTGTAGATCGTCGACATGTCCTCGCCCGTCTGGCGCATGGTGAGGATGACGTGATCGAGGGAGACCTTGTGGCTGCCATCGCCGCGCATGGCGAGCCGCGCGGCGTTGATGGCCTTCACCGCGCCCATGGCGTTGCGCTCGATACACGGAATCTGCACCAGGCCGCCGACCGGATCGCAGGTGAGTCCGAGGTTGTGCTCCATGCCGATTTCCGCGGCGTTCTCGCACTGCTCGTTGCTGCCCTGCAGTGCCGCCACGAGACCCGCGGCGGCCATCGAGCAGGCCACCCCCACCTCGCCCTGGCAGCCCATCTCGGCGCCGGAGATCGAGGCATTCTGTTTATAGAGCATGCCGATCGCCGCCGCGGTGAGCATAAAGCGCATCACCCCATCGTCGCAGGCGCCGGGTTCGAAGCGGCGGTAGTAGTGCAGCACCGCCGGCACGATGCCCGCCGCGCCGTTGGTCGGGGCGGTGACCACCCGGCCGCCGGCGGCGTTCTCCTCGTTCACCGCGAGTGCGAAGGCATCGACCCAGTCGAGCGTCTCGAGCGGCCGCGTGCCCCCGCTCTCGGTGAGCTGGCGGTAGAGCTTCGGGGCCCGCCGGCGCACCTTCAGCGACCCGGGCAGTACCCCGTTCTGGCGAAAGCCGCGCGTCACGCAGGCCTGCATCACCGCCCAGATCCTCATCACCCCGGCGCGCACGTCGGCCTCGCTCGCCCAGGCGCGCTCGTTGGCGAGCACCAGCTCGAAGATCTCCAGTCCGTGCTCGCGGCACAGCGCGAGCAGCTCCCGGCCGCTCGAGAACGGGTAGGGGGCGGCGGCCCGTGCGCTCGCCTCGCGCGCCTGATCCTCACCGGCGCGCACGATGAACCCACCGCCGATCGAGTAGTACTCCTGCTCATACTGCCCGCCGCCGGCGAGCGCAGCGGTGCAGCGCATGCCGTTGGGATGTTCAGGCAGCCGCTCGGCACGCAACAGCAGCAGATGGCGCGCGGGATTGAATTCCACGGTCTGGCGGCCCAGCAGTGCGATCCGTCCGCTCGCAGCGATGGCCGCGAGGGTCGGGGCGATACCATCGGGATCGACCGTCTCGGGCTCCGCGCCCGTCAGGCCCATCATCACGGCCCGGTCCGTGCCGTGCCCGAGCCCGGTGAGCGCGAGCGATCCGTACAGGCGCACGGTCACCGACTCGACCGAGGCGAGTTGCCCGGAGCGCTCGAGCTCGAGCAGGAACTCGCGTGCCGCGCGCATCGGTCCCATGGTGTGTGAGCTCGACGGCCCGATGCCGATCTTAAAGACGTCAAAAACGCTGAGCGACATGCAGTGAACCTCTTCAGGCGCAGGTTCAAACCCGCGCCGCTGTGTGGACTTTCGGCTCCGGCTTCGTCCCCGGGGGCGATTCAGTCGCGCCCGCGCAGCCGGCGCAGCTCGCGCCGGGCATGCTTGTCGGGCCGCTCCTCGGGCCGGGGCGCGAATGCTGCGGCGAGGCGCGAGCGCTCGGCGAATGCCGCCCGGCGCGCCTGGCTCGCCTCGCTTTCCAGGTAGCAGTGCGCGGTCTGGGCGGCTGGCCCGCGCCGCTCGGGGATGGCCTGCACCGTGCAGTCGAACTCCACCGCCCCGCGCATGAAACGCACCACATCACCGGGCCGCACCGCATGCGAGGCCTTCACGCGTGCCCCGTTGACGTGCACGCGGCCCCCGCTGACGGCCTCGGTGGCTAGCGAGCGCGACTTGAACAGACGCACCCCGAACAGCCACCGGTCCACGCGCGCAGTGCCCCCGCCTGAGCCGATCGCCGGATCCTTCATGGGCCGCTATGGTAGCGGCCGGCGCGTCGGGCGGGCGCATTTCCGGTGCGCTGGGCGGTGCGGAACACCTTGACGGAAAAGACCTTCACGGCGGCAACGCTTCAGCGTACAATGCGCTTCCCGGCGGGCCTCGGCCGCGGGATTCGGAGCGGCTGCGCCCTCGGGACGAGTGCTCCGACAGCGTGATCACGATAAAGCCCCCCGAGGGGCTTTTTGTTTTTGGGTGGCCGGCAAGCGACGCAGTGCGTGCGGCGAATTCCGGGGTGCGACGCCGCGAGGTGCGCACCGTGGGGAGTGCGGCGGCCGCGGTGCGGCGGCCGGACGGGCCGGGTGGCCCGTTTTGTTTATGGGCGCCTCGGCGGCGGGGAGAATCGATGGCGGCGACATTGCGAGAGCGGCTGATCGCCCTCATTGAGCCCCTGGCGGGGCGGCTCGGTTATGAGCTGGTGGACGTGGAGTACAGCGCCGGGCGCTCCAGCGCCACGGTGCGGCTGTTCATTGACCGGCCCGAAGGGGTCGGTATCGAGGATTGCGAGCGCGTCAGCCGCGAGGTCTCGGCGCTGCTCGATGTCGAGGATCCGATTCCGACGGCCTACACGCTCGAGGTGTCCTCGCCTGGATTCGACCGGGTGCTGCGCACGCGGGCGCATTTCGAGCGCTTCGCCGGGTCGCGGGTGTTCATCGAGCTTGCCGCGCCGCGCGAGGGCCGCCGCCGCTACACCGGCACGCTGTGCTCGGCGGGCGAGTCGGGGATCGAGCTCGAGGTCGACGGGCAGAAGGTGACGGTGGGTTACGGCGAGATGGCCAAGGCGAGATTGGCCGGTTGAGTGGCGTGCGCCGCAGGCGACAGTTGCAGAGGTAATCAGTAGTGAACAAGGAAATCCTGATGGTTGTCGATGCCGTCTCGAATGAGAAGGGCGTCGACAAAGAAGTGATTTTCGAGGCGCTCGAGGCAGCGCTCGCCGCCGCCACGCGCCGCAAGCATGGCGAGGAGTGGGACGCGCGCGTCGCCATCGATCGGCGCAGCGGGGATTACGAGACGTTCCGGCGCTGGAAGGTGTTCGCCGATGACTCCACCGAGCTGCAGGCCCCGGAGCGCGAACTGCGCCTGGAGGATGCGCTCGACATGAACCCGAATGCGACCGTCGACGGGTACGTCGAGGAGCCGATCGAGTCGGTCACCTTCGGGCGCATCGCCGCCCAGCAGGCCAAGCAGGTCATCGTGCAGAAGGTGCGCGAGGCCGAGCGCCAGCAGGTGGTCGATGCCTACCGCGATCGCGTCGGCACGCTGGTCAGCGGTGTGGTCAAGCGCGTCGATCGCAACGGCATTTTCATCGACCTCGGTTCGAACGCCGAGGGGTTCGTGCAGCGCACCGACATGATCCCGCGCGAGCAGGTCAAGGCGCAGGATCGCATCAAGGCGTTCCTGCGCGAGGTGCGCTCGGAGGTCCGTGGCCCGCAGCTGTTTCTCAGCCGCACCGCCCCGGAGTTCCTGATCGAGCTGTTCAAACTCGAAGTGCCCGAGGTCGGGCAGGGCCTGATCCAGATTCTCGGGGCGGCCCGCGATGCGGGCGTGCGCGCCAAGATCGCCGTGCGCAGCAACGATCCGCGCATCGATCCGGTGGGCGCGTGCGTCGGCATGCGCGGCTCGCGCGTCCAGGCCGTCTCGAACGAGATCGCCGGGGAGCGCGTCGACATCATTCCGTTCGATGAGAACCCGGCACAGTTCGTGATCAACGCCATGTCGCCGGCCGAAGTGCTCTCGATCGTGGTCGATGAGGACTCGCACAGCATGGATGTCGCGGTGGCCGAGGACAAGCTGTCCCAGGCGATCGGCCGCGGCGGACAGAACATCCGCTTGGCCAGCCAGCTGAGTGGCTGGGAGCTGAATGTGATGACCGAGTCGGACGCCGAGGCGAAGAGCGACTCGGAGTCAAAGACGCTGGTGCAGCTGTTCATGAAACAGCTCGACGTCGACGAGGACGTCGCCACCATCCTCGCCCAGGAGGGATTCTCCACCATCGAGGAGATCGCCTACGTGCCGCAGGGCGAGCTCGCCGGAATCGCCGAGTTCGACGAGCAGATCGTCAAGGAGCTGCGCAATCGCGCTCGCGACGTGCTGCTCACCCAGGCGATCGCGAGCGAGGAGTCGCTCGAACAGGCGATGCCGGCGGACGATCTGCTGCGACTGCAGGGCATGAGCCCGGAGCTCGCGCTGGCGCTGGCGCGCCGCGGGGTGCGCACGCGCGAGGAGCTCGCCGAGCAGTCGATCGACGATTTGAACGATATCGAGGGCATGACGCCGGAAGAGGCGGGCAAGCTCATCATGACTGCGCGGGCTCACTGGTTCGCGCCCGGTCAATGACCGGGGGAGTGCAAGACGTATGGCGGAAGTGACCGTAGCCCAATTTGCCGAGGTCCTGAAGGTGCCGGTGGACCGGCTGCTCGTGCAACTCGATCAGGCCGGCATCCAAGTGAACGGGCCGGACGATCACATCAGCGACGATGCGAAGCTCGAGCTGCTGACGCATCTGCGCCGCAGTCACGGCGAGACCGAGCAGAACAGTGATGCGGCGCCGCGGCGCATCACGCTGCGACGCAAGACGCAAAGTGAGCTGAAGTTGGCGAGTGTCCAGGGACGCGCGCGCACCGTGAACGTGGAGGTGCGCACCAAGCGCACCTACATCAAGCGCGACGTGCTCCAGGAACAGGCGCGCAAGCAACACGATGAGGTCGAGCAGAAGCGCCGCGAGGCCGAGGAGGCCGAGCGTCTGGAGCAGGAGCGTCTGGAGCAGGAGCGGCGCGAACACGAGCGGCTTGAGGCGGAGAACCGCCGCCGCATCGAGGAAGAGGAAGCAGCCCGCAAGCGGGCCCTGGACGAGGCCCGGCGCGAAGCCGAGCAGCGCGCCGAGGCCGATGCGCAGCGCGAGCGCGACCGCGAGCGCGAGGAGCGCGAGCGGCACAGCCGCGAGGCGGCCCGCGTGAACGAGCCGGCGCCGGTCCCGGTGGCCGCGCCGCCGGCACCGCCGAAGGCGAAGGACATGCCCCCGGCCCGACCGGCTGGTGGCCATCGGCCGCCGGCTGCGGCCGACGACAAACACACCCGCTACGGGCGTGAGGAGCTGCATGTCGCCTCCGATGTCAGCTCACGAATCAAGAAGCGCCGGCCGCTGAAGTCGCGCACCGTGCGCGGGGCGGGCGAGGCGCGCCACGGGTTCGAGCGGCCGACCGCCCCGGTGGTGCGCGAGGTGACCGTGCCGGAGACCATCACCGTGGCGGAACTGGCGCAGAAGCTCGCCGTGAAGGCGCCGGCGCTGATCAAGACGCTGATGAACCTCGGCATCATGGCGACGATCAACCAGCCGCTCGACCAGGACACCGCGGTGCTCGTGGTGGAGGAGATGGGCCATACCGCCAAGCCGATGCAGGAGGCGCAGATCGAGGCGGACCTGCAGGGCGCGGGCGTCGCGCAGACCGACCTCGAGGCGCGTCCGCCGGTGGTCACCGTCATGGGTCACGTCGATCACGGCAAGACCTCACTGCTCGATTACATCCGTCGCGCCAAGGTAGCTGCGGGCGAGGCCGGCGGCATCACCCAGCACGTCGGGGCGTATCACGTCGAGACACCCAAGGGCGTCATCACCTTCATCGACACGCCGGGCCACGCCGCCTTCACGGCGATGCGCGCGCGGGGTGCGAAGGCCACCGACGTGGTCATTCTGGTGGTGGCCGCCGATGACGGCGTGATGCCCCAGACCCTCGAGGCGATCCAACATGCCCGCGCCGCGGGCGTGCCGATCGTCGTGGCGGTGAACAAGATCGATAAGAACGGCGCCGATCCGGACCGCGTGCGCCACGAGTTGTCCAAGCAGGAGGTGATCCCCGAGGAGTGGGGCGGACAGAACATGTTCGTCAACGTCTCGGCGCACACCGGCGAGGGCATCGATGCGCTGCTCGAGGCGGTGCTGCTGCAGGCCGAAGTGCTCGAGCTGCGCGCGCCGCGCACCGGGCTCGCCAGCGGCGTGGTCATCGAGTCGAGCGTCGAGAAGGGCCGCGGCGCGGTGGCCACGGTGTTGGTGAAGAAGGGTACGTTGCGGCTCGGCGATCCGATCATCGCCGGGACCGAGTTCGGCCGCGTGCGCGCGTTGTTCGACGAGACCGGCAAGGCCGTCGAGGACGCCCCGCCGTCGATGCCGGTGGTGGTGCTCGGCCTCTCGGGCGCACCGAACGCCGGGGAGGAGATCCTCGTGCTCGAGAGCGAGCGCAAGGCGCGCGAAGTGGCGACCTACCGCCAGAGCAAGTCGCGCGACGTGAAGCTCGCGCGTCACGCCACCCGCAGCGAGGACGTGTTCTCGCAGCTCGGGGAAGGCAAGGCCGGCTCCGTGGCGGTCGTGATCAGGGGCGATGTGCAAGGCAGCGTCGAGGCGCTGCGCGAGTCGCTCGAGAAGCTCTCGACGAGCGAAGTGCAAGTCAAGCTGATCTCGAGCGGCATCGGCGGGATCACCGTGTCGGACGTGCAGCTCGCGGCGGCCTCCAAGGCGCTGATCATCGGCTTCAACGTGCGCGCCAATTCCGGGGCACGCGATGTGATGAAGGAAACCGGCGTCGAGGTGCGTTACTACAGCATCATCTACGAAGTCATCGACGACGTGCGTCAGATGATGACCGGTCTGCTGCAGCCGGAGATCAAGGAGCAGATCCTGGGTGTGGCGCAGGTGCGCGACGTGTTCCGCTCGAGCAAGTTCGGTGTGGTCTCCGGCTGTCTGGTGACCGAGGGCGCGGTCAAGCGCAACAACCCGATCCGCGTGCTGCGCGAGAACGTCGTCATCTTCGAAGGGGCGCTCGAGTCGCTGCGCCGCTTCAAGGACGACGTCGGGGAAGTGCGGGCCGGCACCGAGTGCGGCATCGGCGTGAAGAACTACCAGGACGTGCGCGTCGGGGATCAGATCGAGTGCTTCGCGCGCGTCGAGGTCGCCCGGACGCTGTAATGAGCTCGGCCAGTCCCAGAGTCCGCCGAATCGAGTCGCAGCTGCAGCGCGTGCTGGCGGCGCTGATCGCGCGCGAGGTCAAGGACCCGCGCGTCGGTAGCGTCACGGTCACCGCGGTGCGGTTGCTGCCCGACATGAGCGTGGCGCGCATCTACGTCGCGCCGTTCGCCTCGCAGCACCCGGCCGAGGAGGTGCTGCGCGGGCTGATGCACGCCGGAGGTTTTCTGCGCGGGCAGGTCGGGCGCGAGCTCGGCCTGCGCCATGCACCGCGGTTGGAATTTCTGCTCGATGACACCGCCGAGAAGGCCGCGCAGCTGAGCGGGCTGATCGCCCGGGCGCGTGCCGACGACCAGGCCAAGCACTGAGCCGATGCCGAGCGGGATCGTGCTTCTCGACAAGCCCCTGGGGCTCTCGTCGAATGCGGCGCTGCAGCGCGTTCGGCGGCTCTACGGGGCGGCCAAGGCCGGTCATGCCGGCAGCCTCGATCCGCTCGCCACCGGGATGCTGCCGATCTGCTTGGACGAGGCGACCAAGATCGCCGGGGAGATCCTCTCGAGCCGCAAGCGCTACCGCTTCGCCATCGCCCTCGGGGCGCGCACGGCCACCGGCGATGTGGAAGGCGAGGTGATCGAGCGGGCGGCGGTGCCGCCGCTCGACCCCGGGACGCTCGAGGCGGCACTCGCCGGGCGGCGCGGCGCGCAGCGACAGGTCCCCCCGATGTACTCGGCGCTGAAGCGCGACGGGCGGCCGCTGTACGAACTCGCCCGCGCCGGGGTGTCCGTCGAGCGCGAGGCGCGCCCCATCGAAATCTATGCCCTGACGCTGCTCGAGGCCGGGGCGCAGCGGCTGGAACTGACCGTGGAGTGCTCCAAGGGCACCTACGTGCGCGTGCTCGCCGAGGACATTGCCGCTGCGCTCGGCACCTGCGGCCACGTGGTGCTGCTGCGGCGCGAGTGGGTGGCGCCCTTCGAGTGCGAACCGATGCACACGCTGGAGGCTCTCGAGGCCGCCGGCGCCGATGCGCGGGCGGACGGGCTGCTGGCGCCCGACCGGCCGCTCGGGCACCTGCCGGGGGTCACCCTCGATGCGGCGCAGGCCGATCGGGTGCGCCACGGACAGGCGGTGCCGGTGAGCGTCGCGGCCACCGGCAAGGCGCGTCTGTACGATGAGCACGGCGCCTTCATGGGGCTCGGGGAGCTGGCGAGCGGCACGGTGCAGCCGCGCCGTCTGCTGGCGCTCACCGGGACGCCGCCGGCCTGAGGACCTCGACGGCCCGGCAGGCGCTGCGGTGCGCGGCGGCCTCAGGGCCCCTGGGTCGTCACGGCCGGATCGAGGGCCGAGAGCGCGCGTGCGGCATTCGTATGCCCGGTCTGGCGCAGCTGCTGGCCGCTGTAGCGACGGGTGAACGGCGAGCAGGACGGCGATCCGGGCGGGTGTGCGGCCTGCCCGCAGGCGCCCGCCGCGGCGGTGGCGGTGCCCTTCGGCGCCGGTCCGCCCGCGCAGCCGCCGAGCAGCACCGCGCCGGCGAGGACGATGGGCAAAAGCGGTCGAATCTTCATGGCGCGAGCATATCGCAGCGCCGACCTTGTGGCGAAGGCCCCTCCACAGGTAAAATTGCGGGCTTCCTTAAACGGGCATCTAATACAGTTACTTAGGACCGTCGTGCAATGGCTTTAACCAGCGAGAAAAAGAGCGGGATTCTGACGCAATACCAGCGCGGACCTGCGGATACCGGATCCCCCGAGGTTCAGGTTGCGCTGCTCTCCGAGCGCATCAATGGCCTGGGCGAGCACTTCAGCGCGCACAAGGGCGATCACGCCTCACGGCGCGGTTTGGTGAAGCTCGTCAATCAGCGCCGCAAACTCCTCGATTACCTCAAGGCGACTCAGCCGCAGACCTATCAGGAATTGGTCGAGCGTCTGGGACTGCGCCGCTGAACGAACACCAGGAGGGCCGCAAACACTGCGGCCCTTCGTTATTTTTGTACCTGGTGTTTGCCGCTGAACCTTTTTGCAATTCGAGGACTGGACCTTGAGCGTCAGCAAGTCATTTCAATACGGCTCCCATACGGTCACGCTGGACACCGGCGAACTGGCCCGTCAGGCCAACGGTGCGGTGCGCGTCTCCATGGGCGACACGGTGGTGTTGGTCACAGTGTGTGCGCAGAAGTCGCCGGCCGCGGGCCGCGATTTCCTGCCCCTCACCGTCAACTACGTGGAGAAGACCTACGCCGCCGGGCGCATCCCGGGCGGGTTCTTCAAGCGTGAGGGTCGGCCGAGCGAGAAAGAGACGCTGACCTCGCGTCTGATCGACCGCCCGATCCGTCCGCTGTTCCCGGATGGGTTCTTCAACGACGTGCAGGTCGTGGCGACGGTGGTCTCGCTCGACCCGCAGATCGATCCGGACATTGCCTCGCTGCTCGGGGCGTCCGCGGCGCTTGCGCTCTCGGGCATTCCGTTCAACGGTCCGGTCGGCGCCGCGCGCGTCGGCTGGAAGAATGGCGCGTACGTGCTCAACCCGACGCTCGCCGAGCTCGCCGAGTCGCAGCTGCACCTGGTGGTCGCCGGCACCGAGAAGGGCGTGCTGATGGTCGAGTCCGAGGCCAAGGGCCTCACCGAGGAGCAGATGCTCGGCGCGGTGGTGTTCGGCCACCAGCAGATGCAGACCGCGATCGGCGCGATCCGTGAGCTCGCCCGCGAGGCCGGCAAGCCGCGCTGGGAGTGGCAGGCACCGGCCGAGAGCGCCGAGCTCGCCGCTGCCGTCGCCGCCAAGGCCCGCGATGCGCTCGCCCAGGCCTATACCATCACCGAGAAGCAGCAGCGCTACACCCGCATCGGGGAGATCAAGCGCGAGACGATCGCCGCGCTCACCGAAGGCGAGGGCGCGCAGTGGAGTGTCGATCCGGTCGACACCGCGCTGTTCAAGCTCGAAAGCGACATCGTGCGCCAGCGCATCCTCAACGGGGAGCCGCGCATCGACGGGCGCGACTGCGTCACGGTGCGTCCGATCACCGTCAAGGTCGGCGTACTGCCGCGCACCCACGGCTCGGCGCTGTTCACCCGCGGTGAGACGCAGGCGCTCGTGGTCACGACGCTCGGCACCACCCGCGATTCGCAGATCATCGATGCGCTCGAGGGCGAGCGGCGCGAACCGTTCATGCTGCACTACAACTTCCCGCCGTTCTCGGTCGGTGAGACCGGCATGATGGGCTCCCCGAAGCGCCGCGAGATCGGCCACGGCAACCTGGCCCGCCGCGGCGTGAACGCGGTCATGCCCGACATGGCCAAATTCCCGTACGTGATCCGCGTCGTCTCGGAGATCCTGGAGTCGAATGGCTCGAGCTCGATGGCGAGCGTGTGCGGCTCCTCGCTCGCGATGATGGATGCCGGCGTGCCGATCAAGGCGCCGGTGGCCGGTGTCGCGATGGGCCTGGTGCTCGAGGGCGGCCGCTTCAAGGTGCTCACCGACATCCTCGGCGACGAGGATCATCTCGGCGACATGGATTTCAAGGTGGCCGGCACCAAAGACGGTGTGACCGCGCTGCAGATGGACATCAAGGTCGAGGGCGTCACGCCCGAGATCATGAAGGTGGCACTCGCCCAGGCCCGCGAGGGCCGGCTGCACATCCTCGAGCAGATGAACAAGGTCATCAGCACCCCGCGGGCCAACATGTCCGAGTGGGCGCCCTCGATCATCACCCTGAAGATCGATCCGGAGAAGATCCGCGATGTGATCGGCAAGGGCGGTGCGGTGATCCGTCAGATCACCGAGGAGACCGGCACCACCATCGACATCGAGAGCGACGGCACGGTGAAGATCGCCTCGGTCAACGGCACCGCCGGCCGCGAGGCCCAGCGGCGCATCGAGCTGATCACCGCCGATGTGGAAGTCGGGCGCATCTACGAGGGCAAGGTGGCGCGCCTGATGGACTTCGGCGCATTCGTCACCATCCTGCCGGGCCGCGACGGTCTGGTGCACATCTCGCAGATCTCCAACGAGCGCGTCGAGCGGGTCAGCGACAAGCTCAAGGAAGGCGACGTGATCCGCGTGAAGGTGCTCGAAGTCGACCGTCAGGGGCGCATCCGCCTCTCGATGCGCGACGTCGACGTCGCGTAACGCACGCGCGCAGACGAGCCTGTACACGGGGCCCGCGTCGTAAGGCGCGGGCCCCGTGTCGTTTCAGGAGCCTGTGCGGCGCGCCAACGCAATCTCCCGCCGGCCGTGGAAGGCCGCGGGCCGCCAGTGCGCGCTCGCCCAGGCGAGCACGACCGATGGTGCGGCGCCATCGAGTTCGGCCGGGGGCGCCTGGCCGAGCAGCCGCAGCACCGCCAACAGTTCGGCGCTCGCGCGGTGGGCGTCGAGGGGCACCGCGTGGTGGCGCTTGGCGAGCTTCGCCCCGCCGGGCTCGGTGAGCAGCGGCAGGTGCCCGTAGCGCGGTCGCGCCAGCCGCAGTGCCTCCTGCAGCGCGATCTGCCAGCCGGTGCTCTCGAGCAGATCCGCGCCGCGCACCACGTCGGTGATGCCCTGCAGCGCATCATCGACGACGACGGCGAGCTGGTAGGCGAACACGCCGTCGCGGCGGCGCACGACCACATCGCCGAGGCTGCCCGCCGGGCAGCTGAAGGGGCCCTGGAAGCGATCCTCGAACGTGAAGATGCGCAGCGCCTCGATGCGCAGGCGCGTGGCGCTCGGGCCGTCGCGCCGCGGTCCGCTGCGGCACAGACCGGGGTAGCGGCTGGTGAGCGCCCCGTACGCGGCCAGCTCGCTGCGCGAGCAGGTGCACTCGAAGGTGGCGCCCGCGGCGCGCAGCTGCTCGAGCGCGGCCCGGTACGACTCGGTGCGTTGGCTTTGCACCTCTACGGGGCCATCCCATTCGAGGCCGAACGCCTCGAGGGTCCGCAGGATCTGATCGGCACTGCCGGGAACGCAGCGCGGATCGATGTCCTCGATACGCACCCGCCAGCGGCCGCCATGGTGGCGGGCGTCGACAAAGCTGCCCACGGCCGCCAACAGCGACCCCAGGTGCAGCGCGCCGGTGGGGGAGGGGGCGAAGCGGCCGACGTAGCCGGCCGCCGCGCTCAGATCAGCGGTAGCGGTCGTCGCGATCGCCGTATTGCTTCTCGCGCCGCTCGCGCCGCTCCTGGGCCTCGATGCTCAAGGTGGCCACGGGACGGGCCTCCAGACGCTTGATGCCGATCTCCTCGCCGGTCTCGAGACAGTAGCCGTAGCTGCCGTCTTCGATGCGCTTCAACGCCTCGTCGATCTTGCGGATCAGCTTGCGTTCGCGGTCCCGGGTGCGCAGCTCCAGGCTGAATTCCTCTTCCTGGGTCGCACGGTCGGAGGGGTCGGGGAAGTTCGCCGCCTCATCCTTCATGTGCGAGACCGTGCGGTCGACCTCGACCATCAGGTCGCGCTTCCAGCTGTTGAGGATGTTGCGAAAGTGCTCGAGCTGCTCCTTGCTCATGTACTGTTCGCCGCGCTTTGGAATGTACGGCTGAACGTTGCGGGGGCCTGCGAGCAGGCTGCCCGGCTCGGCCGACTCGCCTTCCTCGGCGTCGCTCACGTGCACGATACGTTCGCGCACCGGCGGCAGGTGGGGGGGCGCGACGGGCGCATGCATCCGCTCGGCAGTCGTCTCAGTCCCGGGCGTTTCCGCGTGGCGCGGATGGGCGGTGCTTTTGACCGCCGCGCTCTTGTGCGCAGCAGCACGGGCCGCGCTCTTGTGCGCGGCCGGCCGCTTGGCCGTGACGGACTTCTTCACCGCGGATTTCGCCGGCGCGGCCTTCTTACCCTTCGCAGTTTTGGGCGCGGGTTTCTTGGCCGACATCACTTGCTCCTACGCATAAGGCTCTTGCGGGACGCGCGATTATACCGGCGCCCTTGGGCCTGTACAGCGCCGCGTGCGCCGGGCGCGCCGGCGCTAGGGCAGGCGGACCGGCGGGGGGGGCTGCCAGTGCGCCGAGCGCCGCTCGGCGATGACCCGCGTGTAGATCCCCCCGCGCACCTTGAAGCGCCCCTCGAGGCGCAAAAAGCGCGGTTCCAGCTCGGCGGCGAGCAGATCGGCGATCTCATTGGTGAGCGCCTCGTGGAACGCGCCGCGGTCGCGGAACGACCAGATGTACAGCTTCAATGACTTCAGCTCCACGCAGCGCTGATCGGGCACGTAGGCGAGCTTGAGCGTGGCGAAGTCCGGCTGCCCGGTGCGCGGACACAGACAAGTGAACTCCGGGATCCGCATGCGGATGGTGTAGTCGGACCCGGGGCAGGGATTGGGGAACGTCTCGATGGACGGGGCAGGCTGTGAGGGCATGGGCAATTACTCTACACTACCGCGCTTCGCTGCGGCGGCCTCCAGAAGAGAACGGAAGATCAGTAGATGCGGCTGACGAAAATCAAGCTCGCCGGATTCAAGTCCTTCGTCGATCCCACCCAAGTCACCTTCCCGAGCAATCTCACCGGCGTGGTCGGTCCGAACGGCTGCGGCAAGTCGAACGTGATCGACGCGGTGCGCTGGGTGATGGGCGAGCTGTCGGCCAAGCATCTGCGCGGCGACAACATGGCCGATGTCATCTTCAACGGCTCCTCGCAGCGCAAGCCGGTCGGCACCGCCTCGGTGGAGCTGGTGTTCGACAACTCCGACGGCAAGGTCGGCGGCGCGTATGCGAGCTACAACGAGATCGCGCTGAAGCGCCAGGTCTCGCGTGATGGCTCCTCGGGCTACTACATCAACGGGGCGCGCTGCCGACGCAAGGACATCACCAACCTGTTCCTCGGCACCGGCCTCGGCTCGCGCAGCTACGCGATCATCGAGCAGGGCACCATCTCGCGCATCATCGAGGCGCGCGCCGAGGACATGCGCGCGTTCGTCGAGGAGGCCGCCGGGATCTCCCGCTACAAGGAGCGGCGGCGCGAGACCGAGAGCCGCATCGCCGAGACGCGCGAGAATCTCGAGCGTCTGCAGGATGTGCGCGAGGAGATCGAGAAGCAGATCCGTCACCTGCAGCGTCAGGCGGCCACCGCGCGGCGCTACCAGGGGCTGAAGGAGCAGGAGCGGCGCACGCTCGCGGAGTTGCTCGCGCTGCGCATGCGCGAGCTCGACAGCGGCGCCGAAGTGCACGACAGCGCCACCCGCGAGCGTGAGCTCGAGATGCAGGCCGCCCTCGCCGATCAGCGGGCCGCGGAGGCCGCGATCGAGAGCGCGCGCGAGCGCCACGCCGGCGCCGGCGAGCAGCTCTCGGCGGTGCAGGCGCGCCATTATGCCCTCGGCGCGGAGATCTCGCGCCTCGAGCAGTCGATCCAGCACACTCGCGAGCTGCGCGAGCGCCAGCGCACCGATCTGACACAGGCGCGAGCCAGTCTGGCGGAACTCGCCGCGCACATCGAGCGCGAGGAACGTGAGCTCGCCGCCGTGCGTGCCGAGCTCGAACAGTCCGCCCCGGCGCTCGAGGGCGCCCAGCAGGCCGAGCAGGCCGCTGCCGAGGCGTTGGAGTCGGCCGAGGGGGAACTCGCCGCCTGGCAGGAGCGTTGGGAGCAACTGAATCACGCCCTCGGCGCGGCCGATCGCACCGCACAGGTCGAGCGGGCCCGCATCGAGCAGCTCGACAACCAGCTGCGCCGTCTCGCCGCACAGAGCGAGCGGCTCGCGCTGGAGCGCGAGGCGCTCGCGGCGCAGCAGTCCACCGAGCAGCTCGCGCGGCTTCAGGCCGAGGAGCGCGAGGCGCGCGAGACGACCGAGGTGCTGGCCGAGCGCCTGACGGACACGCTCGAGCGTGTGCAGGCGGCCCGCGGCGCGCAGTTGCAGGCCGAACGGGACCTGCAGCGCTCGCGGGAGGCGCGTGAGCGCTCACGCGAGGAGTGCACCTCGCTCGAGGCGGTGCAGAAGGCTGCGCTCTCGAGCAGCGCCGGACAGGTGCGCGAGTGGCTCGGCGGCGCCGGACTCGCCGGCGCTGAGCGCCTCGCCGAGCGGCTCGAGGTCGAGAAGGGCTGGGAACGGGCCGTCGAGACCGCCCTCGGGGATTATCTGGAGGCCGTCTGCGTCGAGGCGCTCGATCCACTGGCCGAGCCCCTGCAGTCGCTGCGCGAGGGCCGCCTCGTGCTCGTGCAGGAATCCTCCGGCGGCGCCCCGCGGGGCGCCACCGGGCCGACGCTGGCGGAAAAAGTGTCCGGGTCCGCCGCCGCGCGCGGCGCGCTCGCCGGCGTGCGCACCGCTGAGACGCTGAGCGAGGCGCTGCGCGCCCGCGCCGAACTCGGTCCGCACGAGTCGATCATCACCCGCAACGGGGAGTGGGTCGGGCGCGCCTGGCTGCGGGTCAGCCGCGGCGTCGATCCGCATGCCGGCATCATTGAGCGCGAACACCGGCTGAAGAGTCTGCGCAATGCGGCCGCCGAGGCCGAGGCGCGCGTGCGCGAGGCCGAGGGCGAACTTGCCGCGGTGCGCGACGGACTGGCGCGCGCGGAGTCCGAGCGCGACGGCACGCAGAGTCAGATCCACGGCGCGCAGCGCCGGCACGCCGAACTGGCCGCCGCTTTGCAGGCGGCGCAAGCGCGGGAGGAGCAGACGCTCGCGCGGCGCAGCCGCATCGATGAGGAGCATGCCGAGCTCGTGCGCGAGGGGGACGCGGCGCGCACGACGATGAGCGGTGCGCGCGCCTCGCTCGAGGCGAGCATCGAGCGGCTCGCCGAGCTCAACGGCGCGCGCGAGGAACTGGAGGAGGAGCGCGAAGTGCGCCGCGAGGGTGTGAGCGCGGCGCGTTCGCGCGCCCAGGCCGCGCAGCTCGGTGCGCGTGACCTGATGGTGCGCATCGAGTCGCGCCGCTCCGCCGAGAGCGCCGCGCTCACGAGCCTGGCGCGCATGGGTGAGCAGCGCGTGCAGCTCGAGCGGCGTCGTGAGGAGCTCGAGCAGGAACTCTCCGGCGGCGATGCCCCGGTGCTCGCGCTCGAGGCGCGGCTGAACGAGGCGCTCTCACAGCGGCTCGAGGTCGAGCAGCAGCTCGCTGCGGCGCGTGCGGCGCTGGAGGAAGTCGACATCGCGATGCGCACGCTCGAGCAGCAGCGCACCGAGGCCGAGCGGCGCGCCCACCATGCCCGCGAGGCGATGGAGGCGGCGCGCTTTGCGGCGCAGGAGAATCGCGTGCGGCGCGAGTCGCTCTTTGAGCAGTTCAGCGCCACGCACCTGGAGCTCCCCGAGGTCGAGCAGGGACTGCTCAGCGAGGCCACCGTGGCGCAGTGGGAGCAGAACCTCGCGGAGCTGCGCGCCGGCATCGAGAAGTTGGGGCAGGTCAATCTCGCGGCGATCGAGGAGCTCACCGAGCAGACCGAACGCAAGGAGTACCTCGATCGGCAGTTCGCCGACCTGACCAGCGCGCTGGAGACTCTCGAGGAGGCGATGCGGCGCATCGACAAGGAGACGCGCACGCGCTTTGAGGAGACCTTCGAGAAGATCAACAGCGGCATGAAGGAGAAGTTCCCGCGCCTCTTCGGCGGGGGACATGCGTACCTTGAGCTCGTCGGGGACGACGTGCTCAATGCCGGGGTATCGGTGATGGCGCGTCCGCCGGGGAAGAAGAACAGCTCCATCCACCAGCTCTCCGGTGGGGAGAAGGCGCTCACCGCGGTGGCGCTGGTGTTCTCGATCTTCGATCTGAACCCCGCGCCGTTCTGTCTGCTCGATGAGGTGGATGCGCCGCTCGATGAGGCCAACGTCGGGCGCTTCTGCGACATTGTCCGGGAGATGTCCGAGCGCGTACAGTTCATCTTCATCACTCACAACAAGACCACCATGCAACTGGCCGCCCAGCTGCTCGGCGTGACGATGCACGAGGCGGGGGTGTCGCGGCTGGTGGCCGTGGATGTGGACGAGGCGGTCCGGCTGGCCGCCGTCTGATGTTTCGGGGAGTCACCGTGTCGCAGTTGCGCTGGACACTGCTCATCCTCGGCGGGGTGTTCATCGCCGCACTGGCGTTGTGGGAGTGGCGTCGCCCGCGGCAGGGTCGCGGCACGCCGCTCGGCGCGACACATGCGCCGAGCGAGCCGAAGGTCGGCGGTCTGCCGCATGCCGAGGAGCATGTGCGTGGCGAGGCCGCAGAGCCGTGGATCGGGGAGGACTCGTTCGAGACCGCCCCGGGGGCCGAGGAGTCCTGGCGCGAGAGCGCCGCGCCCGATCCGCTCGCGGAGTTGCCGACGGTGCTGGTCGATGCGCCTGCGCAGGACGAGGCGCCCGTGGCGCCTGCCGCGGCGTATCCGCTCGCCGCGGCGCAAGACTGGGATGCCCTCGAGGAGGGCGTCGGCCCGGTCCGCATTCTCGGGGCGAGTGCGCCGCCGAGGCTCATCGAGCCGCCCGAGCCGCCGGTGCTCTCCCCGCCACCGGCCCCGGTGGGCGCCGATGAGCCGCCGCGGGTCGAGTGGCCGCCCGATGAGATGCGCCACATCCTGGCGCTGCGGCTGATTGCGCCCGAGGAGCGCTTCTCCGGTCGGCTGCTGCGCCTGGCGCTCGCCGCCGAGGGGTTTCGGCTCGGCCGCTTCGAGATCTTTCACCTGCCGGATGCGTACGGGTGCGCGCTGGTGAGTGTCGCTTCGCTGACGCGCCCGGGGACGTTCGACCTCGATGCCATGGACGCTCAGCGCTATGCGGGATTGAACCTCTTCACCGTTCTGCCGGGCTCGCTGCCGGCGAGCGAGGCCTTCGAGGCGCTGCTCGGGGCGGCGCTAAACCTCAATGAGCGCCTGCAGGGTGAAGTGCAGGACGAACTCGGCGAGCCACTGAGCGAGGCGCGGCTTGCCGAGCTGCGCGAGACGCTCGCGGCCGATCCGGGCGGGGCACGGTCGTGAGCCTCGGCGCGCGCGCGCGCATCGCCGCGCTGCGCACCGACATCGCCCACCACGACTACCGTTACTACGGACTTGACGATCCGGAGATCCCGGACGCCGACTACGATGCGCTCATGAGCGAGCTGCGCGCCCTCGAGGCCGCGCACCCGGAGCTCATCACCCCGGATTCCCCCACGCAGCGCGTGGCGGGCACCCCGAGCGCCTCGTTCGCCGAGGTGGTGCACGAGGTGCCCATGCTCTCGCTCGACAACGCCTTCAGCGACGAGGAGGTACGGGCCTTCGACCGGCGGGCCGGGGAGCGGCTCGGGACGGACGAGCCACTGGAGTATCTGGCCGAGCCGAAGCTCGACGGGCTGGCCGTGACGGTGATCTATCGCGACGGCCTGCTCGAGCGGGCCGCCACCCGCGGGGACGGCTTCACCGGTGAGGACGTGACGGTCAACGTGCGCGCCCTCAGGGCGGTGCCGCTGCGCTTGCGCCCGCCCGCCCCGGCGCTGTTGGAGGTGCGCGGGGAGGTGTTCATGCCGCTGAAGGGGTTCGAGCGGCTCAACCGTGAGGCCGAGGCCCGCGGCGAGAAGACCTTCGTCAACCCGCGCAACGCCGCCGCCGGGAGCCTGCGTCAGCTCGATCCGCGCATCACCGCCACGCGCCCCCTGCAGATGTACTGCTACGGACTCGGCAGCGTCAGCGGCTGGGAGCTCCCGCAGCGCCAGAGTGAGCTGCTCGAGGCGCTGCGCCGGTGGGGGTTGCCGGTCTGTCCCGAGGGCCGGCGTGTGCAGGGCGTCGAGGAGTGTCTGCAGTACTACCGCCAGATGGGCGAGCGGCGGGCGCATCTGACCTATCAGATCGACGGGGTGGTCTACAAAGTCGAGCGCCTGGCATACCAGACTCGCCTCGGGTTCCTCTCGCGTGCACCGCGCTGGGCGCTGGCGCACAAGTTTCCGGCCGAGGAGGCCATGACCGGCGTGCGCGCCATCGAGTGGCAGGTCGGCCGCACCGGCGCGGTGACGCCGGTGGCGCGGCTCGAGCCGGTGTTCGTCGGCGGTGTGACCGTGAGCAACGTGACGCTGCACAACTTCGATGAAGTGCAGCGCAAGGATGTGCGCGTGGGCGATACGGTCGTGGTGCGCCGCGCCGGGGACGTGATCCCGGAGCTGGTGCGCGTGATCGAGGCGCGCCGCCCGGCGCACACCGAGGCGGTGCGGCTGCCGCAGCGCTGCCCGGTGTGCCATTCCGAGGTGCTCAAGCCCGAGGGCGAGGCGGTGGCGCGCTGCACCGGCGGGTTCAGCTGCCCGGCGCAGCGCCAGGAGGCGATCCGGCACTTCGCCGGTCGGCTGGCGATGGACATCGAGGGACTCGGGGACAAGCTGGTCGCGCAGCTCGTCGAGCACGGCAAAGTGCGCTCACCGGCCGACCTCTATGGGCTCGGCGCGGCGGATCTGCAGTCGCTCGAGCGCATGGGGGAGAAGTCCGCGGCCAACCTGATCGCCGCGCTCGAGCGTAGCAAACAGACCACGCTGCCGCGGTTGCTCTACGCGCTCGGCATCCGCGAGGTCGGTGAGGCGACCGCGCTCGCCCTGGCGCGTCATTTCGGGGATCTGGATGCGCTGATCGAGGCGGCGGACAACCATCCGCAGCAGATCGAACAGGTCGCGGACGTCGGTCCGGTCGTCGCCGCGCACGTGCATGCGTTCTTCGCCGCCCCGGAGCATCGGGCGCTGATCGGACGGCTGCGCGATGCGGGGGTCACCTGGGCGCCGTTCGCGGCGCGGCCGGCGGACTTGCCGCTCACCGGGCAGACGTTCGTGCTCACCGGAACGCTCGCGGGCATGACGCGCGAGCAGGCGCAGGAGGCCTTAAGTGCGCTCGGGGCGAAGGTGAGCGGCACAGTGTCGAAGAAGACCCGCTACGTGGTGGCCGGCGAGGCGCCGGGCTCGAAGCTCGAGAAGGCGCGTGCACTGGCCATCCCCATCCTCGATGAGGCGGGGCTGCGCCAGCTGCTCGAGGCGCACCGGCGCTGAGGACGTCCCTCTGCGGAGCGGCTGACGCCGCTCCGCAGAGGATCGATCCGATCGCTCAGTGACCTGACGGGGCTGCCGCCGGGGGGGCACTCGGTGCGGCGGTCGGGGCCGGCGCCGCAGTCGGGGCCGGAATCGCCGGCATGCCCGCGGTCGGCTTCGCCGAGAGCTCACCGGTCTGCGGGTCGAGGTAGGTCTCGACCTTCGCCTTCTTCACCAGGGAGGTGGTGTAGGTCTGGAACTTCTTGTTCTCCAACGCCTGCTTCAGGCGAGCCTTGACCTGCGCGAAGCTCGGGGCGTGCATCGGCCGCGTGCCGAGCAGCTGGATCACGTGCCAGCCGAAGCGCGTGTGCACCGGCGTCTGGGTGACCTGTCCGACCTTGAGTTTCGCGAGCGCTGCGGAGAACGAAGGCACCATGTTGTTCGGCGGGAACCAGCCAAGATCCCCCCCGTTCTGCGCCGAACCCGGATCCTGCGAGTCCTTCTTCGCGAGCGCCGCGAAGTTGCGGTCGTGATCGGCGTCGAGCTGGTGGATGATCTGCACAGCCTCGGCCTTGCTCTTCACCAGGATGTGCCGCGCGTGGTACTCGACCTGGGGGAACTTGGCGAGCTGCTGGTCGTACACCGATTGCAGTTGCGCATCGGTGGGCGCGGCGTTGGCGAGGTACTGATCCGAGAGCGCCTGCTCGAGCACGTTCAGGCGGGTCAGCTTCAGCATCGTCTGGGTATGCGGCTGCTTGTCCAGCCCCTTCTTGACGGCGGCCTGGGCGACCGCCTCGGCGCGGATCAGCCCATCGAGCACCATCGCGCGCTGCTGCGGCGTGAGCTCACTCGGGGTGCGCCCGCCGGACACCATCTTGATGTATGAGTCGTAGAACTGGCGCGTGATCGGGTGGCCGTTGACCGTGGCGACCGCGGCGGAAGCGCCGGCGCTCGAGGAGGGTTTGCCGTGACAGGCGGCCAGGCCGAGCGCGGCGAGCCCGATGCAGAGGATCCTGAGATGCTTCATGAGGTTCTCGTTAGGGTGGTGGAAAGCGAGAGGGCCCGGCCGAGTGGCCGAGCCCGGCTCAAGTGACCGGATGCGGCGGGTCCTCCGGGGCGCCCGCGCGGATATTCAGCGCATGGATGCCCTGGCCCATCAGCGGCTCGAGTGCCTGGTAGACCAGGCGGTGGCGCTCGAGCCGGGAGCGGCCGGCGAAGGCCGCCGACACTACGCAGACGCGGTAATGTCCGCCCGAGCGCGCCCCGGCATGGCCCGCGTGGCGCGCGCTGTCGTCGAGCACTTCCAGCGCCGTCGGCGCAAGTGAGCGCTCGAGCGCGGCGCGAATGTCGTTGAGGGAGACTTTAGGCGTGGGATTCATCCGCGGGGCGGGGCCGTTCCGGTTCGTGATGCGGGTATCATAACGCACTCGAGCGCCGATGCTCCCCAAGGGAGCGGGCAGCCGATGGGTCAGGAGGAGGCGCGAGCCGGTGAGTGAGTACCTGGAGCTGCATCCGGTGACGCCCCAGGCGCGCCTGATCCGCCTCGCGGCGGACATCGTGCGCGGCGGCGGCCTGATCGCCTACCCGACCGACTCGTGCTACGCCCTCGGCTGGCATCTGGGCGATACCCAGGCGCTTGAGCGGGTGCGACGCATCCGCGCGGCCGACCGCCACCATCATTTCACGCTGGTGTGCGCCGATCTGGCCCAGGTCGGGCGCTTTGCGCGTCTGGAGACCTGGCAGTTCCGCATGCTGCGCACCTGTCTGCCCGGTCCGTACACCTTTCTCGTCAAGGCCAGCCGCGAGACGCCGCGGCGGCTGCAGAACCCCAAGCGGCGCACCATCGGGGTGCGCGTCCCGGAGCATCAGGTGCCGCTGATGCTGATGCGCGAGCTCGGTGAGCCGCTGATGAGCAGCACGCTCATGCTGCCGCAGGATGCCGCGCCGCTCACCTCGGCCCGGGAGATCCACGAGCGGCTCGGTCACGAGCTCGATGCGGTGCTCGATGGAGGTGATTGCGGGGTGGTGCCGACCACGGTGGTGGATCTGTCGGTCACGCCACCGACGGTGCTGAGGGTCGGGCGCGGGCCGCTTGCACCGATCCTCGGGGGCGGGGGCGAAACGGTATACTGATCGTTTAGCGGCACGAGAGAGGTTCGATGAGCACTCCCAACCCCGGCGGGCGGGTCCTGTCCGGTATGCGGCCCACCGGCCGGCTGCACCTGGGCAACTATCACGGGGCGCTGCGCAACTGGGTGCGCTTGCAGTACGAGTACGAGTGCTATTTCTTCGTCGCCGACTGGCACATGCTGACCACCGGGTATGAGGATACCGCGCGGCTGCCGCAGTACGTGCACGAGGTGCTGATCGACTGGCTCGCCGCGGGGCTGAACCCGGGCGTCGCGACGCTGTTCGTGCAGTCGCACGTGCCCGAGCACGCCGAGCTGCACCTGCTGCTCTCGATGATCACCCCGCTCGGCTGGCTCGAGCGGGTACCGAGCTACAAGGACCAGCAGGAGCAGCTGAAGGACCGCGATCTGGCCACCTACGGGTTCCTCGGCTACCCGCTGCTGCAGAGCGCGGACATCCTCGTCTACCGCGCCCAGCACGTGCCGGTCGGGGAGGATCAGGTGGCGCACGTGGAGCTCACGCGCGAGACGGCGCGCCGCTTCAACCACCTCTATGGGCGTGAGCCGGACTTCGAGGAGAAGGTCGAGCGGGCCATCAAAGCCCTCGGCGGGCGCAACACCACGCTCTACCGGCAGCTGCGGCGCAAGTTCCAGGAAGCCGGTGATCATGAGGCGCTCGAGCGCGCCCGGGCGCTGGTGAGCGGGGTCAGCCGGCTCACCGTGGCCGACCGGGACCGGCTGCTCGGGTACCTCGAGGGCGGTGGGGTGAGCATTCTGCCCGAGCCGCAGGCGCTGCTCACCGAGACGCCCAAGGTGCCCGGCCTCGACGGGCGCAAGATGTCCAAGTCCTACGGCAACACCATCGAGCTGCGCGAGGACCCGCAGTCCGTGACCCGCAAGCTGCGCGCCATGAAGACCGATCCGGCGCGCGCCCGGCGGACCGATCCGGGCGAACCGGAGCGCTGTCCGGTGTGGGGCCTGCACAAGATCTACTCCGCCGAGGACACCCGCACCTGGGCCGCCGAGGGATGCCGCTCGGCGGGGATCGGCTGCCTGGAGTGCAAGCAGCCGGTGATCGACAAGATCATCGAGGAAGTCACCGGCATGCGCCGGCGCGCCCAGGAGTACACCGACAATCCCGAGTTGCTGCGCGATGTCATCGCCGAAGGGGCCGAGAAGGCCCGCGATGCCGCCCGGGAGACGCTCGAAGAAGTGCGCCGCGCGATGCACCTGCGTACCGACTGACCGCCCCGATGAGCCAGACGAATCCCGAACCGACGGCCGCCGCAGGCGAAGCGCCGTCCGCGACGGCGCCGATGACGCCGGAGCAGGTGGAGATGCCCTTCGCGGTGGTCAACGGCGAGCCGGTGACCGAGCTGCCGCGCGACCTGTACATCCCGCCGCAGGCCCTCGAGGTGTTTCTCGAGGCCTTCGAGGGGCCGCTCGATCTGCTGCTGTACCTGATCCGGCGGCAGAACCTGGATATCCTCGACATTCCGCTGGCGGAGATCACCCGCCAGTACATGCGCTACATCGAGCTGATGCAGGATCTGCAGCTCGAGCTCGCCGGGGAGTACCTGGTGATGGCCGCGACGCTCGCGGAGATCAAATCGCGCATGCTCCTGCCGCGCCCGAAGAGTGCCGCGGGCGACGGCGAGGAGGATCCGCGCGCCGAACTGGTCCGCCGCCTGCAGGAATACGAGCGGTTCAAGCGCGCCGCGGAGAACATCGATGCGCTGGCGCGCCTCGAGCGCGATCACTTCGTGGCGGGCGCGGAGCTGCGCGACCGCCAGGTGGTGCGCTCGCTGCCGGAGGTGACGCTGAAGGAGATGCTGCTGGCGTTCCAGGAAGTCGTGGTGCGCTCCGAGATGTTCGCGCATCATCACATCCAGCGCGAGGCGCTCTCGGTGCGCGAGCGCATGGGCCACATCCTCTCCAGTCTCGAGCACGACGGGTTCGTCGAGTTCGGGCGGCTGTTCAAGCCCGAAGAGGGCCGCATGGGGGTCACGGTGACCTTCATGGCGATCCTCGAGCTGGTGCGCGAGGGTCTGATCGACATCGTGCAGTCCGAACCGTACGCGCCCCTGCACGTACGGTCCGGCAAACCCGCACTGCGCGTGGTGAGCGGCGAGGAGGCGCAAGCGCCCTCCGCCGAGGATGAGCTCGGCGCGTTTGCGGATGAGACTGAGGCCCCCGATAGCGAAGAGAATGCTGATGATTGAATCGTATGTGAGGAATGTGATCGAGGCGGCGTTGCTCGCCGCGGGGCGGCCGCTGACGCTCGCGGAGCTCGGGCAGCTGTTCGATGAATCTTCGCGCCCGGAGGAGGCGACGCTCGCAGCGGCACTCGAGCAGCTCGCGGCCGACTACGCCGAGCGGGCCATCGAGCTCAAGCACACCGCCTCGGGGTGGCGCGTGCAGGTGCGCCGCGAGTTCGCCGCCGAAGTCTCGCGGCTCTGGCCGGAGCGGCCGGCGCGCTACTCGCGCGCGCTGCTCGAGACGTTGGCGCTGATCGCCTACCGCCAGCCGATCACCCGCGGGGAGATCGAGGATGTGCGCGGCGTGGCGGTCAATCCCAACATCGTCAAGACCTTGCTCGAGCGCAACTGGGTGCGCGTGGTCGGCCAGCGCGACGTGCCGGGCCGGCCGGAGCTGCTCGGCACGACGCGGGAGTTTCTGGATTATTTCGGGCTCTCCGGCCTCGATGACCTGCCGCCGCTCGCGGAGCTCAAGGCGCTGACGGATCTGAACCTGCAGCTCGATCTGGCCGCGAGCGCCGCGGCGCCCGAGGGCGTTGCACCGCCGGACGCCGTGCCGGTGCAGGTGGGCGGCGATGGCGAGGCGCAGGTGGAGGCCTCGAGCGAGCCGCCAGCGTCCGAGGCGCACGATGCCGAGTCCGACGAGGCGACGCGCAGCGCGGGGCCGCAGGACCTCGAGGCGGCGGAAGATCCACAGGCGGAGGCGCTCGACCCGGACGCCGACCTGCAGGCCGCGCCGCAGAGCGGCGAGTCGGTGGCGCAGGTCGAGGAGGAGGCCGCGAACGAGGAGCAGGACGCGCCGCCGCGCAAGATGCTGGCCAGTGCGGACGGGGAGCGCGACTGACGTGCGAACCCGACGTCCGTCGCGACGGTCCGCGGCCCGCACCGAGCCGCATGGGACGCCGGAGCGGCTGCAGAAAGTGCTCGCGCAGGCCGGCCTCGCCTCGCGCCGCGAGGCCGAAGACTGGATCCGTGCCGGCCGGCTCACCGTCAACGGCGCGCCGGCGAGCCTCGGGGTGCGGGTCGGACCCGGCGACCAGGTGCGCCTCGATGGCCGCCTGGTGCGCCAGCGCGCCCCGGCCGACGCAGGCCAGGTGTTCATCTATCACCGCTCGAGCGGTGAGCGGCTCGATGCCGCCCCGGAGGATGCGCCCGAGGGCGTCCCGCTGCTCGAGCGCCTGCCGCGCCGGGCCGGCCGACGGTTCGTGCTGATCAGCCCCATGCCGCGCATCGACGGCGGACTGGAACTGCTCTGCGGGGATGGCGAGAGTGCCGCGCAGCTGCAGCGGCGGGTGCGCCACTGGATCAGCGCCTTCAGCGTCCGGGTGCTCGGGGAACTCACCGCCACGCAGCTCGAGGGGGTGCTCGGCGGAGTCCTCGACCGCGGCGTGCAGCTGCGGGTGCTCGGCTGCGAGAGCGCCGGCGGGGAGGGGACCAACCGCTGGTACGCCCTGAAGGTCGAGGGGGCGAGCGGCAAGGACATCCGTCAGCTCTTCGAGCGCCAGGCGGCGCGCGTCAGCCGCGTGCTGCGCACTCAGCTCGGTCCGATACAGCTCGAGCGTACCCTGCCGCGGGGGCACTTCCGGGCCCTCTCGGGCCCGCAGATCGAGGCGCTGCTCGCGCCGCCGGCGCCCTCGAGCGTCCCTTCAGAGACGCTCTGAGGGCGGTTCGGGACCGGGTTCGCCCGTGGCGCCCGCCCGCACGCTGCGCACCGGCTGCTCGATCGGCGCGAGTTCCTCGAGCGGCCCCTCGGTCGGCACGCCGAGCTCGCTGAAGCGGCGCGCCTGCGGCAGCACCTGACGCTCGAGCGAACCGACCGCCGCGTTGTACGCATCGACCGATCCCTCCAGGCGCTGTCCGAGCCGCTGCAGGTGCCCGGTGAAGCTGCCGAGTCGCCGGTACAGTTCCTGACCGAGTGCGCGCACGAGCGCGGCGTTGTCGGCGAGCGCGCTCTGGCGCCAACCGTAGGCCACCGTCTTCAGCAGCGCCATCAGCGTCGAGGGCGTGGCGATGATGATGTTCTGCGCGAGCGCCGCTTCGATCAGCTCCGGCCGCTCGGCGAGCGCGGCACCGAGGAACTGGTCCCCGGGCAGAAACAGCACGGCGAACTGCGGACTGTGTTCGAACTGCGTCCAGTAGGCCTTGGTGGCCAGCTCGCGGATGCGCGCCTCGAGCTGCTGGGCGTGGCGGCGCAAGGCGCTCTGGCGCGCCTCCTCGCTCGGCGCCTCGAGGGCCTCGAGGTAGGCATCGAGCGGGGTTTTCACGTCGATCACGAGGTCGCGCGCCTCGGGCATGTGCACCACGAGGTCTGGGCGCAAGGCCCCTTCGGGCCCCTCGAGGTGCGCCTGTTCGGTGAAGTCGCAGTGCTCGCTGAGGCCGGCGAGCTCCACCAGACGGCGCAGCGTGAGCTCGCCCCAGCGACCGCGCACCTCGGGCCGGCGCAGCGCGGTGACGAGGTTGCGCGTCTCGCGCTGCAGCTGGACGTGGCCGCTCGCGAGCGATTCGATCTGCGTGCGCAGCGCGCTGTACGCCTCGCGCCGTTCGCGCTCGAGCGCCTGGACCTGCTGCTCGGTCTTCTCCAGCGCCGCGCGCAGCGGCGCGAGCAGCTGCGCGATGGCCGTCTCGCGCGCCTGCAATCCGCCCTGCGCGAGCGCCTGTTCGCGCCCGAGCGTCTCGCGCGCCACGGCGAGGAACATCTCGCTGTTGTTCTTCAGGGCCTGCGCGGCGAGCGCCTCGAAGCTCTCGCGCAGGCGTCGCTCGGACAGCTCGCTCGCCGCGCTGCGCTCGCTCGCGGCGCTGCGCTCGGCCTGCAGCTGCGCACTCAGCGCCGCGATGCGCTTCACCGCGCGCACCTGCGCGAGTGAAAATCCGAGCAACGCCCCGGTGAGGAGCGCCGCGAGGGCGGCGAGGGCGATGCTCATGCGCGCACGCTAGGCGGCGCGCACCAGTTGCGCGATGTAGTTGACGGACGGATCGCGGCTCAGGCGCGCCGTGCCGAGCGGGCTCAACGTCACGCCGGTGAGCGCACGGGCCTCGAGTCCAAACTCGCGCGCCCAGCGGGTCAGCTCGCTCGGGCGGATGAAGCGCTCGTACTCGTGCGTGCCGCGCGGCACCATCGAGAGCAGGTACTCGGCCCCGACGATGGCGACTAAGAAGGACTTCAGATTGCGGTTCAGCGTCGAGACGAACAGTGAGCCGCCGGGGCGCAGCAGCTGCGCGAGCGTGCCGAGCATCGCGCGCGGGTCGGGCACGTGCTCGAGCATCTCCATGCAGGTGAGGATGTCGAACGCGCCGGGCTGCTCGGCGGCGAGCGTCTCGGCCGAGGCCACCCGGTAATCGATCGACAGGCCGTGCGCCGCGGCATGCAGCGCGGCCACCTCGATCATGCCGGCGGCGAGGTCGATGCCGCAGACCGACGCCCCGGCGCGCGCGAGCGCCTCTGCGACTAAGCCGCCACCGCAGCCGACATCGAGCGCACGCGCCCCCGCGGTGGCACAGCGCTCGGTGATAAAACGCATGCGCACCGGATTGAGCAGGTGCAGGGGCCGGAACGGGCCTTGCTCGTCCCAGAATCGTCCGGCGATGGCGTCGAATTTGCCGATCTCGGCGCTCTCGACGTTCGCTCTGCCGCGCGCGGCGGCGTGCTGCTCGGTTGCGGTTTCCATATTCACCTGCTCAACGGGCCCGGATGAAGCCTGACGGTGCTCGCCCTGCGGCGAGCAACAGCCATTATCGTTCATCTGGCGTCCTTGCGCAGCGCCCGGTGTGCGCCCCGTGCTAACATCGCTCTTTTGGCAGATCCCCCAGGCCCGATGTCCGAAATCGCACGCGAAGTCCTGCCCGTCAGCCTCGAAGAGGAGATGCGCCAGTCTTATCTCGATTACGCCATGAGCGTGATCGTCGGGCGGGCGCTGCCCGATGTGCGCGACGGGCTGAAGCCGGTGCACCGGCGCGTGCTCTTTGCGATGCGCGAGCTCGGCAACGACTGGAACAAGGCGTACAAGAAGTCCGCGCGCGTCGTCGGCGACGTGATCGGTAAGTACCACCCGCACGGCGACACGGCGGTGTACGACACGATCGTGCGCATGGCGCAGCCGTTCTCGATGCGCTATCTGCTGGTCGACGGCCAGGGCAACTTCGGCTCCGTCGACGGGGATACGCCCGCGGCGATGCGCTACACCGAGGTGCGCATGTCGCGCCTGGCGCACGAGCTGCTCGCGGACATCGAGAAGGACACCGTCGATTTCGTCCCGAACTACGACGAGTCCGAGCTCGAGCCCTCGGTGCTGCCGACGCGCATCCCGAACCTGCTGGTCAACGGCCAGACCGGCATCGCGGTCGGCATGGCGACCAACATCCCGCCGCACAACCTCACCGAGATCGTCAACGCCTGCCTGGCGCTGCTCGATGATCCGGCGCTGACGCTCGCCGGCCTGATGCAGCACGTGCCGGGTCCTGATTTTCCGACCGGCGGGATCATCAACGGGGCGCAGGAGATCGCCACGGCCTACCGCACCGGCCGCGGCCGGCTGTCGGTGCGCGCCTGCGTCACGATCGAGGAGGTCGGCCGCGGCGATCGCCAGGCGATCATCGTCACCGAGCTGCCGTACCAGGTGAACAAGGCGCGCCTGATCGAGCGCATCGCGCAGCTGGTGCGCGAGAAGCACCTCGAGGGCATCGCCTCGGACGGCCTGCGCGATGAGTCCGACAAGGACGGCATGCGCATCGTCATCGAGCTGAAGCGCGGCGAGATCGCCGAGGTCGTGCTGAACAACCTGTACGCGCAGACACCGATGGAGACGGTGTTCGGCATCAACATGGTGGCGCTCGAGGACGGGCAGCCGAAGCTGATGTCGCTGAAGGACATGCTGGAGGCGTTCATCCGCCATCGCCGTGAGGTCGTCACGCGGCGCACGGTGTTCGATCTGGCCAAGGCGCGCGAACGGGCCCACATCCTGGAGGGACTGGCGGTCGCGCTCGCCAACATCGATCCGGTGATCGGGCTGATCAAGGCCTCCTCCTCGCCGGCCGAGGCGCGCAGCGCGCTTGTGGCGCGCGAGTGGAGTCCCGGCGTGGTGACCGGGCTGCTCGAGCGCGCCGGGGCGGTCTCGACCCGCCCGGCGGGCACCGCGGGCGGACTTGCCGCCGGCGGCTACCGGCTCTCCGACGTCCAGGCCCAGGCCATCCTCGAGATGCGCCTGCACCGGCTGACCGGCCTGGAGCAGAGCAAGATCATCAGCGAGTACGAGGAGCTGCTCGTGCGCATCGCCGATCTCACCGACATCCTGGCGCGTCCGGAGCGCTTGACCGAGGTGATCCGCGCCGAGCTGATCGAGATCCGCGCCACCTACGGCGATGCGCGCCGCACCGAGATCAATCGCGATCAGCTCAATCTCACCACCGAGGATCTGATCGAGCCGCAGGACGTGGTGGTGACGCTCTCACATGGCGGCTATGCCAAGTGCCAGCCGCTCTCGGAATATCAGGTTCAACGCCGCGGCGGCCGAGGCAAGGCGGCCACGGCGGTGAAGGACGAGGACTTCGTGGAGAATCTATTCGTGGCCCATACACATGATACGGTGCTGTGCTTCTCGAACCGCGGCAAGGTTTACTGGCTGAAGGTCTATGAGCTGCCCCAGGCCGGGCGCACCTCGGCCGGCAAGCCGATGGTGAACCTGCTGCCGCTCGAGGACGGGGAGAAGATCAACGCGCTGCTGCCGGTGAAGGAGTTCGATGAGCAGCACTTCGTGTTCATGGCCACCAGCCAGGGCACGGTGAAGAAGACGCCGCTCACGGCATTCTCGCGCCCGAGGGCGAGCGGCATCATCGCGCTCGATCTGCACGAGAACGACCGCCTGGTCGGGGTGACGCTCACCGACGGGCAGCGCGAGGTGATCCTGGTCTCCAGCGGCGGCAAGGCGATCCGGTTCCCCGAGAGCGAGGTGCGCGCGATGGGCCGCGAGGCCGCCGGCGTGCGCGGCATCAAGCTCAGCGACGGCCAGGAACTGATCGCGCTGATCGTGGCGGGCGAGGGCGCGGTGCTCAGCGCCTCGGCGAGCGGCTACGGCAAGCGCACGCCGGTCGAGGAGTTCCCGGTGCAGGGCCGCGGCGGACTCGGTGTGATCGCGCTGCAGACCACCGAGCGCAACGGGGCGACCGTGGCGGCGCTGCGGGTCGAGCCGGGCGAGGAGATCATGCTGATCAGCTCGAACGGCACCCTGGTGCGCACCCCGGTCGATGAGATCTCCGTGCTCGGGCGCAACACCCAGGGGGTGCGCCTGATCCGTCTCGATGAGGGCGAGCGGCTGGTCGGTATCGAGCGCATCGAGGCGCTCGAGGGCGAGGCGGACGAGGCGCTCGAGGGCGCCGAGGCGCCGGTGGCAGGTCCGGACGCCGGGGGCGGGGCGCCGTAGCGGGAGCGCGCGGCGAGGCCAGGCGGGGCGTGCGGCCCCGGCTGCGCTCATGCCCAAAAGTTCTGAACGCCGCACGGGCAGTTGCTACTATCTGAAGCCCCCTTTTTTGCATTTTTGGGCCGGAAGGACACTGTGCGCGTGTTCAATTTCTCCGCGGGGCCCGCAGCGCTGCCGCTCGCAGTGCTCGAGCGTGCCCGCGCGGAACTGACCGATTGGAACGGCAGCGGCCTGTCTGTGATGGAGGTCAGCCACCGCGGCAAGGCCTTCACCGCACTCGCCGAAGCGGCCGAGGCGCGCTTGCGCGCGCTGTTGTCGATCCCGAGTCACTACCGGGTGCTGTTCATGCAGGGCGGCGCCACCGCGCAGTTCGCGGCCGTGCCGCTGAACCTCACCGTGCCGGGGGCGAAGACCGAGTACCTGAATACCGGGGTGTGGTCGACCAAGGCGATCGAGGAGGCCGGCCGGCTTGGCGTGGCGGTTCGCGTCGCCGCCGATGAGGCCGCCTCGCGCTACACCACCGTGCCGGATCACCGGACGCTGCGCTTCGATGCCGATGCCGCGTACGTGCACTACACCCCGAACGAGACCATCGGCGGGGTGGAGTTCCCCTACATTCCCGACACCGGCACCGTGCCGCTCGTGGCCGACATGTCCTCGACCATCCTCTCCCGGCCGATCGAGGTCGGACGTTTCGGGCTGATCTACGCCGGGGCCCAGAAAAACATCGGCCCGGCCGGGTTGTGCCTGGTGATCGTGCACGAGGCGCTGCTCGGGCGGGCACGCGCGGAGGTGCCGGCCGTGCTCGACTACACGCGCCTCGCCGCGCACGGCTCGATGCTGAACACCCCGCCGACCTTCGCGTGGTACATGGCCGGTCTCGTGTTCGAATGGATCGAGGCCGAGGGCGGCTTGGCGGTGATGGCCGCACGCAACCGCGCCAAGGCAGAGCTGCTCTACGGGGCGATCGACGCCTCGGGGCTGTACCGCAATCCGGTCGAGCGCGCCTGCCGCTCCTGGATGAACGTTCCGTTCATGCTCGCGCGCCCGGAGCTCGAGGCGCCGTTTTTGCGCGCGGCCGAGGCCGAGGGGCTGACGCACCTGGAGGGTCACCGCTCCGTCGGTGGGCTGCGCGCGAGCCTCTACAACGCCGTGCCGCTCGAGGCGGTCGAGGCGCTGGTCGGCTTCATGCGCGAGTTCGAGCGGCGGCACGGCTGAGCGGCGATGCGCTACCGGATCCTGACCCTCAATGACATCAGCCCTCGGGGTCTGGAGCGCCTGCCGCGCGAGCGCTACGAGGTCGCCGCCGGTCTGGCGCACCCGCATGCGGTGCTGGTGCGCGCCGCGGACATGCACGAGCTGGCGCTGCCGCCCTCGGTGCGCGCGGTGGCCTGCGCCGGCGCGGCGGTCGATCACATTCCGGTCGATGCATTGAGCCGGCGCGGCATCCCGGTGTTCCATGCCCCGGGCGCCAACGCCAACGCGGTGAAGGAACTGGTGCTGGCCAGTCTGTTCCTGGCGGCGCGCAACATCTGCCAGGCGTGGGACTTCGCGCGCACCCTCGGGGGCGAGGATGCCTCGATCGGCGCGGCGGTGCGCGAGGGGCGGGGCGCATTCGCGGGGTTCGAACTGAGTGGCCGCACGCTCGGGGTGGTCGGACTCGGGGCGGTCGGCGTGGAGGTCGCCAATGCCGCCGAGGCGCTCGGAATGCGCGTGCTCGGCTACGACCCGCAGATCACCGTGCAGCGCGCCTGGCAGCTCTCCTGCGGCGTCGAGCAGGCGCTCTCGCTCGATGATCTGTTCGCCCGCTCGAATCTGGTGACCCTGCACGTGCCGCTGAATGAGCAGACCCGCGGGCTGGTCGGGGAGTACCGGGTGCGGCTGCTGCCCAAGGGCGCGGTGTTGCTGAACTTCTCGCGCGCCGGCATCGTCGAGGATGCCGCGCTGATCGCGGCGCTCGATGCGGGCTGGCTGCACGCGTACGTATCGGATTTTCCCAACGCGCTGCTGAAGGGCCATGCGCGCGTGATCACGCTGCCGCATCTCGGGGCGCTCACCGGGGAGGCCGAGGCTAACTGCGCGGTCATGGCCGCCGATGAGCTGCGCGATTTCCTCGAAAACGGCAACGTGCGCAACAGCGTCAACTTCCCCGAAGCGCAGCTCGCGCGCCGCGCCGGCAGCGCCCGCCTGGCGATCGCCAATCGCAACGTGCCGAATGTGGTCGGGCAGGTCTCCACGCACCTCGCCGGCGCGGGACTGAACATCGCGGCGTTGCTGAACGCCTCGCGTGGCGATTACGCATACACGTTGCTCGATCTCGACGGTACGCTCGCCGCACCGCTGCTCGATGCGGTGCGCGCCATCCACGGCGTGCTCTCCGCCCACCTGATCTGAGGCCGCTCCCCCGACATGCCACGCAAGAGTCCCGATCGCCGCCGCGCCGCGCCCGCCGCCACCGCGTTGACCGCCGTGCGTGAGCGCATCGACAACGTCGATCAGCAGATCCAGCGGCTGTTGAACGAGCGGGCGCGCCTGGCGCAGCGGGTCGGTCTCACCAAGAGCCGCAACGAGGCGGGCGCGGAGTTCTACCGCCCCGAACGCGAGGCGCAGGTGCTGCGCGCGGTGCGCGAGCGCAACCGCGGGCCGCTGCGCGATGAGGAAGTGGTGCGGCTGTTTCGCGAGATCATGTCCGCGTGCCTGGCGCAGCAGGAGCCGCTGAAAGTGGCCTATCTCGGCCCGGAGGCGACCTTCAGCCAGACCGCGGTCCTCACGCACTTCGGCCACTCGGTGCGCGCGCTGCCGCTCGGCTCGATCGACGAGGTGTTCCATGAGGTCGAGTCCGCGGCGGCCGACTTCGGTGTCGTGCCGATCGAGAACTCCACCGAGGGCACGGTCAACCACACGCTCGATCGGTTCCTCTCCTCGCCGCTGAAGATCTGCGGGGAGGTGGAGCTGCGCATCCATCACCATCTGATGGGCAACATGAGCGCCCTCGGGCGCATCGTGCGCATCTGCTCGCATCCGCAGTCGCTCGCGCAGTGCCGGATGTGGCTGCAGGAGCATCTGCCGGAGGTCGAGCAGATCCCCGTGGCGAGCAACGGCGAGGCGGCCCGACGGGCGCGCGATGAGCGCGGCACGGCGGCGATCGCCGGCCAGACCGCCGCGGAGGTGTACGGCCTGAAGGTGCTCGCCGGTCAGATCGAGGATCGCGCCGACAACAGCACGCGCTTTCTGGTGCTCGGCAGAAAGCTGCTCGCGCCGAGCGGCGAGGACCGCAGCACGCTGCTGGTGTCGGTCGGGCACACCGATGCCCCGGGGGCGCTGCAGCGGCTGCTCGAGCCGCTGGCACGCCATCGGGTGAGCATGACGCGCATCGAGTCGCGTCCCTCGCACCGGCGCAAATGGGACTATGTGTTCTTCATCGACATCGACGGGCATGCCGAGGAGCCGCACGTGGTGCGCGCGCTCGCCTCGCTGAAGCGGCGTGCCTCGCTGTTCCGTTTGCTCGGCTCGTACCCGCGCGCCGTGTTGTAGAAGAGAGAATCATGACAGCAGCTGACATCAAGCCGCGCTTTCGCGTCAGTCCCGGCGGACGCATCGGCGGGGAGTTGACGGTGCCCGGGGATAAGTCGATCTCGCACCGCGCGTTGATGCTCGGTGGGCTCGCCACCGGACAGACCGAGATCACCGGCTTTCTCGCCGGGGAGGACTGCCTCTCGACGCTGCGGGTGCTGCAGACCCTCGGGGTGCGTATCGAGCGGCCATCGCCCGAGCACGTGCGGGTGCACGGGGCGGGGGTCGCGGCTTTGCGCGGCTCGGGCACGCCGCTCGACATGGGCAACGCGGGCACCGCCATGCGTTTGTTCATGGGGCTGCTCGCCCCGCAGCCGTTCGACTCGGTGCTGGTCGGAGACGAGTCCCTGATGCGTCGGCCGATGGAGCGCGTCGCGGTGCCGCTGCGCCAGATGGGCGCGCGCATCGAGACGCGCGAGGGGCGCCCGCCGGTGCACATCCGCGGCACACCGGCACTGCACGGCATCGACTTTCGGATGCCGGTGGCGAGCGCGCAGGTCAAATCCGCCGTGCTGCTCGCCGGCCTCGGGGCGCACGGGCGCACCCGGGTGAGCGAACCGGCTCCGACCCGGGATCACACCGAGCGGATGCTCAGGGCCTTCGGGGTACAGGTGCAGCGCGACGGGGCGAGCGTGTCGCTCGAGGGCGGTCAGGTGCTCACCGGCACGGCCGTCCGGGTGCCGGCGGACTTCTCCTCGGCGGCGTTTTTCATCGTCGCCGGCCTGATCAGCGCCGAGGAGGGACTGCTGCTGCGTAACGTCGGGGTCAATCCCACCCGGACCGGGCTGCTCGAGATGCTGCGCAGCATGGGCGCGGATATCCGACTGCACCCGCATCCGGGCGCTGGCGCGGAGCCGACGGCGGACATCGAGGTACACAAGAGCGCGTTGCGCGGTATCCACGTGCCGCGCGAGCTGGTGCCGCTCGCGATCGACGAGTTCCCCATCTTCTTCGTCGCCGCGGCGCTGGCGCAGGGGGAAACGACGGTGCGCGGGGCCGAGGAACTGCGCGTGAAGGAGACCGATCGACTGGCGGCGATGGCCGAGGGACTGAGCGTCCTCGGGGTGGAGAATCATCTGCTCGATGACGGCCTGTGGCTGCGCGGCGGGCAGGGCTTTACCGGCGGGCAGATCAACAGCCACGGCGATCACCGGATCGCCATGGCCTTCGCGATCGCGGCGCTCGCGGCGCGCGCGCCCATTGAGATCCACGACGTGGCCAACGTGGCGACCTCGTTCCCGGGCTTCGTCGCGCTGGCACGCACCGCGGGCCTGACGCTCGAGGCCACCTGAGCGTGAGCGAAGCGGCTATTCCAGTCGTTACCCTCGACGGTCCGAGCGGTTCGGGCAAGGGCACGGTGAGCCGCGCCGTGGCGCGTCGCGTCGGCTGGCACCTGCTCGACAGCGGGGCGCTGTATCGTTTGGTGGCGCTCGCGGGCATTGAACATAAGCTGGCGGCGGACGACGTCGACGGCCATGCCCGGCTCGCCGCCGCGATGCGGGTGCGCTTCGGGACCGAGCGGGAGGGCGAACGGGTGCTGCTCGAGGGGCGCGACGTCACGGCGGCGATCCGGACCGAAACGATGGGACAGGGCGCCTCCCGGGTGGCCGCCTGGCCGGCCGTGCGTGCCGCGCTCCTGGGACGCCAGCGCGCGTTTGTCGAGGCGCCGGGACTCGTTGCCGACGGCCGGGATATGGGCACGGTGGTCTTCCCACACGCGGTCCTGAAGATATTTCTCACCGCGAGCGCCGAGGAACGGGCCCGCCGCCGCTATAACCAGTTGAAAGAAAAGGGCCCCGGTGCTAGCCTCTCGGCCCTTTCGCGCGAGATCGCCGAGCGAGACGCGCGGGATTCGAGTCGGGCCGTGGCCCCGCTCGTCCCGGCCGCAGACGCCGCGCGGATCGATTCGACCGACCTGACCATCGAGGCCGCGGTCGAGCGCGTGATCGAGTTGGGCCGACGCCGTTCGCTGTGGGCGTAGCGCGGTCCTGACGCGAAGAGTTTCCGGTCGGCTTGCGCCAGGGAAGCGCAGGCCATGTTCCGCATCTGCCTGGCCTCTAGGGATGACAGGGGCGCCAGTTAATAAGCACGCCGTCCTGAAGGACCGTGCGAGTGAAGGTATGACAGAAAGTTTTGCACAGCTCTTCGAGCAGAGCCTCGCCAACCAGCGCATCCGCCCGGGGATGATCCTCACCGGACTGGTCGTTGACGTCACCCCCGATGTGGTCGTGGTCAACGTCGGTCTGAAGTCCGAAGCCGTCATTCCCGTCGAGCAGTTCAAGGACGAGAGCGGCCAGATCGAAGTCAAAGCGGGCGACGAAGTCGAAGTCGCGCTCGATTCGGTCGAGGATGGCACCGGCGAGACGCGCCTGTCGCGCGAGAAAGCCAAGCGCGCCCGCACCTGGACGCGTCTCGAGGAGGCCTTCAACAAGGCCGAGATCGTCACCGGCATGATCACCGGCCGCGTCAAAGGCGGCTTCACGGTGGAAATCGACAACGTCCGGGCGTTCCTGCCGGGCTCGCTGGTCGATGTGCGACCGGTGCGCGACACGGCATATCTCGAGGGCAAGCCGCTCGAGTTCAAGGTCATCAAGCTCGACCAGAAGCGCAACAACGTGGTGGTCTCGCGCCGCGCGGTCGTCGAGCAGGAGTTCTCCGCCGAGCGCAGTGCGCTGCTGGAGAATCTGCAGGAAGGCGCCGTCGTGCACGGTATGGTCAAGAACCTCACCGACTACGGTGCGTTCGTCGACCTCGGCGGCATCGATGGTCTGCTGCACATCACCGACATGGCGTGGAAGCGCGTCAAGCATCCCTCCGAGGTGGTCAAGGTCGGTGAGGAGATCGACGTGCGGATCCTGAAGTTCGACCGCGAGCGCTCGCGCGTGAGCCTCGGGTTGAAGCAGCTCGGAGCCGATCCGTGGGAGAACATCGCCCGGCGCTACCCGGCCAACACCCGCGTGTTCGGCAAGGTCACCAACATCGCCGACTACGGCGCGTTCGTCGAGATCGAGGACGGCGTCGAGGGCCTGGTGCACGTCTCGGAGATGGATTGGACGAACAAGAACGTCAATCCGGCCAAGGTGGTGCACACGGGCGAGGAAGTCGAGGTCATGGTGCTCGACGTCGATGAAGACCGTCGCCGCATCTCCCTCGGCCTGAAGCAGTGCAAGGCCAATCCGTGGAAGGAGTTCGCCGAGAACTACAACCGCGGCGATCATGTCAGCGGCCAGATCAAGTCGATCACCGACTTCGGCATCTTCATCGGGCTGTCCGGCAACATCGACGGCCTGGTGCACCTGTCGGACATCTCCTGGGACATGCCCGGGGAGGAAGCCGTGCGCAGCTACCAGAAGGGTCAGCAGCTCGAGGCCATGGTGCTGTCGATCGATCCGGAGCGCGAGCGCATCAGCCTCGGCATCAAGCAGCTGGCGAAGGACCCGTTCTCCAGCTACATCGCCGAGAACCCCAAGGGCACCATCGTGCGCGGCGTGGTCAAGGACGTCGATGCACGCGGCGCCACCATCGATCTGGGCAACGGGATCGAGGGTCAGCTGCGCGCCTCCGAGCTCGGCCGTGACCGCATCGAGGATGCGCGCACGGTGCTGAAGGTCGGGGAGGAAGTCGAGGCGAAGTTCACGGGCGTCGACCGCAAGTCGCGCACCATCTCGCTCTCGATCAAGGCGAAGGAAGCCCACGAGGAAGCCGAGGCGGTGCAGAACTACCGCTCCTCGGACTCCAGCACAACCGGTACGAGTCTTGGCGATCTGCTCAAAGAGCACATCGGGGACCGTGGCTGAGTCCTGAACGTCGCCGCTTCCGCCTCGGCGGAGGCGGCGACGGATTGGCCTGAGACATGACCAAATCTGAGCTCATTGAAATCATCGCTGCGAAGCAGAAGCATCTGCCGGCCAAGGATGTCGAGCTCGCTCTGAAGCAGATGCTCGAGGTGATGAGTGATGCCCTCGCGCAAGGCGAGCGCATCGAGATTCGCGGCTTCGGCAGCTTCTCGCTGCACTTCCGACCGCCCCGACAGGGACGTAACCCGAAGACCGGGGAAACCGTGGCGCTCTCGGGCAAGCACGTCCCGCATTTCAAAGCCGGCAAGGATCTGAGGGAACGGGTCAACGAGGGCGCGGGGCAACCCATCCGCGGCTGATCCGCAGCCTAAGGCCCGTAGCACCGGCGCATGCTACATTGCCCCGGTGATCGCGCTGCCCGCTTTCCTGCTCGCGTTGGCGTTCGCCGCCGTCGGTTTCGCCGCGTGGCTGCTCGGGCGTTTGACCGGTAACCGCCGCACGGTGCGTCTGCCGCGCGATTACTACGTCGGACTTGACCATCTGATCAACGATCGTTTCGACCATGCCGTCGAGGTGTTCGCACGCATGGCCGAAGCGGGCGACGCGGCGGAAATCCAATTCGCGCTCGGCAGCCTGTTCCGCCGTCGCGGCGAGGTGGATCGTGCGATCGCCGTGCACACGCGCCTGCGTGAGCAGGGGCGTGGGGCGCTGCGCGACAAGGCCACTTTTGCGCTGGCGCTGGACTATCTGAGTGCCGGTCTCATGGACCGCTCCGAGGAGTTGTTCGCGGAGCTCGCGGCCTCGAACGAGTATCGCGACACCGCGCTTGATCAACTGCTGCGCATCTACGAGGCGCAGGGCGACTGGACGCACGCGCTGGAGACCCTCCAGGCGCTGCCGCCGCAGGTGCAGGCCGAGCGGGCACGCATCGCGGCGCATTATTTGTGCGAGCTCGCCGAGCAAGCACTCGCCCAGGGGGATGCCCGGCGGGCCCGAACGCTGCTCGGGGAGGCCCGTGCGCGGTCGCGGGACTTGCCGCGCGCCGAGGTGCTGGCGGCGCGGTTGGCGGAGGCGGACGGGCAGTCCGCCCAGGCGCTCGAGCGGTATCTGAACATCCTCGAGGCGCACCCGGTGCTCGCCATCGAGATGATTCCGCGGGCCCTCGCGCTCGCGCGGCGGACCGAGGAGCCCCCGGCGCTCGCGGCGCTGTGGGCGCGGCTCGAGCGCTCCGGTCAGAGCGGGGCGCGCGAACTCGCCGTGCTGCTGGCGAGCGCGCTGCCGCCGGAGGAGTTGCAGCGTCTCGCGCAGTCACACGGCCCGCAGGCCGACTCACTCGCCGAGGCGTACGCGCTGGCGCTGCTGATGAAGCGCCTGGGGGATGCCGGCGGCCGCTATCAGTGCGGGGAGTGCGGGCTGTTGAGCACGGCCTGGTACTGGCGCTGTCCGAAGTGCCGCGCCTGGGACAGCCTGCGGCCGGTCGCGCTGAAACGCGACGGCGGTGCGGCGCGGGCGATCGCCGCGCAGTGAGTGCACTGGCTGGGCGTGCCGGGGCGATTTGCGCCGAGGTGCGCGTTACACTAGCCCGATGAGCGACCCGTGACGGGTCGGAGCTGACATTTCTAGGAGCACACCATGCGCACCCCTCCGAAGTCGATCATACGCACGGCCGTATTTCCGGTGGCCGGTCGCGGTACGCGCTTTCTGCCGGCGACCAAGGCCAGCCCGAAGGAGATGCTGCCGGTGGTCGACAAGCCGCTCATCCAGTACGCGGTGGAGGAGGCGCTTGCCGCAGGCGCCACGCGCCTGGTGTTCGTCACCGGCGCGGCCAAGCGCGCCATCGAGGATCACTTCGACTCCGACCAGGAACTCGAGCAGCTGCTCGAGCGCCAAGGCAAGAGCAGTCTGCTCAATCAGATCCGCAGCGTCCTGCCGTCCTATGCCTCGTGCATCTATATCCGCCAGCCCGCCCCGCTCGGACTCGGTCACGCGGTGCTCTGTGCGCAGCCGGCGGTCGGCGCCGAGCCGTTCTTCGTGCACCTGGCCGACGATCTGATCCGCAGCGACGTCGCCTGCCTGGCGCAGATGGCCGAGGTGTATGACTCGAAGCGCGCCAGTGTGCTCGGCGTGCAGGCCGTGCCGCGTGCCGACACCGACAAGTACGGCATCGTGGCGGTCGAGGCCGACAAGTCGGCCACTGCCCGGGTGCACAGTATCGTCGAGAAGCCCAAACCTCAGGTGGCCCCGTCGAATCTCGCGGTAGTGGGTCGCTACGTGCTCGCCCCGGCGATCTTCGAGCACCTGGAGAAGATCGGCCGGGGCGCCGGTGGAGAGATTCAGCTCACCGATGGCATCGCCGCGCTGATGCGCGAGGAGGCGGTGTACGCGTACCGTTTCGCCGGCACCCGCTACGACTGCGGCAGCAAGCTCGGATATCTGCAGGCCACCGTCGAGTACGCGCTCGGGCACCCGGTGCTGGGCAAGGATTTTCGCCGTTACCTGCGCGGCCTGCAGCTGGAGATGGGCACGGCGGCCCCGGCGCACCGCAAGAGCAACGGCGCCGCACCACGTCGACGCGCGACGCGGCCGGCGGCGAGTTCCTAAGTCCGGCCGGCTACGCCGGCTGCACCAGCGGCGGCTGCTCTGGCGTGCGTGCCGTGAGGTGCGCCAGCGTGTTGATGTTGTCGACCAGGCGGTCGCAGGCGACCACGATGTCCGTGGCGGCGGTGAGTTCGCGCGCCAGGCGGCGCTGGGCGGCGCGGATCGGCGGCAGGGCGTTCGGCTCGCGGCGCGCGCTCAGGGCTGCGGCCACCTCGGCGAGCGCGGTGGCGCTTTGGCGCAGAAATGGTTCGAGCGAGGCCTGTTCCGGCACGGGCACCTGATGTCCGAGCAGCGCCTCCAGCGTCATGACCGTGCGGGCCAGCCGGTTGCCGTTGGTGAGCAGCGATTGGGCCAGTTCCGCCAGCGCCGAGGGCGTGGCCGGCTCGGCGAGCAGGCGGTTCACGGACGCTTCGGCATTGACCCGCGCGACCCGGGCGCCCTGGCGGCCGTCGCGCCGCTCATGCACGCTGCCGCCTGCGAGGGAGGTGAGGTAGGTTGCATAGGCGCGCAGCATGTCCGCGAGCGTCTCGCGCGTGCGACCCTTCTCCCAGGTCGGCCACAGCGCATACACCGACAGTGACACCGCGCTGCCGATGATGGTATCGATCAGACGGGCGACGACGGTCGGCTCGGGGCGCTCGCCGACGAACGCCAGCAGCAGCACCACCATTCCGGTGAGGCAGGCCACCGCGATTCCGTAGTGCACATCGCCGAAGTAGCGAAATCCGGCGCACAGCGCGGCCAGCACCGCCAGGTGCACCCACGCGTTGAGCGGCAGCACATAGACCAGCGCCGTGGTGAGCACCAGTCCGAGGATGGTGCCGACCACGCGCAGCAGTCCGTAGCTGAACGTGGCGGCGAAGTCCGCGCGCAGCACGATCGCCACCGTCATCGGTATCCAGTAACCGTGCACGACCGGCAGCATCCGAGCGAGCCACAGTGCGAACGTGAAGCACACGGCGCTGCGCACCGCGTGGCGGAAGGCGGCCGAACGGGGCGTGAGGTTCGCTCCCAGGATGGCGAACGGGGATTGCGGGCGCAGCGCGTGCGGTCGCTGCAGATCCTCCTGCACGGGGCGGCCGAGCGCCTGTGTGTCGGCGCGCTCGGCGTTGCGCACCGCGGCGGAGAGCTGACCGGAGAGCGCCTGGAAATGCCGCCACGGTCCCTCGGGCAGCTCCGCCTCATGTTCCGCGGCAGCGCGCTCGGCCCGCTGCAGCCGATCGAGCTCGGTGCGCATGACCTGACGCGGGTCGGCGCCGGCTTCGATGGCTGCGCTGATCGCCTCGAACAGTGCCGCGCAGTCCTGCTGCACGAGCGGCGTGAGGCGCTCGCCGGGATCGGTGAGCTCCAGTGCCGTGAGCTCGAGCCGCGCCCGCTCGGCCAGCTCGAGCATCACGCCGAAGTGGTCCATGACCGCACCGTGGGCGCGCAGCGGACCGAGCAGCGTGTGCTGCAGTTCGGTCATCTCGGCGGTCAGTTCGAGTGCGGCGCCGCCGTCGTGCGCCCCGCGCCGTGCCATGGCGGCGAGCTCGCGATACACCGCCGCGAGCGCCTCGCGCTCCGGTCCGTAGCGTTGCAGCGGCCAGGCTGCGATCGAGAACAGCGTCAGCAGCAAGCCGCCGGCCGTGACCCATGCGGTGAGCGCCAGGGCCGCCCCGAGCGAGGGGGCCGGCAGATCCGTGGCGATCACCAGCAGAATCATCGCCGTCATACCCACCCGTGCGATCGCATCGCCGAACACCACGAGCAGCGCCCCGCAGAAGCCGATGGCGAAACTCGCCACCAGCAGCGCCGGCAAATGGTGGTTCAGCGTCAGCCCGAGGAAGGTGGCCAGTCCGCCGGCGGCCGAGACCGCGAGCAGCCGGAACAGGCGCTGGCGGTACGGGCCCGGTTGATCCGAGTACATCGTCACCACCGCGCCCACGGCCGCGGCGATGCCCGGCAACAGGTGCGCGGTGGCGATGCCCCAGACGAGCGGCAGGACCACCGCAGCGGTGTTGCGCAGCAGCACCCGCCAGGGCAGTTGCGCCGGTTTGGTCTTCAGCAGCGCCGCGACCATGTTCTGGCGCAGGGACGTGACGGCGGTGGGCATCCGTGGACTCCGATTCTGCGCCGCGCTCGCGCGGCGACGACCCGCCGATTATGGCAGATACACCGCGACCACGGCCCCGCCGTCCTGACGGTTGGCGATGGTGAGCCGCCCGCCGTGCGCTTCGATGATCTCGCGGCACAGCGTCAACCCGAGACCGCTGCCTGAGGATTGGGTCGAGAAGAACGGGAGGAGCGCACCGCCTGCTCGCCGCGCCTACCGTCTGCGAGCGAGCATACCGCCTGCGTTGCCACTCAAGCGCCTGTCAGGAGGCGTACTGGGCGGCTCGCCGGGACCTCGCGCTTCGTGTGTACCGGGATGCTGGCGCCGCGTTACGCAGAATTGCCAACCGGCTCAACGGCCGACCAGCGCCAAGAGTGCTCGATCTGTGTCGAGAACAGTGCGAGGAGTAGTTAGGACGGGGCTCTAACGGCTTTCCGTGCCTGCGTGCGGTGAGCGTGTTGAAATTCAGTCACGCGATCGAGAAGGTGTCATAGGCGCCATGGTCGCGGCGGGCGCCGACGCCGAGGCGGGCGCTTGTCGGCGATTGGGTCTTGCGCCGATGGGGTGCGCGTAGGGTGGAGCGCTGAGGAAATTTCGGTCGCGGGACGCAGGGTCTTCAAGCCTAGGACGCTCATGGGTGAGCGAGCGATACATGCCACGAACCCGGGATGCGCAAAGCAGCAACTGGCGGATGTCCGGATGGAAAATCGCTCTTCCGCGGCGTGGGGTGATGCCCTGAACCGTCCGTGTCGCGGACAGCGGACAGTCCGCGGACAACCACAGAGGCGGGCAAATCGCAGTGCGCGGATTGGCATCCGCGGCCGTTCAGGCCTATCCTATAGACCTGTCGCGTCGACGGGCGAGTTCGCCCGCCGAACAGGGGGGGCACAGCCTAGTGCCGCAGTTCGCGCACGGAGCCATCCTGAGGAGGACTTATGGCGACTCGACGTTCCGATTCGACCCCCACGCCCAAAACCGAGCAGGGCGTTGCGCCCAAGGCGCCTGCCCGCCGGGTGCAACGTGCCAAGCCGACAGGGAATTCAGCCGCGACCGCCACGAGCGTCACGGTCGAGACCCGGCGCGCCATGATTGCGCAAGCCGCCTATTTTCACGCCGAACGTCGTGGCTTTGCGCCAGGCGGTGAGGAACAGGACTGGCTGAAGGCGGAAGCGGAGGTCGATGCGCTGCTCGAAGGCGCGGCGCACGGCCACGGGCCCCAGTAGGGCCCTGCATTCGATCCTCTATTTCAGAGCGCCTGCGAGCCGACGTCGCGGGCTGCTCTGGTGTTGTGTCGCCGTGCTGGGGTCGCCAGCGCGACATGAGCGACCTCGCGGGGGTGTGTGCTGGCCCCGTCGGCCCTGATTGACGTCTGCACATCGATGCAGGCACTGAAGTGCGCGGCGCTGGCGTAGGCTCAGTGCGGCCTGACCATCGGAGTCGATATGACTGACCTGAACGATGTGCGCGCAGCGATTCTGCGGCGAAGGTGCTCCAGGGCGCAGTCCTGGCAGACTAAATCGCAGCTGTGAGGCGGTCGAAGGACGAGGGCGCCGTCGCACCCGCTCAGGGGGGGCTGCGTCCCGGCCGAATGGCCGATGCCCCTGGAGGGGTGTTTCGCGTACCAGGCCGGCCCGAGCGCGCGGGGCGCGACTTCATCAGCGCCCGGCGGGGCGCAGCGCCGGTGCTCTCACCCCTCGACCCGGCACATCGATCTGCGCAAGAACGCGCGCAATGATCGGCGGGGGGCCTTCCATCATCGCGCCGGCATGATCGGGTGTCCCGATCGCCTCAATTCAGAATGCGCGAGAGCCGCTTGCGGTACTCGGACACGAGGGCGGGCTCACCGGCGGCCAGTTCGAGCACGCAGAGGAAGGACTGCCGGGCCGCGCCGCCGTCGTACTGGCGGTCGCGCTTGATGATCTCGAGCAGTTCTTCGAGCGCCTTCTCGTGCTCGCCGTCGGCAATATAGCGTTGCGCCAGCGCCGAACGGGCTTTCAAATCGGCCCCATCGGCGCTGACCTGTGCGCGCAGCGTGTCGAGGTCGGGCAGCGCGGCCGCGTCGCGCAGACTCGCAACCCGCGTCTTCAGTGCTGCGGCGCGCGCTTCGGCCTGACCGCGCGGTCCGAGCGCGGCGAGCGCCTGATCGGCTTGCTCGAGCTGGCGCGCATCCGGACGGGACGGAAGGCGGTTCAGCAGCACATCGGCGAGGTCGAGTTTTGCCTCGTCGTTGTCGGCGTCGGCCTGGATCGCGGCCGTAAACGCCGTGGCGGCGCCGGCAAAATCCCCGGCGCCGATGAGTTGATGCCCGCGTCGCCGTTCCGCCTCGGACGAGCCGGGCAGCAGCCGGTCGAGAAATGGCCGGATCTGGCCCTCCGGCAGCGCCCCGATGAACCCGTCGACCGGATTGCCGTCGACGAATGCGAGGACGTAGGGAATGCTGCGGACCATGAACTTCTCGGACAGTTCGGGGTTCTCATCGGAATTGATCTTGACCAGCTTGAAGCGTCCGGCGTAGCTCGCCTCGAGCCGCTCGAGCACCGGACCTAAGGCCCGGCACGGTCCGCACCATGGCGCCCAGAAATCCACCAGGACCGGCAGCTGCCGCGAGGTCTCGATGACCTCCTGCTCAAAGGTGTTCAGGCTGACTTCGATCATCATCGTTCTCCGTTCGGGCTCGCTCGACCATCGGGGCGTCGGCGGGGGATTTCAACCGTGCGCGTGCCCGGGATGCCGCTTCCCCCGTGCGCGCGGCCGGCAACTGCACGATGATGCGCCCTTCGCCCGGGCTGAAGCGGGCATCGCCGCCGTGGCTGCGGGCCACCTGGCGCACGATCGCCAGGCCGAGTCCGGAGCCCGGTGCCTGAGCGTTGATGCGGTGAAAGCGCTCGAACACCGACTCTTCCTGGCCGGCGGGGACCCCCGGGCCCTGATCACGGACCTCGATCCGGATCATCCCGTGCTCCACGGGCGGCGCCATGATCCGCACACTGACGGTGCCCTGTCCGTGCACGAGGGCGTTGTCGAGCAAGTTGCGCACCATGTCGCGCAGATCATCCGACCGGCCGCGGATCTCTACGGCATCCGGTACGTGCACCTCGAGCCGCCGACCCTGCGCTTCCATCAACGGCAGCACCTGGGCGGCCGCCTCGCGCGTCAGTCGCGAGAGATTCATCAGCGGCAGCGGTTCGCCGTGCCGCTCATACGAGAGCGACTCCTTGCGCGCCAGGTCGATCAGCTGATCGACCAGACGACCCATCTGACTCAATTCGCGCTCGACCGCCGGCCAGTCCGTCGTGCCCGTCAGGCGCGCCCGCTGCAGGCGCAGATTGAGCACCGCGAGCGGCGTGCGCAGTTCATGAGCCGCATCGGCCGTGAGGCGCCGCTCCACCGCGTAGGCGCGCGAGAGACGGTCAAGTGCGCCGTTGACGGCTTCCACCAGCGGCTGGATCTCCCGCGGCAGACCGCCGGCCGAGATGCGCAGATCCGGCTCGCGCGGCCCGACCCGCGCCGCCTCGCGCGAGGCCCGCTCGATCGGCTGCAGGCTCCAGCCGCTGATCAGCCACATCAGGCCGAGCGCGAGCAGGGCAAAGACGATGAGCACCGAGACGTGCTCGGAGTCCTCGGCGAACAGACTGTCGACCAGCGTGCCTCTGCTCATGCGGTAGCGGGCCGCCACGACCGTCAGTCCGCCCGGCCCGCGGGCCGCGACGATGGGCTGTTTGGCCGCCCCGACGCCGATGAACTCGACCGGGCCGACCGACCCGCGCGCATCGACCGGGATGTAGGGCAGAGGGGTGGTGAGGTTCGCCGAGCTCGCGAGCGGCCGATGATCGGCGCCGAACACCGTGAAGCTGAAGCGGCGCGAGGGGTCGGCATAGACCTTGGCCCAGTCCTTCGAGAGGCGAACCTGCAGGACGCCGGCGCGATCGAAGCGCAGCGCCTCGATGAGCTCGCGAGCCTGATTCTGCAGCGTGCTTGCCCGCAGGCCGGCGATGACGTTGTGCACCTCCAGCCGGTACGACACGAACGAGGCGCCAAGCCCGAGTGCGAACAGCGCGAACATCACCCCGAGCAGCCGCAGACGCAGGCTGTGCGCGCGGCTCACGGCACCGGACCCTCAACCAGGCGATAGCCGATGCCCCACTTGGTTTCGATCGAGGCGGTGGCCTGCGCACCGGCGAGCTTGCGGCGCAGACGGGAGACAGCAGCCTCCAGCGCATTGGTGCTGCCGGCGTCCTCCAGCGCGTACAACCGATCCTCCAGCCGATCCTTGGTGATCACCTGGCCGGGCACCCGCAGCAGTTCCTCCAGCAGCGCCGCTTCGCGGCGGGTCAGATCGAGGGGCTTGCCGAGCACCGTCGCTTCGCGGGTGACGGTGTCGAAGGTGATCTCCCCGAGCGTGTAGCGGGTCTCGCGCCGGCTGCCGACGCGCCGCAGCACCGCGCGCAGGCGGGCCTCGAGCTCGAGCAGGTTGAACGGCTTGACGATGTAGTCGTCGGCTCCCGAGTTCAGTCCGAACAGGCGCTCCTCCATGCCGTCGCGCGCCGTGACGATCACCGCCGGCACCTGCGGCTGCAGCATGCGCAGCTCGCCGAGCAGTTGCATGCCGTCCATGTCCGGCAGACCGAGGTCCAGGACCACCGCGTCGACCGGGGCGACGCGGGCCCCGGCGAGCGCATGCTCACCGCGCTCGAAGGCATCGACCGCGAAGCCGCGCTCGCGCAGATGATCGGCGATCATCTCGCGGATCGCCTGGTGGTCTTCGACCAGCAGTATTCTCATGGGACTCGCGTCGAGGAAAGGGGTTGGGTCTGGCCTCATTATCCGCGCCGGAGGCCTGCGGCGCTCGTCAGGACTTGGTCAGCAATGACTGGCAATGTGTCCGCGCCGGCCACGCTGCGGGTCGGTCGGTAGGGTTTTGGTCTGGAGAAACGGAAATCGCGATGCACCGTATTGGCGGTTCTGGTCCCGCGGCGGCCTGCTCGACCGGCGCCGGATGCGGCCGGCGCTTCCCGGCACGGCTCGGCGGACTCGGCGCACTCGCTGTGGCAGCGCTCCTCGGCGGCTGCGCCACCTACCATGCCCTGCCGCTGCCCCGCCAGGCGCATCTGGCCGGGGCACTGAGCGCGCTGCGTACCGAGGTGCCGCCGCTGCAGCCCGGCGCGTCGCCGCGGCGCATCCGAGTGAATCGGCCGTTGCGGCCCGGCGACATCGGCTTGCTCGCGGTGCTGAACGATCCGGCGCTGCGCACCGAGAGCGGGTATCTGGCCGCGGCCCAGGCGAGTCTGCTGCAGGCCTCGCTGCTGCCCAATCCCGTGGCGGGCCTGGTCTACGAGCCGCAGCTCGGCGGCGCCGGCGTGGCGCCGTCCTGGACGGCCACGCTCGCCGAGGACGTCCAGTCCATCATCACCTACCACACCCGGGTCGCGGCCGCCCACGATGCGCTCGAGCAGGTCGACGCCGGCCTGCTGTGGCGCGAGTGGCAGACGGCGCAGCAGGCGCGTGTGCTCGCGGTCTATCTGTACTGGGGACATGACGCGCTGCGCGCCAGCCGCCGCGAGGCGCGGCTGCTCGATCGGGAAGCCCGCGCGGCACATGCCGCTGCGGCAAGCGGCAGTCTGGACATGCGCTCGCTCGCACCGATCCTCGCGGCCAAGGCCGGTGCCGATCAGACGCTCGCCAACCTGACGCTGGCGCAGCTGCGCGCCTGGCAGGCGCTCGATGCGCTGCTCGGTCTGGAGCCGACCGTGCGTTTTCCGATCGCCGCTGCGCGGGCGGTCGCGCTGCCGCGCCACATCGCGCCGCTGCTCGCCTCGCTCCCTGAGCGCCGGCCGGACCTGGTAGCGCTGAAGATGGGCTATCACTCGGCGGACGAGAACGTGCGCACTGCGATCCTTGGGCAATTCCCCGCCCTGGTGCTCGGGGCGCAGTGGGACCAGGACAACGGCAATATCCGCAACGGTGGCCCGACTGCCCAGCTCGATCTGCCGATCTTCAATCGCAATCAGGGTCAGATTGCCGCCACCCGTGCCACCCGGCTGGTGCTGCATGCGCAGTACCAGGCGCGGCTCGATGCCGCGGTCGGCACGGTGCGCGCACTTGCGGTGCAGATCCGCCGGCTTCATCGCGCGGTGCGTCAGGCGCATCGCGCCGCACTCGCCGCGCAGCGGCTCGCCCGCTCCGCCCAGCGCGCGTATGGACGTGGGGATCTCGATGAGCGCGCGCTCGCCGATTACCTGACGGGCGCGCTTGCGCGGCGGCTCGAGGCCGACACGCTCGAGCGGACGCTCGGCCAGGCGCGCATCGCCTTCACCCTTGAGCTCGGACTCGGACTGCCGCAAGTGCGCATCGTCCCGGTCGCCCAGATATAACGAGGACGCCATGATCCGCCGAATGATCTTCGGAGTGTTCTGTCTTGCGCTCAGCGGCGCGGCGCTGCTGCAGCCGGTGTGGGCGGCCGACACTTCCAGCCCGAGCGTGCTGGTGACGCTGACGCCGCTGCGCAGCGGCAGCCTCCCGCACGTGGTGGTCGCGTACGGAACGGTCGAGCCGAGCAATACCGGCGGACTCGCAATGATGGCCGCCGAGTCCGGCCTTATCGGTACGGTGTATGTGCGGGTCGGTCAGCGAGTGGTCGCCGGCGCGCAGCTCGTGCAGATCCTGCCGAGTCCGCAGTCGGCGGCGGCCTATCACCAGGCGATCTCCTCGCTGAAGGTGGCGCATGCGCTGGTGCGCAGCACCCGCAAGCTCTACAGCCTGCATCTGGCGACCAACGAGCAGTTGGCGGCGGCGGAGAAGTCACAGCTCGACGCGCAAGCGAATCTCGCCGCGCTGCGGGCCACCGGCGCCGGTGGCCCGCAGGTGCTGCGCGCACCGTTCGCCTCGGTCATCACGACGCTCTCGGCACTGACCGGCACGATCGTGAACATGGGCACCCCGGTGCTGACGCTCGCCTCCCCGGATCACCTGGTGCTCGCCGCCGGCGTGGTGCCCTCGCAGGCGTTCAGCATGGCGGTGGGGGACTCGGCGGTGGTACAGGCCACCGGCTCGGACGACTGGGTGCGCGCCCGTGTCGCGATGAGCGGCGCGGCGAGTATTCCCAACACCGGACTGGTGCCGGTGCAGATCGCCCTGCCGGCCGGGAAGTTCATCCCGGGGCAGGTGGCGCGCGCGCGCATCACGACCGCTGAGGTCAAGGGCTTTCTCGTGCCGCACGCGGCACTGCTGGTCAACGAGCGCGGCGCGCCCTACGTCGTTCAGGCGGTCGAGGGCATCGCGCACAAGGTGCCGGTGCGCGTGCTCGATGAATACGACGATCAGGACATCATCAGCGGGGCGCTCGATCCGAGCGCCGCGGTGGTGCTGGCCGGGGACTATCAACTCGAGAACGGCATGCACATCCGCATCGCCAAGTCCGGCGAGCCGGGGACGAGTCCGTGAGCTTCTCCGAATGGGTCGAGCGGCACCGCCGCTCGCTCCTGACGATTGCCTTTGCACTCGCGCTCGCCGGGGTGTTCGCGGCCATCTCGCTGCCGGTGGGGCTGTTCCCGGTGACCAGCTTTCCGCGCATCCGGATCGAAGTGAGCACCGGCAGCATGCCGGCGCGCCAGATGCTGGTCGATGTGACCGAGCCGCTCGAGCAGAGCACCCGCGCTATTCCCGGCGCGCAGAACGTGACCTCCACCACCTCGCGCGGCTCGGCGCAGATCTACGTCGATTTTCCCTGGGGCTCGAACATGAATCAGGCGCTGCTCGCGGTCGACGCGGCGCTCGCCCAGGAACTGCCGACGCTGCCGAAGGGCACCAGCTACGACATCATCCAGATGAGTCCGAACATCATCATGCCGTTCGTGTCGTACGCGCTCATTTCCAAGAGCGTGCCGCCGACGGCGTTGCGCCAGCTCGCGCAGTACGAGATCACCCCGCTGCTCACTGGCATTCCGGGCGTGCGCCGCGTCGGGGTGCTCGGCGGGAAGACCCCCGAGGTGCAGGTGTCGGTCAATGAGGAGAAGCTGCGCGCCTTCGGCCTGACGCTCGCGCAGGTCTCCCAGGCGCTCGCGCAGACCAACGTCGTGCAGGCCGTCGGGCGGCTGGAGGACAACGATCTGTTGTACCTCGCGATCAACAACAATGCGTTCACATCGCTGCACTCGGTGCGCAGAGTGGCGCTGCGCACCGCGACCAACGGCATCGTGCGCCTCGGGGACATCGCCAAGATTACGATGGGCACGGTGCCGCAGTGGCTGCTGGTCGATGACAACGGCAAGCCGGCGGTGACCTTCGACGTCTACCAGCAGGACAACGCAGACTCGATCAGCCTGGCACGCAAGGTCAAGCAGCGCCTCTCGGCGTTCATGAAGACCCAGCCGAAGGCCATCCACCTGTACAAGTGGTACGACCAGACCCAGATGGTCGGCTCCTCGATCGCCGCGCTCGAGGAGGCGATCCTGA